>JAESTV010000244.1 GCA_016763475.1 Roseicyclus sp.
GACGTTTGAATGCCCCAGATAGGATGGTGTTGTGGTGGCGGGCCTTCGGGGAGTTGGGCCGCCGGGCAACCACACGTGCCGGGGCACTTCCCCTGTGCAGTCCGCCGTGGCGGGAGTCTTGTTGTCCACGCCGCAGTCACGCCGCAGTCACGTTGGGCTCCCCAGCCTTGTTGCTTTCAGCGGGTCGGCCCTTGGCTCAATTCCCACCTCAGGTGTGGAACTAGGCGGCGGCGATCAAAACACAACGACCCAGAGGACAATCAGGCTTATCACAAGGTAGAACAGCGTGTTGATCATCCAGCGGATCAACCCCGCATCCGATTCCGGGTCGATACCAAGGCGTTCGCAAACTTTTGTTCCCGGCCATAGAAACGCTTCAGACAGTTTCATCACTTCGCCCCTCAATGAGCATTCATATGATCCATCATCTAGTGCTTTTAATTCCGCATTTCAAATGCTAAATAAATTACATGCAGCTGGATAAATTCACTGATTACGCCCTGCGCATTCTGATGATGTTGGCGGTACAGGCCCCTGCGCGGGTGCCAACCTCAAAGATCGCCGACATCTATGGGTTGTCGGAAAACCACTTGTCGAAAATCGCGACCCGGCTTGCGTATGAAGGGTTTGTTACCTCGGAAAGGGGCCGCAAAGGCGGGCTTACCCTCGCACGCCCCGCTGACCAGGTCTTTATCGGTGATGTTGTCCGAGCGATGAGGCGCAATGAATCTGTGGTCGAATGCCTTGGGGCAGACAAATCTTGCCTGATCCTGCCTGCCTGCGGATTACGCGCGGTTTTGACCGAGGCCCAGGACGCGTTCTTTGCAACGCTTGATCGTTTCTCGCTGGCGGATGTCACGAAGTCCCGGCACGCGCTTGCCGTATTGCTGGAGGGTTAGGTGACCCAACGCGGCGCTGACCCGGTTATTTGCTTCGAAGTGCCGGAGCTTGCGTTGTAGAACTGCACACTGCACACTGCACACTGCACATCACCTGATCCACGCGCGACCTAAGGCTTTTGGAAAAGCCTTATCAGAGCCTTGCAAGGCTCTGGCCTGCGCTCACGCCTGCTCTTAGCCGCGCTCACGCCTGCGCGCGGCGGTAGTCGTCTTCGGCCAGATTTCCCTGTCGCGCCAACAAACCCTGCAAGCGTTGCATCACCCGGCCGCGCGCCAGTTTCAGCGTCTGTAATGCCAGCCGTGCGGTCAGGGTGTTGGCGGACATGTCCAACACCACCTGCACCCGCGTCATGTCGGGGCGCAACGAAAGAAACGTCATCTCGTAGATAGCCTCCATGCCGCCGACGGTGGTTATGATCTCACACCGATCTGGCCCGCTGAGGGCGGATATTTCGGACGCCACCGGCCGCACGCGACCGCGGATCTTGGTTGACCCGCGCCAGCTGCATCCAATCGCTGGTTCGGCCCAATTGCCGACCCGTGCAAGCTCTGCCCCGCGGCCCCGCGCTTCGGCTTCGATGCCGGAGAAATCGGTAAACCGCGCCCAGGTGATATCCGCCGGTGCGTCCACATCTTCCGAAACCTTGAATTTCATGCCTGGTCCACTTGTGTTGCCCCGGTAATCGTCTGCCCGCCGCAGGGTCGGCGCGTCAAGCCCGGTTTGTGGTCAAAGCAACGTATCGGCAAGCCAGTGTTGCAACAGGAAATGTGCAATTGCGCCTTCACGCGCGGGCAACATCGAGGGGGTATTGCCGGCAAAAACCTCCAGCATTTGGGATCGTGTGACCCAGCGGGCATCTTCAATCTCATCGGGATCAATCTCAATTTCGGTTGATGTCGCCTCACCGCGACAGCCAAGCATCAGTGAGGCCGGGAACGGCCAGGGCTGGCTGGTGAGGTATTCAACGCGGCCCACCCGCACCCCGGATTCCTCAAACACCTCACGTCGCACGGCGGCCTCAATGGTCTCTCCGGGTTCCACGAAACCTGCCAGCAGCGAATACATCCCCTCCGGCCAACCGGGGGAGCGGCCGACCAGCACCGCGTCGCCATGGGTGATCAACATGATCACAACCGGATCGGTGCGCGGAAAGTGGGCGCCGTCACAGGTGACGCAATCGCGCTGCCACCCGGCTTGGGATGGCGCGCTTTTTGCGCCGCATTTGGCGCAGAACTGATGGGTTGTGTGCCATGTCAGGATCGCCCGCGCGGTCGCCGAAATCTCAGCCTCGCGGCGGGTCAACTGGGTCATCAACCCGCGCAACTCCCGGAACCCCGCGCCGGAAAGGCGTTCTGCCGGGTGGATTTGCACGGACGGGTCAAGGAAGGTATTCACCGCTGCCTCGTCCACCGTCTTCGGCGTCCACGCCGAGATATCGAGCGCAAAAACCGGCGTTTCGCCGTCTTCATGTAACCCCAACAGCATCGGTGCTTCGTCAGCCTTCGCCAGCACCGAGTCACCGACCTTGCGGAAGGCCAGACGGACATCTCCCGCCTCCGGTGTGCCCTCAACCAACACCTTGCCGCGCCATAGGGGCAAAACCGGTGCACCATTCTTCAAGGCCGCGCGCAATCTGCCGTCGTCCTTTCGCAGCGCGGCGGCCCTATCAAGGCCAGACGTCCCGAATGTCACATCTTCTGAATCGCGCATGGAGTAACCTTTCCGTAAGCGGCAACCGCCATAGCTATGGCATCAGCGCAACAGTCGCAACGCTGGAGGATTAATCTGATTGAAAGCGGACGCTTACCCTTCGCGTCTCCCATTCGGGACGGCACCTTGTCCGGAACTAAGGGCTAGGGCAAGAAATGACCCTTCCAGGGCAAATTGTAACCGCGCAGGCGACGGCGGCGGGATCTAACGTGCACCTCAGGGTGCTCGCCACAACAGATTTGCATGCACACCTTCTGCCCTACGATTATATTACCGACAAACGCGCCAATGGGGTTGGGCTGGCGCATCTGGCCGAGATTATTGTCGCCGCCCGCAAAGCCTCTCCCAACGTATTGCTGGTCGACAATGGTGACACCCTGCAAGGCGCGCCTTTGGCTGACGCCGCCGTGGCCGAGATTGTGCCGTCTGGTCGTTTGCACCCAATGATCGCAGCGATGAACGCGCTGGGTTTTGATGCCGCGACATTGGGAAACCACGACTTCGATTTTGGCCTTCCGCACCTGGTGGCCTCTCTGGACGGGGCTGAGTTTCCGGTGGTATCGGCCAATGCCCGTTGCACAAACGGGACAATCTGTTTGCCACGCCGTTGCCTGCTAGAGCGTCACGTCGTTGACGCCGCAGGCCAGGGACATGTGTTGCAGATCGGCGTGACAGGGGCCATGCCGCCACAAGTGGCGCTGTGGAACAAGCCGCACCTTCAAGGCCAAATGGTGTTTGACGATATTGTCAGCACCGTCGCGACAGAGGTAAGCGCACTCAGGGATGAAGGAGCCGATGTAATACTGGTCCTTGCTCATTCCGGCTATGGTGCGCTGGACGCTGCGCCGGGTGCCGAGAATGTTGCGCTTCAGGTGGCGCAATTGCCGGGTGTGGATGCTGTGGTGGCCGGTCACACCCACAAGGTCCGGCCCGAGCATTTGATGTCAGGCTGCCCTGATCCGAACTCTGGGGCGCCCTCGGCCGCTCCCTCTGCGGCTCCGATGGTGCAACCCGGCGCGTTCGGCTCTCATTTGGGTTGCATCGACCTGGTCCTGGAGCGGATCGAGCAAACTGGTAGTGACCGCGCCAATGATGGCCCTCGATGGCGGGTTTGCCAAACCCAAGCCGTCAGCTTTGCCACCACTCAGCGGCGCTCCCTGGGCGCGGTTCCGTTGCGCCGGATGTTGTCTGACTTCCCAAAACTGCGTCTGGACATGGCTCGGGAACACAATGCCACCCGCTCCTACGTCGCACGCCCGTTGGGCAATAGCGCCGTTGCGCTTGAAACGTTTTTCTCGGTCCTCGCGCCCTGTGCTGCCACGCAACTTGTGGCTGATGCGCAGCGGGACGCGGCCGACCCGTTGATCGCCGCCCGACCCGAGCTTGCCGGCTTGCCGATCCTTTCTGCTGTGGCTCCGTTCAGGGCTGGAGGCCGATCCGGTCCGCGCAACTATTCCGACGTGCCCGCCGGTCCCTTGAAGCTGCGCCACGCGGCGGACCTTTACCTATATCCCAACAGGCTCAGCGTGTTGCGGATTACGGGACAGGGGATTCGCGATTGGCTAGAGCGGTCTGCCTCCATCTATCGCCAGATCGACCCTGGAGCGGATGGCCCCCAACAGCTGGTCGACCCTGAATTCGCCTCCTACAATTTCGACCGGATCACCGGGTTGCACTACCAGATTGACATCTCCAAGCCGCCACGAACCAGCGCCGAAGGTGATGAGGTTTACGACACTCCGGCCCGGATCTGCGATTTGCGCCTTATCGATGGCCGCCCCCTCACCCCCGAAGACGAGGTGATCGTGGTCACAAATTCCTACCGCGCCGCTGGCGGCGGGCATATGCGGGCTGCTGCTGCTGCACGAGAGGTCTTTGTCACCTCCTTCTCGGTTCGTGACGCTGTGGCGCGCTACATATCCGACGCGACCCGGGCGGTTGATCCGGTGATCGAGCCGACATTCTCTCTCCGGCCCCTTGGTGGAGTGGATGTCATTTATGAGACCGGCAAAGGCGCTCTCCGGCACCCCAAGCGGCTTGCCGCCCTTGGACTGACAGCGATGGGTGCCGAAAACCCGGAGGGTTTCTATCCCTTCTGCCTGACGCTCTGACTGGTCGGGGCTGACTGTTCGGGGCTGACTGGTCCGGGAATTCCGGGCCGTTGGTGGCGTCTTGATGATCCGAGCTGCGCCTCGGCCCACAATCCATCAGCCGTTTCCAGCTTGAGGCCGTGGTTCAACCGGTCCGTGCGCGCCGTGACCAAATCGGCCAAATCGCTTGCTGCGCGGCTGGCCAGCTTCATGCAGGCCCCTTGCACCGCCATCCCTCCCAGGCGCAGTTGTGGCTGCTGTGACTGAGGATACAAACCCTGATGTGGTCCTCAAACCTCTCGATCAGATTGGCTCCAAAACGGCTGGCTCTGGCAAGCCGTATTGGGCAACTTACAGGCACCTGTTGACCGGTATGCAGCGCCAACAGGGTTCCGTTGCAGCATTTGGCTGCGCCATGGAATTTTGCACCTCCCCGCCGACAACCCACTGGCTTGAAACCCGAAAGGCAGATCCCATGGGCTGCCTGTCCTGACGCCCCGTCTTCCATTTGCAAAAAATATCCCGGGGGGTCTGGGGGGCTGGCCCCCCAGTTGGTCGACGCGGCGCAAGCGTGGCGAAATGCCGCCTCAGTCCCGCCCGCCTCAGTCCCGCCCGTGGCCGGCCCGCGCATCGTCGGTGGGGTACGTGCCGAGGATCTTTATCTCGGACGTAAAATAACTCAGTTCTTCCATTGCCAATTGCACATTGGCGTCGTCGGGGTAGCCTTCGATGTCTGAATAAAACTGCGTTGCCGTGAACGAGCCGTCGACCATGTAGCTCTCCAGCTTGGTCATGTTCACGCCATTGGTCGCGAACCCGCCCATTGCTTTGTAAAGCGCGGCTGGGATGTTGCGGACCCGGAACACGAAGGTGGTCATCATCCGCTCGGACCGGCGCGACAAGTCTGCATCATTTGCCATCACCAGAAACCGCGTGGTGTTGCGGTCATGATCCTCGATGTGGCGAGCCAGCACGTCGAGGCCATAAATTTCTCCGGCCAACTCAGACGCCAAAGCCGCCTTCGACACATCACCCCACTCTGCCACGTCACGCGCGGCGCGGGCATTGTCAGGGCTGACGCGGCCCGTGATGTCATTCTCGCGCAGGAATTTGCTGCATTGAGGCAACAGGACAAGATGGCTGTAGGCCTCTCTCACGTCAGCCAAAGCAGCGCCGGGCACGACCAAAAGATTGATGTGCACCCGCACAAACGCCTCATCCACGATATGCAGGCCCGATTCCGGCAACAGCCGGTGAATGTCTGCAACCCGCCCGTAGGTAGAGTTCTCAACCGGCACCATCGCCTGGCGCGCCGCACCCGAACGGACTGCCGCAATCACGTCCTCAAAAGTTGCACAGGGCAGGGCTTCCATGTCCGGCCGGGCCTCGTGACAGGCCTGATGGGAATAGGCGCCGGGCTCTCCCTGAAAGGCAATACGGTCGGTCATGGCAAATCCAAAAGCAAAAAAGGTCGTTTCGTCGCGCTCCCTACACCTTGCCATAGCGCGACGGAACACAATAGATATCCGCGACAAGCGATATTTCCGTGGAGCCGACATGTTCGACACGATGACGATGACTAAAGCCGTTGGCGCCCTGTGCGCTGCCCTTCTGATCTACCTTCTGGGTGGTTGGGCTGCCAAAGGCCTCTTTAATGTGGACAACAATGGCGAAGACCATGTCAGTGGTTACCGCGTTGAAGTCCCAGATGGCGATATGGCTGAGGTTGAGGCCGAGCCTGAGATTCCGTTTGAGGAGATTTACGCCAGTGCAGATGCGGGTTCGGGTGAGCGCCTTTGGCGTCAATGTTCTGCCTGTCATTCGCTGAATGCCGGGCAAAACGGTCTGGGTCCATCACTCGCCGGGGTTGTTGGGGCTGACGTAGGCGCAATCGACGGGTTCGGTTATTCCGATGCCCTTGCAGGCCTTGGCGGCGTGTGGGAGCCAGAGCGGCTCTCGGGGTTCCTTGAAAACCCTCGTGGTTTCGCGAGGGGCACCGCGATGAGCTTTGGTGGCATCAATGATGTCGAAGATCGCGCCAACCTGATCGCTTACCTCGCAAGCCAATAGGTCTCTTTTGACCATCACGCTTCACAACGCCGCCTGATTTTGGGCGGCGTTTTTTTTTCTTTTTCCCCGAATTCCGTGAAAAATAGGGTGTTCACTTCCAGATCACGGAATCTCAACTTGAACCGGGGGGCTACTGGTCTCTAACGTCTGTTGACCCATAACTATGGGAATGAGACGCTGGCGTGTGTCCAATATCCGTGACGTTTTACAGGAGGTGCAGATGCAGGACCAAGGACATTCCAAAGCCGCCGTGAAGGCGCACGAGCGAACCCAGGACGCTGCATATCTATTGCGCGCCGCCGCACTGCCGCTGGCTGGTGCTGCGCTGATCCTTGGCCTGTTCGCCGCAACTGCTAATGCTCAGAACGTGGGCGAAGATGGATTGATCCGTTCGTTCGGTATCTCCACTTTCGGAGAGTTACGGTATGGTCCTGATGCTCCACATCTGGATTACGTGAACCCTGACGCTCCCCGTGGCGGCGAGATTTCTTTTGCGTGGTCGTCCGGCTCGTTTGATTCGATGCACCCCTACACCCGTGTGGGCCGCCCGGCGGTGTTGTCCTCGGTCTTCTTTGAGGCGATGCTGGAAGGCACCGCAGATGAAATCGGGTCGGCCTATTGCCTGTTGTGTGAAGAATTCGCCTACCCCGAAGATCGGTCTTACGTGATCTTCACCCTGCGCGAAGGTGTGGCCTTTTCGGACGGATCGCTGATGACGGCGAATGACGTGCTGTTTTCCTACGAGATCCTGCGCGACGAAGGTCTGCCCTCGTTTCGGGCCTCGATCCCGCTGACCATCGACAGCGCCGAGGTCATTGATGACCGCAATATCCGGTTCAACTTCAACCCCGACGCGCCTTTGCGCGACCGTATCCAAAGCGCGGGCGGCCTGCCGGTGTTCAGCCAAGCCAGCCACGAAGCCGCAGGTATCCCGTTTGAGGACAGCCGGCTGGAGCCGCTGCTTGGGTCCGGGCCATACATGTTGGATGAGGTGGATCCGGGCCAACGTGTGATTTACGCCCGTAACCCTGATTACTGGGGGGATGATCTGTGGATCACCCAAGGCCGCAACAATTTCGACAGCATCCGGATTGAGTATTACGGCGATAGCCTTGCGGCGTTTGAGGGTTTTACCGCTGGCAATTACACGTTCCGCCAAGAAAATTCGTCCCAGGCGTGGGCCAACAATTACAGCTTCCCGGCCTTGGAAAATGGCACTGTGATCCGCGAAGAATTGCCCGATGGCACCATCGCCAGCGGTCAGTCGTTTATGATCAACCTGCGTCGCCCGCAATTCCAGGATGTCCGTGTGCGCAGCGCGCTGGCGCATATGTTCAACTTTGAGTGGACCAACCAGACGTTGTTCTATGGCCTTTACGCGCCGGTGGTCAGCTTCTGGGAAAACACTTGGATGGCCGCTGAAGGCATGCCGTCCGAGGCCGAATTGGCGCTGCTTGAACCCCTGCGTGACCTGTTGCCAGAGACGGTGTTCACCCAAGATGTCTACACCGTGCCACAATCAGACCCGGATCGCGCGTTAGACCGCCGTCAATCACGCCGCGCAATCGCGTTGCTGGAAGAGGCCGGATGGACCCCCGGTGATGATGGTATGCTGCGCAACGAGGCTGGGCGAACCCTGGACGTGGAATTCCTCAATTCCAGCGCGCTCTTTGACCGGATCATCAACCCCTACGTCGAAAACCTGCGCGCCATAGGTGTGAATGCCAGCCTCAACCGGGTAGACAATGCGCAACTTCAACAGCGCCAGCGTGACGGTGACTACGACATGATTACCGACCATTTCCCAATGGGGTATGAGCCGGGTTCAGGTCTGCGCCAATACTTCGGATCCCTTGGGGCGGATGAAAGTCTGTTCAACGTTCCCGGCCTTTCGGACGAAGGCGTAGACGCGCTGATTGAGGTTGTGGTGGATGCCGAGACCCGCGAAGAATTGGATATCGCCGTTGTGGCGCTGGACCGTGTGCTGCGTGACCGGGTGATCCGAGTGGGGCAGTGGTTCAACAACACCCATTGGGTCGCCTACTACGACATGTACCGCTACCCGGAAACGCTTCCGCCCTACGACCTCGGCTTCCTGGATTTCTGGTGGATCGATCCCGAGGCCGAAGCCGCCCTGCGCGAACAGGGTGCGTTTTAAGCCGGTATGGGAGCTTACATCCTCAGACGATTGTTGCTTGTGATCCCGACATTGCTTGGGGTCATGATGGTCAACTTCCTCCTCATCCAGTTTATTCCGGGTGGCCCGATTGATCAGGTCATCGCGCAGCTGGAAGGGGATGGTGACGTTTTTGCCGGGATCTCCGGTGGTGGCTCAGAGGTGATGGGCGACAACGATTTTGACATCGGCTATCAGGGCGCGCGCGGGCTTCCGCCGCAGTTTCTGGAAAGCCTGCGTGTCGATTTCAACTTTGCCCGTATCGTGTGTGTGGATGGCTTCCTTGGGGAACCGGATCTGGGTGCCGAGGAATGTGTCGCCGAAGATATCCCGGTGTGGGAACAGTTCGGCCTGATGATGCGCGATTATCTGCGCTTCGATTTCGGCGAAAGTTACTTCCGCTCCATCGGGGTGCTGGAGTTGGTGAAAGAGAAGCTGCCGGTCTCGCTCACGCTGGGCCTGTGGTCGACGTTAATCGCCTATATCGTGTCGATCCCGCTGGGCATTCGCAAGGCGGTGCGTGATGGCTCCACCTTCGACAGTGTCACGTCCGGCATCATCATTGTGGCCTATGCGATTCCGGGTTTTCTGTTTGCGATCATGCTGTTGGTCCTGTTTGCGGGGGGGCGATACCTGCAATGGTTCCCACTGCGCGGCCTGACCTCGGACGGGTTCGACGATATGAATTTCATCCAGCAGATCGGTGATTACTTCTGGCACATCACGTTGCCGGTGCTGGCCTCCACGATCTCGGCTTTCGCCACGTTGACGCTGCTTACGAAAAACTCGTTCCTGGAGGAGATCAAGAAGCAATACGTCATGACTGCCAAGGCCAAAGGCCTGCCCGAACGGCGGGTGTTGTACGGCCACGTTTTCCGCAACGCGATGCTGATTGTGATCGCGGGTTTTCCAGCGGTGTTTGTGGGTGTGTTCTTTGGCGGGTCCCTGATTATCGAAACGATCTTCTCCCTCGATGGCCTTGGCCGACTGGCGTTTGAGGCTGCGGTCAGCCGGGATTATCCGGTGATGTTCGGCACGCTTTATGTCTTTGGCCTGATCGGCCTTGCCGTCGGCATCATCTCGGACCTGATGTATGTGTGGATCGACCCGCGCATCGACTTCGAAACGCGGGAGGGCTGAACTGGATGGCCCTTCCGTCTGAGACGTCGACTTCGCCCGTTGACCCTGTGTATGCACCCGAGCCGCCGGGCGGCTGGATCAGCCCGCTGAACCGTCGCCGCTGGCGCAACTTCAAGGCCAACCGCCGTGCCCGGTGGTCCCTGTGGCTGTTTGCGCTGCTGTACGGCCTCAGCATGTTTGCACCGTTTCTGGCCAATGACCGCCCGTTTCTGGTGCAGTATCAGGGTGAGTATTTCACCCCGATCTTCAATTTCTACCCCGAGACCGCCTTTGGCGGTGATTTCCGCACCGAGGCCGTCTACCGGGATATCGAGGTGCAATGCCTCATCATTTCGGGTGGGTTGGGCGAGTGTTGGGACGACCCTGATGGTGTTATCAGTGAGGTTGAAGAGACCGGGCAATTTGCCGGTGATCCAATCCAGCAAGGCTGGATGATCTGGCCACCTGTGCCGCACGATTTTTCCTCGATTGTGGATCGTCCCGGCACCGCACCCGCGCCGCCCAACATCGTCGGGCGTTACGAGGTGCCGGTCCTTGATGCGGGCGGTAACGCGGTTCTGGACGCCGAGGGGGAACCCGCCGTCGATTCCCGTTGGGGCCTGCTGCCTGAAGAGATCCGGGGCACCAACCTTTTGGGCACCGACGACACGTCCCGCGACGTGATGGCACGGGTGATCTACGGCTTCCGCCTGTCGGTCAGCTTCGCATTGATTGTGACGTTTTGTGCCAGCATCATCGGCATCTTCATGGGGGCAATTCAGGGCTTTTTCGGCGGTCTCGTTGACTTGCTTCTGCAACGCATCATCGAGATATGGAACGCGATTCCGACACTGTATGTCATCATCATTGTGGCCACGATTTTCTCGATGAACTTCTGGCTTCTGGTTGTATTGATGATCGCCTTCGGCTGGACCGGCCTTGTGGGTGTGGTGCGCGCCGAATTCCTGCGGGCGCGGAATTTTGAATACGTCCGCGCCGCCCGTGCGCTTGGTGTGGGCAACATGACAATCATATATCGCCACGTCCTGCCCAACGCGATGGTTGCGACACTGACCTTCATGCCGTTCATCGTAACCGGTACAATCGGCGGGCTGGCGTCCCTCGACTTCCTGGGTTTCGGCTTGCCGTCGTCCGACCCGTCTTTGGGGGAGATGACCTTGCAGGCAAAAAACAACCTGCAAGCCCCGTGGCTTGCATTCACCGCGTTTTTCACCTTTGCGATCATGTTGTCACTTTTGGTGTTTGTATTCGAGGGCATCCGCGATGCCTTTGACCCCAGAAAGACGTTTTCATGACCCCCCAGAAAGACGTTTTCATGACCAGGGTGTTGGACGTCAAAAAACTGACAGTCGATTTCTCGCAAGACGGGCGCACGATCCATGCGGTGCGGGGCGTTTCGTTTCATGTTGATAAGGGTGAGACGGTTGCACTGGTGGGTGAGAGCGGCTCTGGCAAATCCGTGACCGCACTGTCGAGCGTTGATCTGTTGCCGACGTCCGCAACTTTGGGCGGGTCGATCATCTACAACGGCGTCGAAATGATCGGCGCATCCGAGGACGCCCTGCGCAAAGTGCGCGGCAATGACATCAGCTTCATTTTTCAGGAGCCGATGACCTCGCTAAACCCGCTGCACACGCTGGAGCGGCAGATCACCGAAAGCCTGTCGCTGCACCAGGGCCTAAGGGGGCAGGCGGCACGGGGCCGGGTTATTGAACTGCTGAAAAAAGTCGGCATCCGTGACCCGGAGACGCGCCTTGGGGCCTACCCACACCAACTCAGCGGTGGTCAACGCCAACGGGTGATGATCGCCATGGCGCTGGCCAACGGGCCGGAGCTGCTGATCGCCGACGAGCCGACTACGGCGCTTGATGTGACCATTCAGGCCCAGATTCTGGAACTGCTGGCTGACCTGAAGCGCCGGGAGGGGATGAGCCTTCTGTTCATCACCCACGATCTGGGCATCGTACGCCGCATCGCGGACCGTGTCTGTGTCATGCAAGGCGGTGAGATTGTCGAACAGGGCGTCACCGCCGAGATATTCGACAACCCTCAGCACCCCTATACACGCAAGTTGTTGGGGGCCGAACCGTCGGGCAAACCTGATCCGGTGCCTGACGATGCGGAGGTGATCCTGACCACGGATCAGCTGCGTATCTGGTTCCCGATCCATCGCGGTTTGCTGCGACGCACCGTGGGTCATGTGAAGGCGGTAAACGCCGCGACGATTTCAATTCGCCA
>JAESTV010000245.1 GCA_016763475.1 Roseicyclus sp.
CGCTTGTTTTTGTCTTTCCGGCTTTGTGCCGGTGATTTGTGGCGAATCTAGCACCGAATGTGGGCATGTGGCGCAGTATCTGCCGATTGAGGCCCATTCCCGCGTGCCCTGCGGCGCGCGGGATACACCCAAAGCCACTTGGCGCAGGCCCGGGATCGGGCGGGTGTGACAGGCGCGTTTTACCGGCGCTGAACGGGCGCCGAGCGTACGCTGCGCAAAACATCCGTAATTGAGATTGAGGGTAAAACGCTTTGGTCAACCAGATCACGTGTCGAAGGCGCAACTTCGGGCTGTGCCAAAGGGATACGTTAGTGGAATGATTTCCAATGCCCCTCACCGCCAAAACTGACGGCCGGAATGCCGCGGTGGATCAATCCCATGCCCTCGATAACGCGGCTCAGTTCACCCGCACTTGGAGTGCCCACACGACCCACACGTCAGGCACCCTTCCATCATCCGCAAATCATATTGCCCACACGACGGGCACGCCGGACCGAGCCGGTGGCCAAGGTTCACCACGTCAGCCCGCGGGTCAGACTTCAGGCCCATCCCTTCACCCGCAAGGAACCCGGTGGCGATCATGTGTTTCTCGATCACGCCCCCAATCGCGGCAAGGATCGACGGCACGTATTTGCCCTCCATCCAGGCCCCTCCACGGGGGTCGAACACCGCCTTCAGCTCTTCCACCACAAATGACACATCCCCGCCGCGCCGGAACACCGCCGAGATCATCCGCGTCAGCGCCACGGTCCAGGCGAAATGCTCCATGTTCTTGGAGTTGATGAAGACCTCAAACGGGCGGCGATGGCCGCCATGCATGATATCGTTGATGGTGATATAAAGCGCGTGTTCGCTGTCGGGCCATTTCACCTTGTAGGTGTTGCCCTCCAACGCATTGGGGCGGTGCAGCGGCTCCGACATATAGACAACTTCACCAGTTGCAGCCCCCGCCGCCGCACCCGCTTGTGGCTTGTCCTCAGCCTCGCTGACCGACAACACGCTGCCCGTCACATCGTTGGGCCGATAGGTTGTGCAGCCTTTGCAGCCGGTCGCGTAAGCCTCTGCATAGACGTCTTTGAATGCCTCAAACGAGATGTCGGCGGGCACGTTGATTGTCTTGGAGATCGAGCTGTCCACCCACGGCTGCGCCGCCGCCTGCATGCGCACGTGATCCAACGGCGCCAATGTCTGGGCGTTCACAAAATACTCCGGCAGGGGGGTGTCCCCTTTCATCTCTCGCCACTTGGCGACGGCGTAATCCACCACCTCTTCCTCGGTCCGGGTGCCGTCGGTCTGCAAAACCTTTCGGGTGTAGGCATTGGCAAAGATCGGCTCGATGCCTGAACTGACATTCCCCGCGAACAGCGAAATTGTCCCCGTCGGCGCAATTGACGTCAGCAGCGCGTTGCGCAACCCATTCTCGGCGATCAACGCCTGCACATCCGCGTCCAGGCGCTGCACCATCGGGGCACGTGCATATTCCGCTGCATCAAACAGCGGAAACGCCCCCTTCTCCGCCGCCAATTCGGCGGACGTGCGATAGGCGGCATTTGCAATCAGCGCCATCCATTGCCCGGTTCTGGCCGCCGCCTCGCCAGAGCCATAGCGCAACCCACACATCACCAAAGCATCTGCCAGACCGGTTACACCAAGGCCAATGCGCCGCTTCGCTGCCGCCTCCTGCGCCTGTTGCTCCAGCGGGAACCGCGAGACATCAACAACGTTGTCCATCATGCGGATCGCCGTGGCCACGATCTTGGCCAGCGCCGTGCCGCAGACGTGGGCGTCATCCTCAAACGGAGACAAAACCATCTGCGCAAGGTTCACCGACCCCAACAAACACGCGCCATAAGGCGGCAGCGGCTGCTCACCACAAGGGTTGGTGGCGCAGATCGTCTCAGCGTAGCGCAAGTTGTTCTCGGCATTGATCCGGTCGATGAAAATCACCCCGGGTTCCGCATAATCATAGGTGGCGCGCATGATCCGGTTCCACAGATCACGCGCCTGCATGGTGCGATAGACGCGATCCTTGAAGACCAGCTCCCACGGGCCATCCGCCGCCACTGCCGCCATAAACGGATCAGTCGCCAACACCGACATGTTGAACATCCTGAGCCGGGCCGGGTCCTGCTTGGCGGCGATAAAATCCTCGATATCCGGGTGGTCACAACGCATCGTGGCCATCATTGCGCCCCGGCGTGACCCTGCGGACATGATTGTGCGGCACATCGCGTCCCACACGTCCATGAAACTCAGCGGCCCGCTGGCATCCGCCGCCACGCCGCTGACCGCAGCGCCTTTGGGCCGGATGGTCGAGAAATCGTAGCCGATCCCGCCGCCCTGCTGCATCGTCAGCGCCGCCTCCTTGAGCATATCGAATATACCGCCAATGCTGTCGGGCACCGTGCCCATGACAAAACAGTTGAACAGCGTCACCGACCGGCCGGTGCCCGCCCCAGCCACGATGCGGCCAGCGGGCAGGTATTTGAAATCCTCAAGGGCGGCGTAGAACTGATCCTCCCAGCCCGCCGCGTCATCCTCGTTTGCCGCCAAAGCCCGTGCAATACGGCGCCAGGTATCTTCGACGCTGCCGTCGATAGGTGTGCCGTCCGCCTCTTTCAGGCGGTACTTCATGTCCCAGATCGACTCGGCAATTGGGGCGGCAAATCGGGTCACAGACACTAGTCCTTGAGTAGGAGAAAGGAGATTCTACAAGGTATGCTGTATGACACAAATGTCGGCCCTAGGCCAGTCGCAGCAATGGCGCGGCTGGCGTCCTGCCCTCACACCCGAACAACCCAATCCGCAATCCATCCACAGGAAAATCGCAAAGCACCGGGGCCAAGCCTTGCCGAACCCGCCCGGCGTGTTAGCCTGTGGGCCACATCATCTTGGGGGATGACTGGTGATCGCCACCACACATATTCTGAAACTCAGCGTTGGCACCGAGACCGTCGAAGGCCTCTCGGATTGGCAGGCATCCCCACGGGCCAAAGGCCCTGATGGCCTGCCGCGCCACGTTACGCGGATGTGGCCCAAACGCGCCGAGCAGGTTCTGAACGGTGGCTCGATTTACTGGGTTATCAAAGGCGTCATCTTGTGCCGTCAGAAGATCCTGCGCTTTGATGCCGTTGACCACGGTGATGGCATCATGCGCTGCGGCATTGTTCTGGACCCCGAACTCACACCTGTGACCGCCACCCCCAAACGCCCATTTCAGGGCTGGCGTTACCTACAGCCGGAAGATGCGCCCCGTGACCTGCGAAAAAGCAGCGCCACCCAGGATTCTTTGCCGCCGCACCTGGAAAGCGCGCTGGCTGAGATTGGCGTACTCTGACCCCGCAGAAACCCCGCCTGCCCAACCCACAAGCAAAAGCCGGGCACCCTGCGGCACCCGGCTTTCCCATCATTTCCAATCGCTTAGAACGATTGCAGTACCGACTCCAGAGCCGAGCGATAATCGCCACGTGCGGTGCGGGTGTTGGAGTTCAGCGGCGCGCTGGACCCGTTACCAATCGGGATCGTCAGGCCAACCGCAAAGCGGTTGATGTCAGGCTCAATGCCCGGAATCAACCCGCTCAGATCAAGGCTGGTGCGGGAGTATTCCGCGCTTAACACCATCGGCAGCGATCCGCTCTGGGCCAGATCATATGTCGCCCCCAACGTCAGGCCGGTTGCGGTGATATCGCTGGGCGCACCCAAAGCTGACAGATCCAGGTTCGCAGCGCTCACCGCGCCGTAAACCCCGATGCCGTTGCCAAAGTCGTAATCCGCTCCAATGGAAAAAACAGTGGCGTGCAGGTCAACGGTAAAAAATGTGATGTCGCTGCGCAGGACGGCGGCATAGATCTCAAGATCCGGCGTCACTTCATAAGCACCCGAGAGGCCGTAATCGACAATATCAAGGGTGAGTGCCCCGGTATTGCCAAGATCGGTGATCCCGTAGAACGCCTCAATATGGCCCTGACCGAAGTCATACCCGCCAAACACACCATAGCTGGTGGTGTCGATGCCGATAGTGATCGGCCCAAGCAGCGCAAAATCCAGGTCATTCATGCGGTAATAGGCCCCCACATAAGCGCCGTTGGAGAACCGATATTCCGGCTCAACCGACAGGCTCAGCAGGTCAACGTTTATTGGGGAGCCGCCGAGATCAAAATCACCCGAGGTGAGGCCAAAGCCGAGACCAAGGGAGAATTCTTCGCTGAACCGCAGGTCACCGTCGAAGTCGATGGAGTAGTTGTTGTAGGTCAGATCAAGGCCGGGAACGAACTCACCCGAGTTGAACGCGGCGCCAAATGTGACGGCGCCGTCAAATTCAATGCCTTGCGCCGATGAGACGGCGGGGAGTGCAGCAAGCACACCCGCCAAAATGGCAGGTCTAAACATGTCAAAATTCCTTAAATCAAAAGAGGTTTTTTTAATAAAATGGTCGTGCCGACTGAAATTGCCGGTGGTTGCGTTAATATCTTAACAATACGTTAACGAAACTGTGCTCCGCAACTGGCGGGAAACCGGACCACGGCTTTCGGTGGTTTTTCGCAAGCCGTGTCCGGAACGCCACATAAGCCAAAATTGGCCGAAGCTGTGGCCTCTTAGGTAAGCGCCTGTAAACGCTCAGATATTGCCACCAGGCTTTCCCGTGCGGCGGTGTCCCACGCCGCGGTGCGCGACCGGAACAACGTGGCTTCGGATCGGTGAATCAACCCGTCTTGCAGAATCGTCAGGTGATTGGCCCGCAGGGTTTCCCCGGTTGAGGTGATGTCGGCAATCGCCTCTGCCGTGCCGTGGGCCACGGTGCCCTCAGTGGCACCCTGGCTGTCCACCAGCCGGTAATCGGCCACCCCCGCATCACGCAGGAAGTCACGCACAAGGCGGTGGTATTTCGTGGCAATCCGCAGGCGATGACCGTGGCTGGCGCGGAAATCGGCGGCGACGGCGTCCAGATCATCCAGGGTCGTGACATCAACCCACCACGCAGGCACCGCGATAATCAGGTCCGCGTGGCCAAAGCCCATTTCGGCCAGCACCTCCACCGCCTGATCCCAGGCCGGAATACGCTCCTGTACCAGATCACTGCCGGTGACACCCAGATGGATACGGCCCGCGGCCAGCTCTCGTGGGATTTCTCCGGCGGCAAGCAGGCGCAGCGCCACAGGTAACCCCGCAACCTCCGCGCCATAGTCACGCTCTGATCCAGTGCGCCGCATCTCAATCCCGCGCGCCGCAAACCACTGGAAGGTCTTTTCCATCAAACGACCTTTGGAGGGCACACCCAGCGTAATCATACCAAAGCCCCCCGTGCCATATCAGACCGCGCCGCAAGCACCATCTCTGGCCGGATCACACCGCCCACCGCCGGGATCTCGCGCCCGCCACCCAGAACACGGGTCAGCGCGTCATACCGCCCGCCAGTGGCCAGCGGCGGCTGGCCGGGGGTAGGCCCAAGAATACCAAAGACAAAGCCATCGTAATATTCCATTTGGGTGCGCCCGTAAGACGCCTCAAACGGCAACGTGTCGATAGCCACACCCGCGTCTGCCAACGCCGTCACCCGTGTGGCAAAACGATCCACGGCGCCACGCAGGCCGGGTAAGTCCACGGCAAAATTGGCAAGGATATCAGCCGCCTCTGACAGCGGAGCTTTCAGGGCCAGCAACTCGGTCAGCACCTCGGCCTCAGTTGCGTCGATCAAGGCGCGTCTGCCTCTGCCTGCAACCGTTCCAGCCGCGCGGTCATTTCATCTGTGGTGCGCAGCCCGATGGGTGGACCGGCCTGGGCGATCATCGCGGCCAACCCTTTTGTGTGCGCCACGTCCAGATAGCCCGCCCGACCTTTGGGTGCGGGCGCGGTGCCGGTGAACCGGTCCAGCAACGCGCGAAACCGGCGTGGACGCCAGACATGGCGGCGCAGCGCCGCTTTGCGCGCCGCTGTGGTTGTCAGCGCCTCGATCGCCGCCAGAAGCACCCCCATATCCCCGGTCACAGCCCGGGTCGGGATATCCTTCAACGCCCGTGCGAACAGGGCAAACACCTCGGCATCCGCCTGTAACGGCGCGGCGCGGTCAAAGACCTCATAACCCACCTGCAAATATTCCGTCGGCCGGGTCGAGCCTGCGCTTTGCATCCGGAACACTTCACCCAGATAGGTGTAACGGGCCGGCTCCGCACCTTCGGTCATGTGCATTTCCACCACCGGCACGGTGAAGTCCGGGCGCAGCATCAACTCGCCACGATCCGGGTCCTGGGTGGTGAACGCCCGCGCGCGGATATCTTCGCCGTAAAGGTCCAGCAGCGTGTCGGCGCTGACCAGCATCGGCGCGTCAACAGGCACCGCACCCGCATTTGTGAAGATCGCCTGAAGCGCCTCGGCCTCGGCCCGGATGTCCGCTTTTGAGGTCACTGGTGACGGGCGATCATGGCTTGAACCTGCGCCACAAGATCACTGAGCGGCACCTCTATCTGCGCCGGATGGGATTTCCATTCCTCCAGGGTCGCGCCCTCAGCCAACTTCGCCCCGAGGATCAGGTCCTTAAGTTGCACCACACCGCGCTCCGCCTCATCCGAGCCTTGGATGACCGCAACAGGTGAGCGGCGTTTGTCGGCGTATTTCAACTGGTTGCCGAAGTTTTTCGGATTGCCCAGATACGCTTCCGCCCGGATACCCGCATTGCGCAGGGTTGTGGCCATGGTCTGATAATCCGCCATCCGGTTGCGGTCCATCACCGTCACAATCACCGGCCCCGCATCCTCACCTTTGAGCTTGCCCGTCGCGTGCAGCGCCGCCAGCAGGCGATCCACCCCGATCGAGACCCCGGTGGCCGGAACCTCCTGCCCGGTGAAGCGTTTGACCAGATCGTCATACCGGCCCCCGCCCGCAACCGAGCCGAATTGCCGTGGACGGCCCTTTTCGTCTTTGATCTCGAAGGTCAGTTCAGCCTCATAAACCGGGCCGGTGTAATAGCCGAGGCCACGCACAACCGAGGGGTCGATGATGATCCGGTCAGGGCCGTAACCTTGGGCGGCGAGAAGGTCGGCGATCTGTTCGAGTTCGGCGACGCCTTCGGCACCGGTCGCATTTGTCCCCACGACATCTCTCAACCGCTCAAGAGTTTCCGGGTTGCCGTTTCGCCGCGCCTTCAGAAAATCCAATGCCAGCTCAACTTGCCACCCGTCAGAATCGATCCCAAGGGTGACATCGCCGCTCTCGTCCTCGCGGCCACCTGTTAACAAGGCCCGCACGCCGTCTTCCCCAAGCCGGTCATATTTATCGAGAGTACGCAGAACAAATGCACGCTCTTCTTCGCCACTCCAACCGGCAACTTCCAGGATTCCATCCAGCACCTTCCGGTTGTTCACCCGCACCACGTAGTCACCGCGCTCAATCCCGACGGCCTCAAGGCAATCGGCCAGCATCGCACATATCTCGGCATCCGCGGCCACCGACGGCGCCCCAACCGTATCCGCATCACACTGATAGAACTGGCGAAATCGCCCCGGTCCCGGCTTCTCGT
The DNA here is from genome assembly GCA_016763475.1 of Roseicyclus sp. GTDB lineage: Bacteria > Pseudomonadota > Alphaproteobacteria > Rhodobacterales > Rhodobacteraceae > Gymnodinialimonas. The sequence continues at coordinate 7,514 of JAESTV010000245.1, forward strand.
TGCGCCAGACCGGACCCATGGTGTAGCGCCGATACGGCGACGGCAGGCCCTCTTCTTTTCCTGGCAGGGGCCGTTCGCGATATTGCGCCGCCACACGGGCCAGCGGCGCAGTCATGTCATACCGCAGCGCCAGCCATTTGCCCCCGTCCGCGCTGCCATCTTCCTGAAACGCAAACACACCGGCGTTCGGGCGGTCCACATCCGGCAGGAACTTCCCCAACGCCTCAACCGTCTCAACCCCGCTGGTTTCCAGCGGATCAAAGCCGTAGCGGTGGTAGACCTCGGCGATCTTGCGCAGCATCTCCTGCCGCTCGACAACCTCCGCCCCAAAATAATCCCGGAAGCCTTTTGGCGTCTCGGCCTTGGGACGGGGCTGTTTTTTCTGCTTGGCCATGGGCTCTCGCGCCTTCATATCAGATCGCGCACCATCTAACGGGTGGGGCGAACCGGGGCAAGGAGGCGAGGGCAATGGCACACGACACGCACAGGAGCACGGGCGGGGACAAACGTGGGGACACACACGGCGACACGCGGCTGGAAGAGCAGGTGGCGCATCTGACCAAAGCGATGGACGAGATGTCTGACGTGGTGGCGCGCCAGGACGTGGAGATTGCACTCCTGGTGCGGCGGGTCGAAATGCTGATGTCCCGTGAGGCCGAGAGGGAGGCCAATGGCAACAGCGGCAGCATTCCACTATCCGATCAAAAACCGCCCCATTGGTAATCACGCGCCCAGAGCCTTCGAAGGCTCTGATAAAACTCTTCAAAGAGTTTTATCGCCCTAGGCCGCAAGCGCGTGCGCTGGCCGTCGCGGACGTGATCGCATCAGAATGTAGACCATCACCGCCACGTTCAGCCCGTTGAACGCAATGCCGTTCAGGAACGCCATTTGGTAAGATCCGGTGACATCGTAGATCACGCCCGATAACCAGCCCCCAAGTGCCATACCGATGATTGTGGACATGATGACGAAACCAACCCGTGCGCCAGCCTCACGCGCCGGAAAGTACTCACGCACAATCACCGCATAAGATGGCACAATCCCACCTTGCGACAGGCCAAATACCATCGAGACGAGGTAAAGTGACGTCAGCCCAGACGTCGGCAGATACAGAAACAACGCCAGCATTTGCAGGGTTGATCCGATCAGCAGCGTCACGACGCCACCCAACTTGTCCGCCATCAGGCCAGACACCAACCGCGACGCGACACCACCCAGCAACATAAGTGACAACATCTCGCCTCCCACGGCAGGGCCATAGCCAAGATCGACACAATAGGCGACGATATGGACCTGCGGCATCGCCATCGCCACACAACAGCCGATGCCAGCGGCGGCCAGCAACATGGTCAACCTGCGCGGGCTCAGGCCCGTTGCCTGCGCGCGGGCGGCGGCGACGGCCTCAGCCGTAGCAATTGCCGCCTCGGGCAGTTTGCGGCGCAGCAATTGTGTCAACGGCAACATCACCACAATACAGGTGATCCCAAGGATCAGGTTGGCGGTGCGCCAGCCGTCACTCGCCAACGTCCCCGCCAGGATCATCGGCCACATCGCCCCGGACAGGTAATTGCCCGACGCCGCAATCGCGACCGCAAGGCCGCGGCGTTTCAGGAACCACCGCGATACGTCCGCGATCAATGGCCCGAAGCTGGCCGCTGACCCGAAGCCGATGACAAACTGCGCAACCGCCAGCAGCGCGATATTGGGGGCAAGGGCGGCGGCTCCGAATCCTATCCCCATCATCACTGCAGCCCCGGCCAGCGCCAGCGCCAGGCCAAAGCGATCCACCGCACGCCCGATCAGGAAGTTGCCCAGAGCAAAGCCTATCATCATCGCGGTATAAGGCAGTGAGGCCGCCGCTCGGCTGGCCCCAAACTCGGCCTGCACATCAGGTAACATCAGGATAATTGCCCACATACCGGCATTGCCGATCAGGGAGACCAGAAGCGCGAGGCCAAGGCGCATCCACGAGGCGCGGCTGTCAAGGATTGAGGGTTCACTCATCGCCGGACCCTAGAGCGCGAGCCGAAAGGTGGGAACCGGTTTTCGGAACACCTCGCGCGTACAGGAA
>JAESTV010000246.1 GCA_016763475.1 Roseicyclus sp.
CGCGTGGCTGAACCGCTGCCGGAGATTGGCCAAGGATTGGGAGAAATCCATCGCAAGTTCACAGGCATGGATCCTCATCGCCCATATCAGAACCCTCACGCGTAGAATCGCAAGCCATTGTAATCATGTTTAGCGTTTTGAATCAGACTCTGAGACTCGCAAGCCGGCGCGTTTTCATGCAGTCTTAAGGTTAATTTAACCTATCTGGCGGATGAGTTTACGGGGGACATCTGCCTTTCGCGTAGCCCGGCGGAGCCAATAAGAGGCGAATTCTGACGTGAGTGACGAAGCCACCGAACAACGTATCGCTGACGTGCGCGGGATCAGACCTTTTGTGCAACCCATTGTTTTGTTGGTTTTGGGTGTGGTTGCGGGTGTTGCCACCCTTCTTGCGCCGGGGCCGGAGCTTCGCTTTGGCCTGACGGCGGTAACGGGGGGGTGCCTTGCGGCGGCGAGCCTTGTTGCGATCCGCGACCTCTGGCGTGTTTGGCGGGTCCGCCGCACATTTCGCGCAGCGTTTGAGCTGATCCAGCACGATCCCGCGCCCAGTTTCTGCACGGACGTGGACGGTGCGATTGTGTTGCAGAATGCATCAGCAGAGCGGCGCTTTGGTGAACGGCTGGGCCTGCCGATGGCGCGGGCGATTTCGGGTGCGTTGCCAAACGCGGCTGCCGTTGTGTTCCGGCAGGAAACATCCCTGACCCGTCGCCCGTCCGCCCATGAGGTTGTGGTCACACCGCGCGGAACCGTTCGACTGGCTGCCCACCGCCTGAACGGCGGCGTGCTTTGGCGGCTTGATGATATGGCTGATGCCAACTCGCGCCATGGTGAGTGGATCGGATTGCCGATGATGGTTGTCAGCCACAACGATACTGTCCTGTCGATGAACTCCGCGATGCGGGACGTGTTGGGGCGGCGCGCAACAACGTTGGAAGATGTCTTCCCCGATCAACCCCTTGTCGCCGGTCGGCGGTCCAGCTTGTCAGGCACTGACGGCAAGATTGAAGTGATCCCGATTGTTGTGTCCGCCAAAGACGGCAGGCGGGAGATCTATGCCGTACCCGGCTTGTCTGAGCCGCCAGCGGCCTCGGTCGCTGCACGTGCATTTGAAGCCCTACCCGTGGCGCTGTTACATATCGGGGCAGAGGGGGAGGTTTTGGCCTCCAACCACCATGCCCAGAAACTCCTCGGCATAGATGCTGATGTCACCGGGCCGATGTCAAATTTCGTCGAGAACCTTGGCCGTCCAGTACGTGACTGGGTGGCTGATACACTGGCCGAACGTGTCCCCAATCGCTCAGAAGTGGCGCGCGCCAAGCAGCGCAAGGACGAGACGTTTCTGCAAATCTCTCTCAGCCGGATTGTTGATGGCACCGGGCCGTCACTATTGGCGGTTCTACATGACGCGACAGAGTTGAAGACGCTGGAGCAGCAATTTGTCCAAAGCCAGAAAATGCAGGCGATTGGTGAGCTTGCAGGCGGCGTGGCCCATGATTTCAACAACCTTTTGACTGCGATTACCGGCCATTGCGACCTGCTCCTTCTACGCCATGATCAGGGTGACCTGGACTATGCCGATTTGGTGCAGATCAACCAAAACGCCAATCGAGCCGCCAGCCTTGTGCGCCAGCTTTTGGCGTTCTCCCGAAAGCAGACCCTCGAACCCGAGGTGATGGACCTGCGCGACTCGATGGGTGAGCTGACACATTTGTTGAACCGTCTGGTGGGTGAACGCATCACCCTGACATTGTCCAATGACCCCGGCCTGACCCCGATCAGGGCGGACCGTCGCCAGCTTGATCAGGTGATCATGAACCTTGTGGTCAACGCGCGTGATGCGATGCCTGATGGTGGGGAGGTGCGCGTGGAAACCCGGATGGTTCATCTGGCAGAGCCGATGTCGCGTGATCAAGCGGTGGTGCCGTCGGGATCGTACGTCACCATCCGGGTGCGCGACCATGGCCATGGCATTCCACCTGATAAACTCAACCGGATTTTTGAACCGTTTTTCACCACGAAACGAACCGGGGAAGGGACCGGCCTCGGCCTTTCGATGGCCTACGGTATCGTCAAGCAAACGGGCGGCTACATCTTTGTTGATAGTGTTGTGGGTGCCGGCACCACGTTCACAATCTACATCCCGGCCCATGAAGCGGCTGAGGTGGAAGCAGCCGCCCCAATTGTGGTCGCTGACAAGGTGCCAGACACCAGCGCACGGCTGGCTGATGATCGCCCGGGGGTTGTCCTTTTGGTTGAGGATGAAACGCCCGTGCGCGCGTTTGCGTCCCGTGCCCTGCGTCTGCGCGGGTACACGGTAATTGAAGCTGGCAGTGCGGAGGAGGCGTTGGAGACCCTCTCGGACGCTGATCTGACCATCGATCTCTTTGTCACCGACGTGATCATGCCCGGCATGGATGGTCCATCATGGGTGCGTGAGGCGTTGAAGGAACGGCCCAATACCAAGGTCGTATTTGTCTCTGGTTACGCGGAGGATGCGCTGGAGGAAGGCTCCATCGGTGTGCCTGGGTCTGTTTTCCTGCCCAAACCATTCTCCCTTTCCGACCTGACCGAAACTGTGCGCCAGCAGCTGCATTAAACGCCGACTGTTAGCGGTCCCGCAGGCTGTCCCACAGCGCAAATTCCTCAGGTGCCTCGGCCCGCAATCGCACATCCATATGTGCGCTTAACTCTACGTCCCGTACTGGTGAGACATTGCTGCGCCCGATCTCTATTCGCGCCTTCACCCGGCCTTCCAGAAAGGTGACCGCATGATCCAGCTGATCGTGGCGGAACAGATGATCAACGCCGATGCTCCCATTGTCCTCGGATACAAACCGGGACTGGCGACCGACCTTGGCAAATTCAGGCGGTATGTCGTTTAACCAGGCATCCACAAAGGTATCAAAACTAACCTCGGCGGTTGAATTCGCGGTGCCGCGAATCTCGTCCCGGGCGCGGTAGCGATACCAACTCGACAGCCAATCCACCGGCTCTCGTACAACCGCCATCAGTTCCAGTTTTCGCTGCCCACGCTGTTCGAAAAACTTCTGCAATTGGCCTCGATAACGCCGCACCGTGCAGTGCTTTTGCTGCGGCGGGTTCAGGATTGCGGTGTCGGCATAAGGCAGCAGCGCTTGCTCCAAGGCTGTTGTTCCGGTTTTGGGCACCGCCAAAAGCACCAATCGCGCCTTCCAGAACACCAACATGACCCGCTCACCTCACATTTTCCAACTCTCGTAACTGATTGTTAACTCCTGCCAGCGAATTATCACAGCACAGAAGATTTAACTTGAATTGTTCTCGTTTTGTTTGCTAGCTGTCGCGGGAACAAGAGGTGAACAACAATATGCCGGATTTGGGGGAAACCCAACGCTGGCCCCATTGCCGCCAGGCCCCGCGGCATGACATAAGGATCCAAATCCATGGCAACGGCGAACCTTCTCGACATGACTGACCGTATCTCGGCTGACAAGCAAAAGGCCCTCGACAGCGCATTGGCCCAAATCGAACGCCAGTTCGGTAAGGGTTCGATCATGAAACTGGGGGGTGACAATGTCCTCAAGGACATCGAATCGACGTCCACCGGCTCCCTTGGCCTTGATATCGCATTGGGGATTGGTGGGTTGCCGAAGGGCCGTGTGGTGGAGATCTACGGGCCGGAATCCTCGGGCAAAACCACTCTGACGCTTCACGCGATTGCGGAAGAACAGAAGAAGGGTGGGGTTTGTGCCTTTGTGGACGCGGAGCACGCGCTTGACCCGCAATACGCCCGAAAATTGGGTGTTAACCTTGATGAATTGCTGATTTCGCAACCTGACACTGGCGAGCAGGCGTTGGAGATTGTCGATACGCTGGTCCGTTCCGGCGCCGTGAGCATGGTGGTCATCGACTCGGTTGCTGCCCTGACGCCGAAATCAGAGCTTGAGGGTGACATGGGTGACAGCTCGGTCGGCGTCCATGCGCGCCTGATGTCCAAGGCGATGCGCAAACTGACCGGTTCGATCAACCGCTCGGGGTGTATGGTGATCTTCATCAACCAGATCCGGATGAAGATTGGGGTCATGTTCGGCTCACCCGAAACAACAACCGGCGGCAATGCGTTGAAGTTCTATGCCTCTGTCCGCCTCGACATTCGCCGCATTGGTGCGATCAAGGACCGTGACGAAATTATCGGCAACGCGACCCGTGTGAAGGTGGTGAAAAACAAGGTTGCACCGCCGTTCAAACAAGTCGAATTCGACATCATTTA
>JAESTV010000247.1 GCA_016763475.1 Roseicyclus sp.
TGGCCATGGCGACGGTTATTTCGGCCTGGACCAATACAATCTTGTTGGCGTGGGTTTTGCGCAAACGTGGATATTTTGTGGCGGACAGCCGTTTGAAAACGCGAAGTCTGCGGATTGTCTTGGCGGGGGCGGTGATGGGGGCGGTGGGGGCGGTGATGGGAGCGGCATCGTCAAACCAATGCAGGAACCGGGCAATCGCCACCGCGTCGCGCAAATGGGCGCGGTTGGTTGCCGCAATTTCGGCGGGGGATTTGCGCGCTTTCGGCAGCAGGCACGGATCGGCGCCATCTGACACCTCAACCCCCGCATCCTCCAGGATCTGGCGCACCGCGTCCGGCGCGGAGGCCGAATCCACCCGGACCAGCCCGCTGAGGCCCTGCAACGCGCCTTCAAACGCGGCCCATTCGTGGATGCTGACGCCATCCCCCAACGCAACTGCGTCGAACTTTGTGGGGTCACAGAACACAGAGACCGCCCGATCAGCACCCACAATTGCAAAGGCCTGCACCACGGGAAGGTGGCTCAGATCACGGCCCCGGATGTTCAATAGCCAGTTGATCGAATCCGGCAGGCTGAGAACCGCGGCGGTCTCGTCAGCGGCCTGTAACGCCTGCGCCACCAACGCGCGCTTGTCCGCACTCGACACACCTGCCAACGCCTCAGGATAGGCCATTGCCGCGCCCTCAGGGCGGTCGGGCTGATCCGCCCAGATTGCATCCACCGCATTGGCAACAGGCCGCAGGCTGATCTGGCGCGGGCCCAGGGCCGCCTGCAACCGCGCCACTTCGGTACGGGTGTGCAGCCACGGATCAAAACCAACCACACCACCAAGGGGCAACGCGGCGATCAGCCAATCTTCCAACGGCTCCTCAGGCCAGTCCACCGGGGTGAACACATCCGCGACCTGAGCCTTCACCTGCACCCGGTAGCGCCCGTCCACAAACACCCCCGCCACGTCGGGTAACACCGCCGCAAACCCGGCTGATCCAGTGAACCCGGTCAACCACGCCAAACGTTCATCTCGGGGTGCCACGTATTCGCCCTGATGGGCATCGGCGCGCGGCACCAGAAACCCGTCCAACCCGGCAGCCGCCAAGTGCGCCCGCAAAGCCATCAAACGCGGTGGCCCGTCTTCGGGCCGCGTCGCCGCTGTGAAATTCTGGAACATCACCACTCACTTCCCAGCCGGTCGGACACATCCGACCTGACCACACTTGCCAAAAATATTACCGCTGCCTTTGCCTGACAAACGGTTTTGCCGCCGAAGGCGGAGGCCCCAACACCGATAAAACCACGCGCCAGAGGCAAGGGTGGCGAAACGCTGCCACGGTCCCGCGCCCGAACGGAGTGAGGGCGCCCGGCGACGGCTCGCAGGGCCCCGCAAGGGGCCCCAGAGACGGCGCAAACCCAACCACAGCGCTCTGCGTTTTATCTGACGCAAATCAAACGCAAAGCGCTTTAGCCCGCGCGTTTCATCCCCATTCCCCGCGCCCGCTTGCGAGGATCGGTTTCGAACAAAGACGCCAGCTGCTCGGTAATTGCCCCCGCCAGTTGCTCTGCATCGGTGATTGTGACCGCACGTTCGTAGTAGCGGGTCACATCATGGCCGATGCCAATCGCCAGCAACTCAACCGCACGGCGCTTTTCGACCATGGCGATCACGTCGCGCAGATGCTTCTCCAGATAATTTGCCGGGTTCACGCTTAACGTACTGTCATCCACCGGGGCGCCGTCCGAGATCACCATCAGGATCTTACGCGCCTCGGGGCGGTTCACCATCCGGCGATGCGCCCACTCCAGCGCCTCACCGTCAATGTTTTCCTTCAGGAGGCCCTCTTTCATCATCAGGCCCAGATTGTCGCGCACCCGCCGCCACGGCGAATCCGCTGACTTATAGACAATATGGCGCAAGTCATTCAGACGGCCCGGCTGTTGCGGGCGGCCCTGGCCAAGCCATTCTTCGCGCGCCCGTCCACCTTTCCAGGCTTTTGTGGTGAAGCCCAGAATCTCGACCTTCACGCCGCAGCGTTCCAACGTCCGCGCCAAAACATCCGCACAAATCGCCGCGATCGAGATCGGACGCCCCCGCATCGAACCGGAGTTATCCAACAGCAGCGTCACCACCGTGTCGCGGAACTCGGTGTCATGTTCCACCTTGAAGGACAGCGGCGTTGTCGGGTTCGCCACCACCCGCGCCAGCCGTCCCGCATCAAGAATGCCCTCTTCGCGGTCAAACTCCCAACTGCGGTTCTGTTGCGCCTGCAAACGGCGCTGCAACTTGTTGGCCAGCCGCGAGACTGCACCTTTCAACGGGTCCAACTGCTGGTCCAGGTAGCTGCGCAACCGCTCCAGCTCCTGGGGTTCTGCCAGATCCTCGGCCGAAATCTCCTCATCGTTCTCGGTGGAGAACACCGCATAGTCCGGATCAGCATCAGAATGGGGCGACGGCGGTGGCGGCTCCAGCGGGGCTTCGCCATCAGGCAGTTCCTGATCCTCGGATTCCTCCATATCGCCGCCGTCGTCCATATCGACCTGGGCCTGCGAGGCGTCCTGCTCCTCTTCCTGCGACCGCTCGGGAGAGGCCTCGGCCTCCTCGTCGCTGCCATCTTCGCCGGTGCTGTCAGGGGTGTCGTCCTCGGAATCCTCCCCCGCGTCGTCCTCGGCGTCGTCGTCCATATCGTCAGGGTCATCCCCCAACTGGTCGCCGTACCCCAGATCGTCGATCAACTGACGCGCAAATTTGGCGAAAGCGGTCTGGTTTGACAGGACATCCTGCAACCCCTCCAGCGTGCCATCACAGCGATCCTCGATATAGCCGCGCCACAACTCCATCACGTTCCTGGCCTCAGGGGGCAGATCGCGGCCTGTTGCGAGGTGACGGATCAGATACCCCGCTGCCGTGGGTAGCGGCGCGTCCGAGGCTTCCCGGATATCGCCATACCCCTTGCGGCGGGCGTCATGGCCGATCTTGGCGTCGATGTTGCCAGCGGTTCCCGGCATGTTCCGCGCGCCCATGGCTTCACACCGGGCGCCTTCCATGGCCTCCATCAGATCACGGGCCATCGCCCCCTGGGGGGCGTAACGGGAGGCAGTGCCAAGGTCGTGGAACTTGTGGCGCAGCGCCAGTGCATCTGCGGTTCCCCGCGCCAGAAGCACCTCTTCACGGGTCATCCGGCGGCTGATCTGTGGCAAACGCACGGAATCACCGGTCAAACCCGGTGGGTCGACGGAAAAGGTCACGGCCAGATCGGGATCGTCCGCCATCACCCGTGTGGCCTCGGCCAGCGCCTTCTTGAACGGGTCCGCAGGATTGTCGGATGGGTTGAACTTGCTCATGGCCGGAATGTGGACCTGTGGGCAGGTGAGGGCAAGGGGGGGCGAGCGGGGCGAGAGGCAGCACAATCACCAATGAGGGACGCAAAATATGATCCTCTTCAGCATCATCGCCTTCACCGACTTTTCGTTTGTGCATAACCCAGGTAAGGCCGGTTAGAA
>JAESTV010000248.1 GCA_016763475.1 Roseicyclus sp.
CCCGTTTCCCCCGACAGGTTAGGCGTCCGGACCCCCCTCTTTCCTCCTGCCCCTCCTTGGAAAACTGCCCCTCCTTAGAAGATTACCCCTCCCAGACGTGTCCCAAACTCCCCCGGCCTCCGTATTGATTTGCGGTCGCCGGGGGTCTTTTTTTGGGGGGGGGCTTACAGGGCCGCAGGTTTCGGCATTTTTGACTAAGATAAATTTCCCGAACGCCTTCACTACAGCGCTCATTGGCCAGGGTGGTTCAAATCAAACGCAAAGCGCTTTAGCCAACGGCAATTTCTTCAAGCTTCCTGCACCAGGCCTCCATACCTTCGCCGGTTTTTGCGGACAGGCACAAAACCTCGGCATTCGGGTTCACGGTGGCGATGTTTTTCCGGCAAGTCGCCTCATCAAAGTCAACATGAGGCGCCAGATCCATTTTGTTGATCACCACCAGTTCCACGGCGCGGAACATGTGGGGGTATTTGATCGGCTTGTCTTCGCCTTCCGTGGTTGAGATCACCGCGATTTTCATCCGTTCACCAAGGTCGAACATGGCCGGGCAGACCAGATTTCCGACATTCTCGATCATCAGGATCGAGCCTTTTTCCGGATCCAGCGATTTTGCCGCCTCAGCCACCATATCGGCCTCAAGATGACAACCGGCACCAGTATTGATCTGGATGGCGCGCGCGCCGGCGGCCTTGATCCGTTCGGCATCGTTGGACGTCATCTGATCGCCCTCAATCACCGATATCTTTGTCTTGCCCGCCATCATGCGGATTGTCGCTTCCAACAGGGTTGTCTTGCCTGACCCCGGCGAAGACACCAGATTAAGCGCCACAACGCCGCGCCCTTCAAACCAGCCCCGGTTTTGGGCCGCAAACTTGTCGTTCTTGCTGAGAACCGCCACTTCGAGCGGGATGATTTCTCCGCCAGGGCCGTGTGAATGAGGCTCATCGTGGCCATGGTGGTGATCGTCATGGCTGTGGTCATGGGAATGTTCATGCCCGCCATTCAGAATCACCTTGGTCCCGGTCAGAGTGTCGGTCATCGAAACTTCATTAGCCGGATCGGCACAGCCACAGGTTCCACACATTACGCGTCCTCCATAAATTCAAGTTCCCGGACGACAAATGTGTCGCCCTCTGCATCCAGAAAGCCAAGGCTGACCCCGGCTATCTCGGTTTTTTCCGTGACCAGTTCCCAGCAAAATTCAAGCGCCTGTTTTTCGATACAGGCCAGCGGGCCGATGGCGACCCGCACTTCTTTTACGGCGCGCCCCTTGGCGTGTTCCTTGATGATGGCGGCAATGTTGCGGGCCAGTCCCAATTCGTGCATCAGAACAGCCCCCAGGCTTGGGTGCCGGTTTCCAGCATGATGGTTGCACCAAAGGCTATCGCCACTGCGGCTATGGCCAGTCTGGCGGTCACATTCAGCCATTTGATGTTCTTGGGCACCATACCAAGGGGCAGGCTGATCACCGCGGACAGCAAGGCCATGCCAAGGACCGAGCCGACACCAACCAGCGCCACATAGCCAAGCGCCACGTAAGCGCTGCCAGCCGAGGCCGCCGCAAGAACAATGATCGCCGCAGACCCCGCTGCCCCGTGCACCAGACCGATGCTCAGGGCTTTCAACGGAAATCCGGCGGTATGGGCGTGGTCATCAGCGGTATGGCTGTGCGTTGCGGCCTTTGCTTCATGACTGTGAATATGGATGTGGGAGGTGTGATCGCCGTGGCTGTGCACATGCACATGTAGCTTTTGCTTTCGCATCCGCCGCAAGACATCCGCCCCCAGAATGACCAGCATGATGCCAACGGCAAATTCCAGAGCCGCCGCACCGGCCTCGGTCAGCACAAAGCTGAACAGAACCACAGCCGTGGACAGGATCAACAGGGTTGTCGTATGCCCCAGCCCCCAGACGGCCCCGCGCAGCACCAATTGTTTTTTGTTATCCGTCGCCAGGGTGCTGATGGCCGCCAGATGATCGGATTCAAACGCATGGATCATGCCGACGAAAAAACCCAGCAGCAAGAAGCCTCCGCTCGAGGTGATTTCAAGTGACTCCAGAAATCCCATGATGCTCCCCTAACAGATGCGCGGCAGTTGCTCGCCGACCAGCATGTCGATGATCCGGCCGCCACCAAAAACGGTTTTCATCACCACGGTGCCGGGGTTTTCCGGTGTCGCCCTGCCGATGGCTACGGCGTTTTTCCCGACTTCCAGGCCGCGCATGGCGGCCAGTGCCGCCTCGGCCTGATCTTGCGGCACAAACAGCACCAGCGTGCCCTCATTGGCCAGATAAAGCGGGTCCAGCCCGAGGATCTCGCACACGCCTTTGACTTCGGTGCGCAGGGGCAGGTCGGTCTCGTCAACTTCGATGCCAACACCGGCGGCTTCGGCGATCTCGTTCAGGGCCGAGGCCAGACCGCCACGGGTTGCATCGCGCGCACAGCGCACATCGGGGGCGGCGGCAATCACCGCCTCCATCAGCCCGTTCAACGAGGCGCAATCGGATTGGATTTCCGTGCTCAGCGCCATGTCACCACGGGCCGTCAGAATGGCAGCACCGTGGTCCCCCAGCACCCCGTTGACAATCGCCACATCTCCCACCTGAACCCGACCGGCGTTCAGATTGCGACCCGGCGGGATAACCCCGACACCGGATGTGGTGATGAAAATCTTGTCAGCAGAGCCACGCTCCACCACCTTGGTATCGCCGGTGACAATATGCACACCGGCCTCGTCCGCCGCCGCGCGCATGGAAAGCGCGATCTTGCGCAACAATTCCACCTCGGTGCCTTCTTCGATGATCACAGCCGCTGACAGCCACAGGGGCTTTGCCCCGCCCACAGCCAGATCGTTCACCGTGCCGCACACCGATATCTTGCCAATGTCGCCACCGGGAAATTCGATCGGCGACACCACAAAACTGTCGGTGGTAAAGGCCAGTTGCGCGCCGGGTTCCAACAGCAGGTCCGACGTCAGGCGCGCCTGATCTTCCATGTCGCCAATCTCGGGATTGTCAAAGGCGGAGATGAACACATCATCAATCAGATCACGCATCGCCTTGCCGCCGCCGCCATGGGCCATCGTAACCGTTTTGACCTGTAGCTTACCGCCCCGGCGACGGGCGGGGTTGGTGTCGGTTTGATCCTTCATGACGCGGCTATTTTCGCTTCGACCCGCAAGGCTTTTGAGCGCACACCGGCATATTGATAATAGGCCGAACAGGACCCTTCCGAGGAGACCATCAACGCCCCCACGGGGTTTTCAGGGTTACACACATCGCCAAAAAGTTTGCATTCCCAGGGCTTTATCACACCTTTCAACACTTCTCCGCACTGACAGGATTTCGGATCGGCGATTTTCAGGTTCTGGGTCTTATATTTTATTTCAGCATCAAAACTCGCGTATTCCGGGCGCATCCGCACGCCGGAATGATCCAGTGAGCCAAGCCCGCGCCACTCAAAAAACTCGCGCAGCTCGAACACTTTTGCCAGCGCGCCAAGGGCATTGTCATTGCCGCCATCGGGCACCACGCGGGAATACTGGTTCTCGATCTCGGCGCGCCCGTCAATGATCTGTTCCAGCAACATGACGATGGTTTGCAGGATATCCAGCGGCTCAAACCCCGCCACCACCAGCGGGCGATTGTACCGCTCGGCGATAAATTCATAAGGTGCCTGACCGATCACCATCGACACATGGCCGGGGCCGATAAAGCCGTCGATGCGCATATCCGGGCTGTCCAGAATCGCCTTGATGGTGGGGATGATGGTGATGTGATTGCAAAACAGCGAGAAATTCTCGATGCCCTCGGCCTCGGCTTCCAAAATGGTAAAGGCTGACGAGGGCATGGTGGTTTCAAAGCCAAGGCCAAAGAACACCACCTCTTCGTCAGGGTTACGCCGCGCCAGTTCCAGCGCGTCCAGTGGCGAATAAACCATGCGCACATCGGCCCCTTCGGATTTGGCGGCCAGCAGGCTGCCTTTTGATCCGGGCACGCGCATGGCATCGCCGTAAGTGGTGAAAATCACATTCGGGTTCTGGGCGATTTCAACGCAATCATCGACAATGCCCATGGGCAGTACGCAAACTGGGCAGCCCGGCCCGTGGATCAGATCAATGCAGTCCGGCAGCAGATTTTCCAGCCCATAGCGAAAAATGGAATGGGTGTGGCCTCCGCAAACTTCCATGAAGTTAAGCGGTTTTTTCTTGGTGGCACCGGTTTTTGCCGCCAGTTCTTCGATGCGCGCAAACAGCGCTTTGGCCAATACCGGATCGCGAAATTCATCTGCATATTTCATTGTGTATCTCCAGTTCTGGCAATGGTTTCATCAACTTCGGGCACCCAGCGGCCGTCGGCCAGCAATGTGTGCACCAAATCCCACAGGATGTGGTAAATCAGTAGATGTGTTTCCTGAATGCGGTGGATCGAGTCTGATCCGATGGTCAGGCACACATCCACATCGGACGATTTGGCCATGGCCCCGCCATCTTTTCCGGCAAATCCGATGGTGGAAAGCCCCATAGATTTGGCCTTATCAAAGGCTGCCAGCAGATTGCCCGAGGTGCCGCTGGTGGAAAACCCCACCAGACAATCCCCCTTGCGGCCGTTGGCAATTACTTGTCGTAAAAACACATGCTCAAAGCCCACGTCATTACCAACCGCCGTCGACATCGCGGTATCAGCGGCCAGATTAACCGCAGGCAGGGCCGGTCGGCCCGTCGTGACCGGATGCAAAAATTCCACCGCCAAATGGGAGGCATCACAGCTTGAACCACCATTGCCCATAGCCAACAGCCGCCCACCGGCGCGATAACTTGTGGCAATAACTTCAGCAGCTTTGGCCACCTGATTATTCTGGGCCGCAAAAAACGCTTTGACGGTTTCAAGGTGATCCTCGGCCTTTGCCAGGCAGGCCTTCGAGATCGCGTCTGTCATGTCACGCTTTGTGCCGCCCTCGCCGGTGAAGGGGTACAGGCTGTTCAGAATGTCTTTATTGTCTGACATGGTTTTTCCTAAAGTTGCACCGCGGATTCGCGCATTGCCCTGATTTCTTCCTGCGCCTCGCCCAGCATTATCAAAACTTTCAGGGTTTCTGCGGCCTCTTCCTCGTTGATCCGGCTCATGGCGAAACCCACATGGATCAGCGACCATTCCCCGATCAGACTGCTGAGCGGCTCGCCTTCTTTCAGGATGCAGGCGACATTGACCTGACGACGCACGCCGGAAATTTCCACCATCGCCAGTTTGCGGGTTTCGTCGGTGATTTCGACAATTTTACCTGGTATTCCTAGGCACATATTTTTTCCTCCGATTGGGTGGCAGCCAAGGCAACGACCGCCTGACCAAGGGAAATTCCGCCGTCATTGGCCGGGAATTTCGAGTGGCTCAGCACTTTGAGGCCGGAATTTTCCAGCCCCTCATGCACGAGTTTGAATAATGTTGCGTTTTGAAAACAGCCGCCGGACAGGGCGATTGTGTCTATTTCAGTGTCATTGGTGATGCGCTGCGCCATGGCGACAATCACATTGGCCAACCCCCGATGAAACCGCGCGGCCATGGTGCCCACGGGTGTTTTGAGCACCAGATCACCCAGCATGGCGCGCCAGACACCAACAGGTTCAATATAAGGCAAGCCCGCGCCGCCGGTCAGCGGTACGGAAAACGGATAGGCCAGATCAAGGGGTTCATCAAGCGCCGCTGGATCAATCGCGGCTTCAAACAGTTGCGCGGCCTCACCCTCATAGTTTTGCGCATCCCACGCGATGCCGGCGATCACGGCGGCTGCATCAAACAATCGCCCGCAAGATGAGGCAAGCGGTGTATTTGTGCCCGCTTTAATCATCGCGTCCAACGTGTCGCGCGGCATCTCATTCAGGCGGCGAAACAGATCAAGATCAGAGAAATTCATCGAAAATTCCCCCCAACCCATTTGCGCCATCAAATGGGCATAGGCATTGCGCCAAGGTTGTTTGACCGCCGCCGCGCCGCCGGGCAGGGCCACGGGTTTGAAGGTGCCAGCGCGGCGATATCCGCTGTAGTCGCAGATCAGAAATTCACCGCCCCAGATGGTGCCATCATCGCCAAACCCTGTGCCATCAAGGGCAATGCCCAGCACGGGGGCGGCGGTTAAGGGACGTTGATTTTCAGCCAGACAAGACGCTATGTGGGCGTGGTGATGCTGAACTTCGATCACCGGGCGATCCCCCGCCATTTCAAAACCTCGCTGGGTCGACAGGTATTGCGGGTGCTGATCCACGGCGATCACGGTTGGTTTGTGTTCAAACAGCCGCGCGTAAAGATCAAGATTATGGGCCACATCGGCGTGTGTCGCGGCATCCTCAAGATCGCCCATATGTTGTGACACAATCGCCTGTCCGTCTTTCACCAGACAAAATGTGTTTTTCTGCTCAGACCCAATGGCCAGCAGTTGAATATCCTTGGCAAAACCCTCCGGCAGCGCCAAGCCTTGCGGGGCATAACCCCGCGCGCGGCGCAAGATACGTTCGCGGCCCAGATCAACGCGCACCACGCTGTCGTCAATGCGGTTGGCGATGTCACGATCATGGAAACAGGCAAAATCGGCGATATGGGCCAGCCGGTCGCGGGTTTCCTGATTGCCGATACATTGGGGCTGTCCCGATGGATTGCCGCTGGTCATAATCACCGGACGGGCAATCCGGCGCAGGATCATGTGGTAAAATGGCGTATAGGGCAGCATGATGCCCAGCCGGTCTAACCCCGGGGCAATTTCATCGGGCAGGCTGTTTTTCTTGAC
>JAESTV010000249.1 GCA_016763475.1 Roseicyclus sp.
CCCCGAGGTATTTCTGGCCAGGTGAAGGGGTAGGTTGCATTAAACCGTTGAGAGGTCGGGCGGTTGAGAGGGCGGGCGGTTGGGCCTCTGGCGTTGGGCTTGGCCATGTGAAATACATTTGCACGATCTTGCTTGTCTGACGGAGTGCCATCCATGCCCGAATTTGATTACGACCTGTTTGTGATTGGTGGCGGCTCGGGTGGAGTGCGTGCGGCACGTGTCGCGGCGGCGCAAGGCGCACGTGTGGCAATTGCTGAGGAAAGCCGCATGGGGGGCACTTGTGTGATCCGAGGCTGTGTGCCCAAAAAGCTGATGGTTTTTGCAGCCGGGTACCGGGAGGGGTTCTCGGAAGCGCGGGCTTATGGGTGGGACCTGCAGGGCGGCGAGTTCCACTGGCCGGTGTTTCGCGGACGTTTACATGAGGAGCTGGATCGGCTGGAAGCCGTTTACCGCAAAATGCTGGGGGCTTCGGGTGTCGAGATATTTGACGCCCGTGCCACCGTAGCGGATGCCCATACCGTGACTGTTGGCGCCGTGGCGAAGACAGCCAAACACATCCTTGTGGCCACCGGTGGGCGACCGACCCGGCCGGACATGGCGAATGCTGATCTCGCCATAGTCTCGGATGATATCTTCCATCTCGAGCAATTGCCCAAGCGGCTGCTGATTGTCGGTGGCGGTTATATAGCGTGTGAGTTTGCCTGCATCATGGCAGGCCTCGGCGTGGCGGTGACGCAATTCTACCGGGGTGCGCAGATCCTGCGTGGCTTTGATGAGGAAGCGCGTGGGTTAATTGCCGAGATGATGCGCGAGCAGAACATTGACCTGCATCTGGGCACCAATATCGTGGAGATGGCGCCTGAGAGCGCTGACAATACGCCGCTCCCTATCGGCAGCGACATAGGTGGGCACGCCTCGGGGCGGGCCTCATCTGAAGTGCGGTCCTCATCTGAAGTGCGGTCCTCATCTGAAGTGCGGGCCTCAGGCGGCAGTGATGGGCCGATTTGGGTGAAATCCACCAACGGACACGAGAGCGTTTTTGATACAGTGCTGTTTGCCACCGGGCGAACACCGAACACCGATGGCATGGGGCTGGAGGCGGCGGGCGTCACTTTGGGGCGGCGTGGTGAGGTTGTTGTGGACAAGTACAGCCAAACCGGTGTGCCCTCGATCTATGCCATTGGCGACGTGACCAACCGGGTCAACCTGACGCCGGTTGCGATCCGCGAGGGCATGGCTTTTGTGGAGACGGTCTTCAAGGGCAACCCCACACCTGTCGATCATGAGCTAATCCCGTCCGCCGTGTTCACCACACCAGAATATGGCAGCATCGGCATGACGGAAGAAGCGGCGCGTGAGCAGGAGGAAATTGAGGTCTACTGCACGTCCTTCCGACCAATGCAGACGGCATTTGCGGGCAAACCCTGGCGTGTTATGATGAAACTTATCGTCTCCAGGGCCACCCGGAAAGTCCTGGGGTGCCACATCGTGGCGCCGGGCGCCGGTGAGATGATTCAGCTGGCCGGAATCGCCGTAAAAATGGGGGCGACCAAAGAAGATTTTGACCGGACGGTTGCAGTCCACCCCACGATGTCGGAAGAGATGGTAACAATGCGTGACCCCATTCGGACTGCCTGAGGCCGCTTTCGCGCGGCTAAAGCGCACATTCATGGGTGCAAACCGGATTTTTGGCCCCATATAGGGCATCAACAACACGACTATTCGTGAGAGGGTGAGATAACACATGGCGGGTAACAGCGGCGGACCTTGGGGTGGTGGCAATAGCAACGGTGGCGGTGGCGGCGGTGGAAATCGCGGCAACGGCAACGGCGACGGCAATGGAAATGGTGGCGGCCCCCGGCGCCCCGGTCCCGGTGAGGGGCAGAATATCCCCGAACTCGACGAGATCATGCGCAAGGGCCAAGAGCAGCTGCGCGTTTTGATGGGTGGTCGCGGTGGCGGCACGGGCGGCAGCGCGGGCGGCGGTGAGCCGATCAAGCCGCGTTTCCTGTGGATTGGCGGCATTCTTTTGGCGTTTGGTACTTGGTTTTATGCCTCGTTCTATTCGGTTCAGCCGGGTGAGCAGGGGGTGGAGCTGTTCCTTGGCTCTGAATACCGCATCACCGGCGACGGCCCACACCTGGCCCCTTGGCCACTGTTTGCGGCAGAAGTCATTGGCACCGATCAGGAACGCACCGAGGCGATTGGCAACAACCGCTCTGGCACCTCTGACGCCGGCCTGATGCTGACCACCGACGAGAACATCGTCGACATTGATTTCGACGTGGTCTGGAACATCAACAACCCCGCTGATTTCCTGTTCAATCTGCGTGATCCCGAAGCCACAATCCGCGCGGTTGCGGAATCGGCGATGCGCGAGATCATCGCACAATCCGAGCTTGCGCCGATCCTTAACCGGGATCGTCAGTTGATTGGTGATCAGGCGTTGGCGCTGATCCAGTCGACGATGGACAGCTACGAATCTGGCGTGAACATCATCCGTATCAACCTTGACCGTGCTGACCCGCCTGTGGAGGTCATCGATGCCTTCCGGGAGGTGCAAGCCGCCGAGCAGGAACGTGATCGTCTGGAACGCACCGCAGACGCCTATTCCAACCGGGTCACCGCTGGTGCCCGTGGTGAGGCAGCGCAGCTGCTGGAAGAGGCCGAAGGTTACCGTGCCCGTGTGGTGAACGAAGCTTTGGGTGAAGCCAGCCGTTTCCTTGCGATCTTGCACGAATACGAGATCGCCCCTGAGGTCACACGCCGCCGTCTTTACCTTGAGACGATGGAGCGGGTCTTGGGTGAAACCGAGCTTATCATCATCGACAGCGCCGCCAGTGGTGGCCAAGGCGTTGTGCCTTACCTGCCGTTAAACGAATTGCGCCGGCCAACTGGCACCACAACCACAGGGGGCTCGAACTAAGATGCGCCGTATAACTCTTCTTATCCCCATCGCCGTACTTGCGGTTGTGCTGATCTCGTCCTCGATCTTTGTGGTCGACGAGCGCCAGCGCGCACTTGTCCTACAGTTTGGTCAGATCCGTCAGGTCATCGACACTCCCGGCATGAACTTCAAAATCCCGTTCTTCCAGAACGTGATCTACTATGAGGACCGCATTCTTTCGCTGGAAACAACTGCCACCGAAGTTACGCCTTCGGATGATCGTCGCTTGGTTGTGGACGCGTTTGCGCGGTATCGGATTTCAGATACCGCGCTGTTTAACCGTGCCGTTGGCATCGGCGGTATCCGCCGCGCGGACGACCTGATCGAAGCCATTCTGAATGACCGGATTCGAGCGGTTCTGGGTGCTGACGGAGTGACGTCCAACACAATCCTGTCGGAAGACCGTGCTGGCCTGATGGTGCAGATTACTGCACAGGCCCGTGCCCGTGCATCGTCAATGGGCGTGATCATCCTTGATGTACGTCTGAAGCAGACGAACTTGCCTGCCCAAAACCTCGACGCCACGTTTGCACGTATGCGGGCAGAACGGGAACGGGAAGCCGCGGACGAGATTGCGCGCGGTGAAGAAGCCGCACAGCGGATCCGGGCCACGGCAGAACGGACAGTGGTCGAGCTGGTCTCGGACGCCGCGCGGGATGCTGAGATCACCCGAGGTGAGGCAGACGCAGAGCGGACACGCATCTTTGCGGAAGCCTTTGGACAGGACACGGAATTCTTCGACTTCACACGTTCGCTAGCGGCCTACGAGCGGGCGTTGGGTGAGAATGCCAGTTTTGTGATCAGCCCTGACAGCGAGTTCTTCGGGTATTTCGATGGCTCAGCCCTGGGTGGCGGTAACTCTCTGACGCAGTCGTCTGGCGAGTAACGCCACCGATGTGGATTGCCATACTCATGGGCCTTGGCATGGTTCTTGTGATTGAGGGGCTGGTGTTCGCACTGGC
>JAESTV010000250.1 GCA_016763475.1 Roseicyclus sp.
CTGCGGGGGCGGGGGTGGCTGCGACAGGTGCGGAGCCTGCGGATGTGGTTGTTGAGGACGATACGCCCCGCGATGTGCCCCGCGATCCACCCCTGCCCACGCGGCCCACGTCGAGTGCGCAAGCCGAGGCGCTGTCCGCCCTGCAAAACCTGGGGTATGCGCCCGCGGACGCCGCGCAAGCGGTGGTACAAGCGGCGGATGGGGCCAGCGATACGGCTGATCTGATCCGCACTGCGTTGCGCCTTCTTGCGCCGAAGGATTAGGGGTATGGTCCCGCGCGCATCCCTTTGCCATAACCGACCATGATGTCAGAATCTGATCCCACCTTGCGCCCCGATCCGCTGCCCGAAGACAACCGCGCCGAAGATGATCGTGCGTTGCGACCGCAATCCCTGGACGATTTCACCGGCCAGGAAGAGGCGCGGGCCAATCTGCGGGTGTTCATCGAGAGTGCCAAAATGCGTGGCGAGGCGATGGATCACGTGTTGTTTCACGGCCCTCCCGGACTTGGGAAAACCACGCTGGCACAGATCATGGCGAAGGAACTGGGGGTTGGGTTCCGCATGACCTCTGGCCCGGTGTTGGCCAAGGCCGGTGATCTGGCGGCGATCCTGACCAACCTTGAGGCGCAAGACGTTCTGTTTATTGATGAAATCCACCGTCTGAGCCCGGTTGTGGAAGAAATCCTCTACCCCGCGCTTGAGGATTTCGAGTTGGATCTGGTGATCGGCCAAGGCCCCGCCGCACGTACGATGCGGATTGAATTGCAGCCCTTCACGCTGATTGGTGCCACCACACGCCTTGGCCTGCTCACCACACCTCTGCGCGATCGTTTTGGGATCCCGACGCGGCTGAATTTCTATACGATTCAAGAGCTTGACAAGATCGTGGCCCGTGGCGCGCGGCTTGCGAAAATCGAGGCTGACCCGAAGGGAACCGCTGAAATTGCCAAGCGCGCCCGTGGGACACCTCGGATCGCGGGGCGGCTTTTGCGCCGGGTGATTGATTTTGCGGTTGTTGAAGGTGACGGACGGCTGACCCAAGAGATCGCCGACAGCGCGCTGACGCGCCTTGGGGTGGATGCCCTGGGTCTGGACGGGGCGGACCGGCGCTATCTGTCTTTGATTGCAGAGAATTATCACGGCGGGCCGGTGGGGATAGAGACCATCGCCGCCGCCCTGGCTGAACCGCGCGACGCGCTGGAGGAGGTGATCGAGCCGTACCTGTTGCAGCAGGGCCTGGTCGCACGCACCCCGCGGGGGCGGATGCTGGCGCACAAAGGGTGGACCCATTTGGGACTGGATGCGCCGGAATGGGACGATAGGGCGTCGGGAACAGCTTCCAAGCGCAGCGATCCGGCCAAACCCAGCGATCAGGCCAAGCGCAGCGATCAGGGCGGCTTGTTTTGAGCGCGCCGACCTCTCCTGATGCCATCGAGCGGCTGTTCACCCGCGCTGATGGGAAGTTTCTGTTTGCCCGCTGGGGTCGGCCGATTGTGCCGGTGGTGTTCGGCGTCGAGGAGGCCACAATCAGTGTCCTGAAGGGCGCCATCGAGGCGGTGGTGGCGTTGGCCGATCACAAGATGGCTGAAACTGACCCGGAGTTGGGCGCCAACCTGATGGTGTTTTTTATCCGCGACTGGGCGGAGTTGACGACAACGCCGAGCCTCGAGCGGCTGATCCCGGATATGGGCGCCATCGTCACCCGTTTGCAGACCGCAGAGGCGAACCAGTATCGCTCGTTCAGGTTTGACCCAGACGGCGGCATCAAGGCCGCGTTTGTGTTCATCCGCATGGACAATGCCATGGCGGACGCCCCGGTTGAGACGGTTGCGCTGTCTCAGATTGTGCAGACAATTGTGTTGTGGAGCGACACAGCGTTCCAGACCTCCTCACCGCTGGCAATCCTGAAACATGATGGCCCCGCTGTGTTGAAGCCCGAAATCGCCGACATCATCCGCGCCGCATATGATCCGGTGTTGCCGGTGGCGGCGAATGATCCCTCCCACGCATTACGCCTGTTTGCACGCATTACGAGGCCCGCATGATCCACCAATGGCCTCTGCGCGTGTACTACGAGGACGTCGATCTGGCGGGGATCGTCTACTATGCCAATTACCTGAAATACCTGGAACGTGGCCGGTCCGAGATGGTGCGCGAGGCGGGGATATCTCAGTTGGAGATGAAAGCGGCGGGGTTGGTTTTTGCTGTGCGCCGGGTGGAAGCCGACTACCTGAAGCCCGCCAGATATGACGACGAATTGGTGGTTGAAACCCGTCTGGACACCCTGAAAGGCGCCAGTTTTGACATGCCGCAACGGGTTTTTCGCGGCGAGACTCTGCTTTTGGAGGCGCGGGTCAAGGTTGTGATCCTCAACACACAAGGGCGTGCGGCCCGCATTTCGGCGGATATTCGCGCAAAAGTCACAGCCCTTACGGCAGATGACAGCGCGTAACACGGAAGTGTTCGCCTTAGGGCTTTTAAGCTGATAAACTCTACCCTTAATGAGGCGCTACATAAACCGCGCCCGTTCGTTTTGAAGACGGTGTTGAGGCCGGGCAGAGGACAGCAAGAGACATATGGAAACGGAAACGCTCGCGTTGGCGCAAGAGGCGGACTTTACCCTCATTGCGTTATTCTTTCGTGCAAGCCTAATCGTTCAGCTGGTAATGGTTGCCTTGATGGTTGCCTCAGTCTGGGTGTGGGCAATTGCCTTCTCCAAATTCGCCATGTTCCGGCGTGCGCGCGCCAATGCGACGGCGTTTGATACCGCATTTTGGTCCGGTGAACCGCTGGATGAATTCTATGACAAGGTTGCCGAAGCGCCGGGGTCTGCATCCGAGAGGGTGTTTGTGGCTGGTATGACGGAATGGCGGCGCTCATTGCGCGACGATGGCGCGTTGATTCCGGGTGTGCAGCAGCGGGTGGACCGCTCGATGGATGTGTCGATTGCGCGGGAAAGCAACCGTCTGACCAATGGGTTAACGTTCCTGGCAACCACAGGCGCAATCGCGCCGTTTGTGGGTCTCTTTGGCACGGTCTGGGGTATCATGCGTTCATTCCAGGATATCGCAATTTCAGGGCAATCGTCTTTGGCGGTTGTGGCGCCGGGTATTGCCGAGGCCTTGCTGGCCACGGGCCTTGGCCTGCTGGCAGCTATTCCGGCGGTGATCTTTTATAACAAGCTAAGCCATGATGCGGACGGGATTGTCGGCACCTATGAGAGCTTTGCCGACGAATTCTCAACGTTGTTGAGCAGGCAGTTGGACTGATGGGAGCGTCTGTCGCCACACAAGGCGGATCAGGTCGCAGGCGGGGCAGGGGCCGGCGCGGTGGTGCAAAGCCGATGTCCGAGATCAACGTCACGCCGTTTGTGGATGTGATGTTGTGCCTGTTGATCATCTTTATGGTGGCGGCGCCGCTGATGACGGTGGGGGTGCCGATTGACCTGCCTGATACCTCAGCTGAGGCGTTGCCAAGTGAAGAGGAAGAGCCGCTGACCGTGACACTTGGCGCGGATGGCACCGTCATGTTGCAGACCTCCGAAGTGCCCCGCGACGAGTTGATCCCGCGATTGCAGGCGATTGCCGCTGAACGGGACAGCCCGCGAATCTTCCTGCGCGCCGATGGTGGGCTGACCCACGCACAGGTAATGGAAGTTATGGGTGCGTTGAATGCAGCCGGGTTTCGCCAGATTGGTATTGTGACCGATTCCGGTGGTCCCCGTTTGGATGGCACTGTTACAACCGGAACCGGGGAGTGAACAGGCGATGCGCCGGGCCCTCTACGCCTCTGGAACTGCCCATGCTGGCCTCCTGTTATGGGTGGCCTTTGGCGGTAGTTTGTTTGATAGCAGCCCGGATGTGGAGTTTGAGGTCACGGGTGTGACGTTGATGTCGGTGTCTGAGTTCGAGGCGCTGACCGGCGCGCAGCCGACCCCTGAACCGGTGATTTCGGAGCGCCCCGCCGCCCCTGCGTTGCCCGATGTGACAGATTCCCCCGAAACGCCAGCAGCCGAGACGCCGCCGCCGGTGCAGGATGCGCCAGTGGAAACCGCCGCGCCGCCGCCGGAACAATTACCGGTGCCGGTTGAGCCAATCCCCGAAACGATCGTGAGTGATGAGGTTGCGGCGTTGGCCCCACCCCCCGGCGCGCTGGACGCGCCTGTCTCGGACACACCGACGCCTGATGCAGCGCCCCGTGTGGCCCCGGTCGCGGCCCCCTTGCCGGAACCCGAGGTCGAAACCGCACCTGAGGTTCTGGATCAGACGACGGAACCCGAGGTTGCCCCCGAGGCACCCACGGAAGAGACCCCTGATACCGCCCCCGAAGAGGCCACAACCGAGATTGTGACCGAAGCGGAAGAACCTGCGGCAGCCCCCCTTGGTCCCACGGCGTCCCGTCGTCCAACACCACGCCCGGCGCGCCCGGCCCCTGTTGAGGAACCGGCAGAGCAGCCGGCGTTGGCGGAGGTCACGCCAGAAATCCCGACCGAAGAGGTTGATCCGCTGGCCGCGGCAATTGCATCAGTGGTGGCGGAGGCCGTTGCCACACCTGAGCCGACCCCTGCACCTGCCGCTGCGCCATCCGGCCCGCCGCTGAGCCAGGGCGTGCGTGATGGGTTCCGAGTGGCGGTTTCGGCCTGCTGGAACGTTGGATCACTCTCGACTGAAGCTCTTGGGACCACCGTTGTTCTGGCCTTCGACATGGCCCGCGACGGGCGGCCAGATGCGGGCACGATCCAGATGATTGAAACCTCCGGCGGTTCAGACGCCGCGGCGCGCCAGGCGTACGAAGCCGCGCGCCGCGCCATCATTCGCTGTGGTGCAAACGGGTTTGATCTGCCGCTGGAAAGTTATGACCGCTGGAGCCGGATCGAATTGGTGTTCAACCCGGAAGGGATGCGCTTGCGATGATCCGTTTTGTCCTCCTTTTCAGCGCCTTGGCAACACCTCTGGCGGCGCAGACGTTGCTGACAGAACGTCCGGGCCGATGGATTGCGGTGACAAGATCCCAGACTCTCACGCCGGACCAGACCCTTGCGCCGGTTTTGGAGGCTCCCGCCTCTGGTCCGATGATTACCTCTGAGCCGACACCCGCGATTGAGCTGACGGCCCCCGAAGCCGTCACGTTGGTTGCGCCGCCGCAGGTGGTGCCCAACGCACACCCCAATACACGGCCGATCCCACGCCCTCGTGCGTTGCAGGTTGTTGAGGCCCCCGATATCGCGCTGGAGGTGGTCGAGATTGCCTTGCAGGTGCCTGAGGTTTTGCCAGCGCCAGCGCCAGCGCCCGCGCTTGAGCCAGTGCCAGTGCCAGAGCCAGCCCAAGAGGTGGTGATCGAGGCTCCCGTTGAGGTCACAGCCGTACCAGACACACGCCCCGTGCCGCGCCAGCAAACCTCAGAGGTTGCGGCATTGGCCGAGGCTCTTGCGGTGCAGATCGCCGCAGATGCGCGCACAATTGTGGCGCCCGCCCCAGGGGTGTTGCCCCGTGCGGATGACGGGATGCCAACGGACGTGGCCGCGACTGACTTGGCGTCAGCAGGCACCGAGCCAGGGAATGCTCTCCGGGAAACGGCGGCGCGCGCATCGGGGCCTTCCTTGCCGGAGCCGGCCACAGTTGCGCCAGTTCCACGTGTGGTGGCGGCGCTGGCACCGGCGCCAGTGTCGGTGCAGCCGACGGCCATGTCGGCGGTCTTGCTGCCCGCTAGCCTCAATACGACGCGACCGTTGGTGCAGCCGGTGGCTTTCAGCGCCCCGCCGCTTGAGGACACGCCGATCTTGCCGCGTTTGCGCCCTTCCGGACCTGTGGTGCAGGATGGTATTGCCCTGTTGGGCGCTGCACATCCCGCCACGTTGTCGGCGGTTCTGGTGCCACGTGCCGCGCCACAACCGACACAGGGTCCGCGCCTTATCCGTGCTGCCGCCCCGGCGCTTGATCCGTTTCCCCTGTCGGCGTTGCCGCCGTCGTCCCTTCCCGGTGGCCCCGATAGCCTTGATCGCACATCCCAACCGCCGCAGCCCTTAGCAGAGGCCCACGCCGCTGTTTGGATCATCGGGTCAGGCACTGCGCCTGCTCGCGTGTTGCCTCCGGTTGCGCCGACTTTACCGGCGCCTGAAGCCGCCCCGATTGACCCCGATGCCCCGATCCAATTGCCCGCGCCGGATTCGGCCGCATTGGCGCGGATGATCGATGACGCGCTGATTTGCTGGCGGTTTGCTGACCTGCCACCTGAGGCGCAATCGGCGCGGATATCGGTGGACGTGGCGCTGGACCAGACCAATATGCCCTCGGCCCCGTCAATCCGTCTGACTGGGTTTGCGCAGGTTGTTTCAAGTGCTGCCGAAGATGCGTACCGGGCCGCCCATGCCGCCCTTGTTGGCTGCGCGGAGGCCAGCGCAAATGCACCCGCCACCACACCCGCCACGCTTTTGTTTGATCGCAACGGGGTGCGTCTGCAATGATGTGTACGCGCCCCGATTCATTCCTTTTTTCCCCGCTCGCGCCATGTTTGTTAGTGGCAGGAGGTTTTCCATGCTGACCCGTCGGACGTTTATCCACTCCACATCAATGCTTGCAGCCTCAAGCGCATTGCCAGGGTACGCTTTCGCGCAAACCCCGCCGTTGCGGTTGGAGATCACTGAAGGTGTGATTGAGCCGCTGCCGTTTGCCCTGCCCACATTCATCGCTGAGGGGGGGGCAGGTGATGTCGCCTCTGATGTCAGCCGGGTGATTTCCGCTGATCTGCGGGGCACCGGCCTGTTCCGGCAGATCCCACAGGATGCCTATATCTCTCAGGTCACCAACTTCAGTGCGCCGGTCAGTTACCCCGATTGGCAGGCGATCAACGCGCAGGCATTGATTACCGGCGCAGTTGAGCAGCGCGCTGATGGCCAGCTTGTTGTCCGGTTCCGCCTGTTTGACGTGTTCAGCCAAGCCCCCATGGGTGAGGGCTTGCAGTTTGTCGGTCCCGCTGACAGCTGGCGGCGGATGGCGCACACGGTGGCGGATCAGGTCTATTCGCGGATCACCGGCGAGGGCGGTTATTTCGACACACGTGTGGCGTTCATTGCTGAGGAGGGGCCGAAAAACGCCCGCCTCAAACGGTTGGCGATCATGGATTATGACGGCGCGAATGTGCAGTACCTGACCGATTCGCGCTCGCTGGTTCTGGCCCCGCGCTTCTCGCCGCTTGGTGACCAGATTTTGTATACCAGTTACGAAAGCGGCTTCCCGCAGGTCTATCTGATGGACGTCGCCACCGTGCAGCGCCGCCCGCTGGAGGCTATTCCCGGCGGCAATATGACATTCTCCCCCCGGTTCGCGCCCGATGGCCAGACAGTTGTTCTGAGCCTGGAGGATGGCGGCAACACGGATATCTATTCGCTGGACCTGGCCACGGGCACCCGCACACGGCTGACCCAGGCACCCTCGATCGAGACCGGGCCGTCGTTCAGCCCCGAAGGTGACCGGATTGTGTTTGAGAGTGACCGCTCGGGTAACCAACAGATCTATATCATGTCCTCCAGTGGGGGTGAGGCGCGGCGAATCAGCCAGGGCACCGGCCGGTATGGCACGCCGGTCTGGTCGCCACGGGGCGATTACATTGCCTTCACCAAACAGGAGGCCGGACGGTTCCACATTGGTGTGATGCGCATTGATGGATCAGAAGAACGCCTGCTGACGTCGTCGTTCCTGGATGAAGGCCCGACGTGGGCGCCCAATGGGCGGGTGATCATGTTCACCCGTGAGACACCCGGCGATGACGGTGCGCCAGCGGTCTATTCCGTTGATATTTCGGGCCGCAACCTGCAACGGGTGGCAACACCTGGTATGGCGTCTGACCCGGCATGGTCACCGCTACAGCGATAGTTGGCGTGGGCCTGTCACCCATGATATACAGAAAAAAACCAAGATCTGAGGATCAGAGCATATGAATTATTCTTTCCTTCGCCCCATACTACGTCCCGCCCGTATGGCGCTTTTGATTGGCACACTTGCGCTTGCGGCCTGTTCGCAAGGCGGCCTGAACGGTGATGATGTCGGCGCCGGTGCTTCCGGCATTGGCTCCGGCGGTGCGGGTGACCCCACCAGCCCGGCCTATTTCAACTCGGTTGTGGGGGACCGTGTCCTGTTTGCAGTGGATCAATCCACCATCTCCTCTTCCGCACAGGTGGTGCTGGCCGGGCAAGCGCAGTGGCTGTTGGCCAACCCGGAATTCACCGCCCTGATCGAGGGGCACGCGGATGAACAGGGGACACGGGAATATAACCTGGCGCTTGGCGCCCGTCGCGCGGCGTCCGTGCGGGAGTATCTGGTCAGCCAGGGTGTTCCCGACAGCCGTCTGCGCACAATTTCCTACGGCAAGGAGCGCCCGTTGCAGATCTGCTCGAACGAGGCCTGTTATAGCCAGAACCGGCGGTCGGTGACGGTGATCTCCGCTGGGGCGGGTGTCTAAGATGCGGCTGGCGTTTGCCCTTTGTGCAATGCTGGTTGCGACGCCTGCGATTGTGGTTGCGCAGCAGGACCGGACCCAGACCCTTGCGGATATCCGGCAGGAATTGTCGGTGCTGTTTGTGGAAATCCAACGCCTCCGCACGGAGTTGAGCACCACTGGCGGGGCCTCAGGCTCGTGTGCCAGCGGGCCAACTCTGGACCGGGTCAATGCAATTGAGGCGGAAGTCACACGGCTGACGTCCCTGACCGAACGACTACAGATCAATGTCGATAGTGTGGTGCGTGATGGTACCAACCGGATTGGTGATCTGGAGTTTCGCCTGTGTGAATTGGAACCTGCCTGCGACATCAGCTCGCTTGGGGAAACGCCGTCTTTGGGCGGGGTGACCCCCGCGACAGGTGCAGCTTCGGGTGGCGGCGGCACAATTGCGGCCACACCATTGCCGACGACAGGTGGGAGTGGCCTCGCGGTGGCTGAGCAGGGGGATTACGACCGCGCCCATGCGGCGTTTGAGGCCGGTGAATTTGGCGACGCCGCAGTCCAGTTTGAGGCGTTCACCGAGACCTATCCCGGATCTCCGTTGTCAGCGGACGCGCATTATCTACGGGGAGAGGCTGAGGCAAATCAGGGCCGGTGGAGCCCTGCGGCGCGGGCTTTCCTTGCCAGCTTCACGGCCGCCACCGATGGCCCACGTGCGCCTGCAGCGCTGACCGCACTTGGGGTTTCACTGGCGCAGCTTGGCCAGACCGCGGAAGCCTGTATCACATTGGGTGAGGTCGGGGCGCGTTACCCCGGTGCCGCGTCCGTTGCTGAAGCTGATGCCGAACGCGGGCGTTTGGGCTGCCAGTGAGAGCTTTGGTGTGACGACCTCTCTGGCAGACCGGTTTTCCGGCCATATGGGCCGATTGCTGGGGCCGGAGTTTCCAACCACAATTGGCCTCGCGGTATCCGGTGGGGCGGATAGCATGGCGATGCTGGTGCTGGCCCATGAGTGGGCGCGTATCTATGGGGTTGGTCTGCGGGTGGTGACTGTGGATCATGGCTTGCGGCCTGAGGCGGCGGCGGAGGCTGCGATGGTTGCGGCTGAATCTGCGGCGCTGGGGCATTCACACGACACCTTGCACTGGCACTGGGACAAACAGGGGAACCTGCAAGATTCCGCCCGTCAGGCGCGGCTGGATATGATCGGCGCGTGGCGCGGTGACGTGGCCCATGTGCTGTTTGCCCATACCCAAAACGATCAGGGTGAGACCCTGCTGATGCGCCTTGCGCGTGGCTCAGGGGTTGAGGGGCTTTCTGCGATGACAGAAACGCGCCGCGTCGCCGGGGGCTGGCAGCTGATCCGCCCGCTGCTGACCGAGACCCGTGCCGAATTGCGCCATCATGTGGATGTGTTGCAGGTGCCCTATGTGGATGACCCGTCCAACGAGGATGATTCATATGAGAGGGTGCGGACGCGCAAAGCTGTGGCCTCGTTAGGGCTGGATCTGGCGGCTTTGGCTGATACCGCAACCCGGATGGGGCGGGCGAAGGTGGCGCTGGCGGCACGTGCGGCAGAGGTTGCGGCGCGGTGTGTGTCTGAGGACCTGTGGGAGGGCAAACCCACGGGTGATCTGTTGTTTGAGCGCGATGTTTTTGCGGACGTGGAGCGGGATACGCAACTGCGCCTGCTGGCGGCGGCGCTGCAATGGGTGGCCTCTGCTGATTATCGCCCACGCGCCAAGGCGCTGGAGGGGCTGCTGGAGCGCATCCTTGGCGGTGCTGGCGGCACGTTACATGGCGCACAGGTCAGTGTGACGCCCACGACGTTCCGGGTTGCACGTGAATTTGCCGCGGTGTGCAAACATTCTGTGACCCTGGAGGGTGTAACGGTTTGGGACCGGCGTTGGCGCATATCCTCAACAAAATATGACGGCCTGACGATCCGTGCCCTTGGCCCGGACGGGTGGCAACAACTGCCGGAACGGCCCGCAGGTTACCCCCCCCACGATGCCGCAATTGTGCGTCCGGCGCTGTTTGACGCAGACCGTCTGGTGGCCTTCGACATGATCACAAAAGAGCCTCGGTTCAGCGCTAATCTTGCGCCACGTGCCGCCTCTTTTGTCGCATCGTTGCTTTCGCGTTGAACTCAGGCTGGTAGCGCTTATCTTAGGGCAAACGCGTGGGGTTCTCCCGCGCCTTCCCCCGTTTGAGGAGAACTGCCTTGGGCAACGCGAGAAATATCGCATTCTGGGTCATCCTGTTTCTGTTGATCCTGGCCTTATTCAACCTGTTCTCTGGAGGACAGTCCCAGGTTAACAACCGCACGGTCGCTTTTTCTGACTTTGTGCAGCAAGTTGAAAGCGGCGCTGTTGTGTCGGCAACATTGGATGGCGAGAACGTGCAGTTCACCACCGGTGATGGCACCTACACCACAATTGCACCCGGTGACGCTGAACCCACCAGCATCCTGTTGGCCAACGACGTGCGCCTCGAAGCGCGCGCGCAACAGCAATCAGGTTTCCTGAGTGTTCTGTCGCTGTGGCTGCCGGTGCTGGTGCTGATCGGTATCTGGATTTTCTTCATGAACCGGATGCAGGGCGGCGGCAAAGGCGGGGCCATGGGCTTCGGCAAATCCAAGGCGAAGCTGCTGACGGAAAAACATGGCCATGTGTCGTTTGACGACGTGGCGGGCATTGATGAAGCCAAGGAAGAGCTTGAAGAGATCGTGGAATTCCTGCGCAACCCGCAGAAATTCAGCCGCCTTGGCGGCAAGATCCCCAAAGGCGCGCTTCTGATTGGCCCTCCGGGCACTGGTAAAACGCTTCTGGCGCGTGCAATTGCGGGTGAGGCGAGTGTGCCATTCTTCACCATCTCGGGGTCTGATTTTGTTGAGATGTTTGTGGGCGTGGGCGCAAGCCGTGTCCGTGACATGTTTGAGCAAGCCAAAAAGAACGCTCCCTGTATCGTGTTCATCGACGAGATTGACGCTGTGGGCCGGTCCCGTGGTGTCGGTTACGGCGGTGGCAATGATGAGCGCGAACAGACCCTGAACCAGTTGCTGGTTGAGATGGACGGGTTTGAGGCCAATGAGGGTGTCATCATCGTTGCGGCCACCAACCGTCCTGACGTTCTGGACCCTGCATTGCTGCGTCCGGGGCGGTTCGACCGTCAGGTGCATGTGCCCAATCCCGACATCAAGGGCCGCGAGAAAATCCTTGCTGTTCACGCTCGTAAAGTGCCCCTTGGCCCTGACGTGGACCTGCGCATCATTGCACGCGGCACCCCCGGATTCTCGGGGGCTGATCTGGCGAACCTGGTGAACGAATCCGCGTTGAATGCGGCGCGGATTGGCCGCCGGGTTGTGACCATGGAAGATTTCGAGAACGCCAAAGACAAGGTCATGATGGGCGCGGAGCGTCGCTCCATGGTCATGTCCGAAGACGAAAAGCGGCTGACCGCGTTCCACGAGGCGGGCCACGCGGTTGTTGGCCTGAACGTTCCGGACCACGATCCGATCCACAAGGCCACAATCATCCCGCGCGGTCGTGCGCTGGGTCTGGTTCTGTCCTTGCCGGAGCGTGATCAGCTGAGTGTGTCGTATCGCAAATACACCTCCAAAATCGCCATGGCGATGGGTGGGCGTGTGGCTGAAGAGCTGGTGTTCGGGAAAGAGCACGTCACCTCGGGAGCGGCGTCCGATATCCAACAAGTGTCAAAAATCGCCCGCGCGATGGTCACACAATTCGGGTATTCCGAAGAGCTTGGCTTTATCGACTATGCCAATGAGCAACAGTCTCCTCTGGGTCCATATGGCGGTGGCACCAACCACTCTGCCGCGACCCAGAAGATCATCGACGACAAGGTGCGGGAGTTGGTGGACGATGGGTATCAGACCGCCAAACGTATCCTGACCGAGAAACGTGAAGATCTGGATCGCCTGGCCAACGGCCTTTTGGAATACGAGACGCTGACAGGTGATGAGATTGGCAAGGTTATTGCCGGTGAGGCATTGAACCGTGGTGATGACGATGATGTCTCGCCGTCTTCGGGCGGGACCCCGTCGATCACGGCGATCCCGAAGCTGCCGGCAAAGGGCAAACCTTCGGGTGATATGGAGCCAGAGCCGTCCACTTGACCTGAGACGTGATGCGGAATGCAAAAAGAGCGGCCAGCGGGCCGCTCTTTTCTTGTCCGCTCACAGCCTGTGGCGCGTTACTTTCGCCCCATAGCCCAGGCGACGATGGGAAACTTCGGGTTGTTTTCGAGGGAATTCTTCTCGCTGTCGTATTTTGAGAACTTCATGCCACAATCCTGCCGTGCGCATTCCAGATTGCCCCATTGGTCGGAGAAGATATTTTCCTCCTGGAAGCCGCATTCGATCATCAGGTTCTTGAGACCTCGCGCACTCCACCGGCTACAATCGACCGGGAACTCATGGTAGCGCACATAGAACGGGACGCAGACATAGAAATGTCCGCCCTTGTTCAGCATTTTGTAGACATTCTTGGTGGCTGCATAGGGCCGTTCAAGATGTTCCCAGACCTGATCTGCAATCACCAAATCAAACTTGCGCAGCTTGCCGCCGCTGTCGCGAAACGCATCTTGGCAGATATCAAAGTCCGGATAATGGAACTCTTCAAAGGTCTTGAAGTTGAACCCGCGGCCAAATGCTCCAGAGATTTCGGCGCAGGTCGTATTGCTCCGATCCAAACTCTCGAAAATCTTTTTGGCTTCTCGTTTGTAGACCACCCGGTTGTAGAATGCCATTTTCCGCCCTCATGCCTGTTGTTTTCGGAACGATAGGAAAAAATCCGGTGCCTGGCCAGCCGCATATCGGCCTTCCAGGATCAGCCCATGAACTTCTTCCGGGCCTCTTCCATCTGGCCTTCCATATCTTTCCATGCCTTCTGCATGTTGTCCTGAACACCTTTGGCGGCGTCCATGTTGGCTTTGCCAAACTCGGCCATCTGCGCCTCGGCA
>JAESTV010000251.1 GCA_016763475.1 Roseicyclus sp.
ACGCCGCCAGCGGTATCGGCACCATCTCCCTTGGTCGCAACGCCGACGGCATTACCCGCACCGTTCCCATGGTCTCGGACTTCGGCGGGGTGCTGATCCCGTCGCTATCTGCCGAGCTTCTGCGTGTCGCCCAGGGCGCGGGGGGGTATGTCCTGAAAACCACACAAGCCTCTGGCATGATCGGAGGCGGCACCATCGCCGCCACCGCCATGCAGGTCGGCGCGTTGGATTTCCCGCTGGAGGCTGACGGCCGCTTCCGCCTTCATTACGCAGGGTTTCAGGCCGAACGGGTGACCCCTGTGGGCGCGTTGCTGGAGGCGGATGGCATCGACCCGGACCTTCTGGCGCAGTTGGAGGGGCGGATCATCCTTGTCGGCTCGTCGGCTCAGGGGCTGTTTGACATCCGCACCACGCCGCTGGATGGCCAGATCGCAGGGGTGACGTTACATGCGGAGATCATCGAACAGATCCTCGCTGGCAGCTACCTGACCCGTCCCGACTGGATGCGGGGGCTGGAGATCCTGATTGTGGCACTGGCGGGCATTGCCCTGACGATCTTGAACCGGCTTGAGCGCCCGCTACTCGGCCTTGGCGCGGCCCTCGCGTTTGGCGGCGGCTCGGTTGCCGGTGGTGTGGTGGCGTTCACGGAGTTGGGGCTGCTCTACACCCCGGTGATGGCGGTGCTGACCACGGTCCTCGTCTATATCCCCGGCACAACCCTCGGCTACGTCGCCAAGGAACGCGCCCGCCGCTCGATCCGCGAACGGTTCGCCCGGTTCCTGCCGCCGCCGCTGATTGCGGAGATCGAGAAGAACCCCAGCGCCGCCCTGACCCCTGAGGGGGCCGAACGTGATCTCACCATCATGTTTGTGGATATGCGCGGCTTTTCCACCCTCACGGAAGGGATGCCGCCTGACCGGGTGGTGACGCTGGTCAACACGTTCCTCAGCGCGGTTGCCGAAACCCTCGTGGATCATGGCGCGACCATCGACAAATTCATGGGGGATGCGGTGATGGCGTTCTGGAACGCTCCGATTGAGCGGCCAGACCACGCTGCCGCCGCCCTCGGCGCGCTCCACGCGATCAACGACGCGGCGGAGCAGGCGAACTTTGTGCTGACCTCGCAAGGCCTGCCACGGGTGAACCTTGGCGTTGGGCTGAACACCGGGCCGGCCTCAGTGGGGCTGATGGGCTCCCGTGACCGGCTGTCCTACACCTGCATCGGTGACAGCGTCACCCTTGCCGCCCGGCTGGAAGGGCTGACCCGCATCTACGGTGTGCGCAATTGTGTGGGGCCCAACACGGTCGAGGCCTGCCCGCCGCATCTCCATGCTGTCACGCTTGACCTGATCGCAGTGAAAGGCTTCGCGCGTGCGGTTGAAGTCGCCACGGTGTTGCCACGGATGACACCTGGCCTGGACGATTTCGCCGCCGCCATCGGCCGCGCCCGTGCCGCATATATTGCGCGGGACTGGACCGAGGCTGAGGCGGCGCTGGTGGCGGTGTCGAAGGTTAAGGTCCAGTACTGCAACACCGCACTTCTGGCGCAGCTGTACCTGGACCGGATCGTGCAGCACAAACAAACACCCCCACCCGATGGATGGGCAGGGGAATATGTGGCATTAACAAAGCGCTAAGCGTTAAGGTTATATATTACAAACAAGAGTTTGGGGGGGGGGCGGTCCAGAGCACGGACCAGTCGGACTGGAATTCTCCGGTAACCCATCAAACAAATCATCGAAGATGAAATCATCATCGAAAAGGTCTGGGTCAAACTCTTCACCAGTTGTCGAAACCGGCCCGCGATCGGAGGGGTTGGGATCACCCACACCGGACCCTAGGCCCGTACCGCTGCCGCTCTGTGGGGCACCGTCAATCAACTCCAGAATCTGGGCCAGAAACGCCGGGTTAACCCGGCCCTGATAGCCATCTTCTGTCAACACGCCACCGCGACGGCTGGTGCAAACCCGCCCGCCACCGGAGGAGGTGATGCAAAGCCGCTCACCAGCCAGAAACACTGTGATCGTCTCGCCGTTTTGATAGATAACCAACGCCGACGAGCCGCGAATGCCGATGGTGGCGGTGGGTGTTGTAACCGTCGCCTCTTGTGCGCGCGACAGCGAGCCGCCGATAAAGCGCAACGCGCCCTGGGTCATCTGAATTCCCAATTGGCCAGAGCCATCGGGGTTAAACACAAACTGATCCAGCACAATTGTGGTGTTGGGGGCCATCGACAGGGTTGTCTGGTCGATGAACAGGATCTGCCCCCGGCCTGAGCCTGACGACGCAATTGTCTCGTTTTGCACAACCCCGGCGCCGAGGTTAAGGGTGCGCGTGCCTGCACCCGGCGGTGTGCCGCGCAACGTTGGCTCGCTTGAGGCCACGGTCCCGATATTTTGAGCCGCAACTGGCGACGCCAGCGTGAGGGCCGCAAAGATGGTGGTCGAAATTACCTTGGTAAAAAAACGTGCCTTAAAGAGCATATCTAAAACTCCCAACCGACTTGGAATGTGTAAATTAATTCGTCACGAGTGGTGGTGACGCCACCTATGGTCGTGTCTTCCATCACCTGAGCGGCGGTGGTCTCGATGTAAATATCTTCAAACACAAAGGCCCGCATCCACAGGCCGTAGCTTTGTTCATCAAACTGAGTTGTCGCGCCGCTAATTACCCTGTCTATCTGTCCGGCTTCGGCAAAACCACCCACAACCCAGCGGTTGGGCAGCAGCTGAAAATCAGGGTCAAAGGCATGTTGTGCTGACAAGCGGACCGAGGCTTCGGTGAAATCCGCCGGTGTGGCCGAGTTCACTTGGTTGCGCGCTCCAATCGTGCCTGACAACCGGTAACGGGTGTCACGGCTGGGGCGGTAGGTCACGCCCAGATCAAATTCGTGGAACTGGAAATCGGACCCGGCGGCGGCGGTTTCATATTCCATACCGGTGCTCAGGTCAGCGTAGAACGTAAAGCGTTCGTTGACCGGGTTGGCGTAGGCGAGGCCAAGCGACCAGCTGCGGAAATCACCGGGCAGCAGAATATCATTCTGGAACCAGCCGAACTCGCCGTAGGTTTGCAGGCGAGGGCCATAAGCATCGCCGCTAATGCGGAATTCGGGACCAGTGCGCAGGCGTCCGCTGCTGCGGCCATTGATCGAACTGTTGCCGGGCCGATAGCTTGAGAAGCCAAACTCAGTGACCCATTGGGCTGCGTTGGCCCCCCCCATATCAATGCGCCAGTCGATGGAGCCGTTCAGGAAACTGCCTTGCTCGCCGGTTGTGTCGGCAAACGCATACCCGGCCTCGATCCGGCCTGAATAATCCGAGCCATCGTCACGCTCTGCGACTTCTTCAGCGTAACGCGCCACTTGGGCCGCCTGTTCGGGGGACAAAGCCCCCGAGGCCTGGACCGTCGCCAAATGATACTCCGCCACGGCGTAAGAGCCCAACGCAAAGTAGGCAATCGCCAACTCGACCCGCGCCGTGGTGTTCTCGGGCTCCAGATCAAGAAGCCGTTCCAGGGTTGCCGCAGCTCCCTCAAAATCGCGCATCTGCACCGACAGACGGGCATAGTCCCGCATCAGTTGCCGGTTGGCAGGGTCAGTCAGCATCTGCTGGAAGATCACTTGGCGCTGGGCATCAATGCCCGCGTCCTGTGCCGCAAGGGGTGTGGAGATCAGCGTAAGCGCGGCGATGGAGGCCAGAAGGGGGGGCAGAAGGGAGGCGCGAAACATGGGGGCGACCTAACGAAAACAACCAAAGGAATAGGGTAACTTAAATCTATCGCGACAAAGTGTCGTATTCAATCATCCACCCGCCGAACCCGGCGTGCGAAGCTGCAAATGCGGCTTTGTAGCAACGGTTATGGGCGCGCGCAACTCAGGGAAACGGCCATTTGGCACCCGATTCAGGCACCAACGCGGTGTGCGAGATCAATCGCCAAGCTTGGCGTGGACCTCATCCAGATCAATCTCTCCGATCGGAAACTTGTTGCCCGGATTCTCGAAATCATACTTGAACAGAGCAAAATCACGTTTGTAGATTTCGTAGATCAGATGCATCGACAGATCGTCGAAATAATCCTCAACCGGGTGCAGACGTTTGGGGCCATGGCCTTCCGACTCATTGAAACGCGGCACGTCCTTCAGCTTGATCGGATTGGCATTTTCTGTAGCGTCCAGAACACCTTGCATGCCATCGTCAAAGGTCTCGGTCCAGAATATCCGGTCATAGGTTCCACCGTTGACGATGAAGGTGGAGACATGGCCCGCCATGGCGGACCAGTGAATGTCGGGGTCCATCGGCTTGCGCCAGCGGATGGTGTCACGGGTGAACAGCAAAAAGCGGCGGAAGCTGGCGATCTGGTCGAACTCGCCTTTGCCATCATCTCCCCCCACTTCGATCCCGTATTTCTGGATCAGAAGCGGCACAAGGTTGCCACGATAGCGTTTGCCATTGCGCTGAATGCCGCAGATCTTGTCGAAAAAGCTCGACAGAATACGGGTGTAGGGATTGCGTACACAGGTGAACGAGAAGGATTCGTGCTCGGTTACGTTCTTCTCGATCAGCGGCTGGCTGTCTTCAAACGCCCATTTGTGCATGCCATCCTGGGCGTCATGAATGTCGCCATCAAAAAACTTACCATTGTCGGTGTAGTACATGATCTGACCAATGGTGGAGCATGCACATTTGGGCACCACACGGTACACCATGCTCTCACTTTTTGTCATCCAGGTGCCGGGAAAACCCATATGCTCGTAACCTCACGTGATGCCTGGTTGTGATCTTCACCAGGTCTTAGGACATAAATTGCAAAGAAATGGTGTGGCTTCAATCTCTGTTGGCTATTAATAGGTAAACAATAAGCATTTTATTGGGCAATCGTTTCCAGCATGGCAAAAATCGCCTTTATTTTACTGTGTCACAAGGATGCGCCAAGCATCATCCGTCAGGCTGAGCGTTTGACGGCTACCGGCGATTATGTCTCGATTCACTTCGATGCCAGCGCCAAAGCCGCCGATTTCACCGCGTTGACCACGGCATTGGGTGATAACGCAGGTGTGACCTTCGCAAAAAAGCGCATCAAATGTGGCTGGGGGGAATGGTCACTGGTGCAGGCCTCCCTGCACGCGGTTGAGGCAGCGGTTGCGGCGTTTCCCAAGGCAACTCACTTCTACATGCTGTCGGGTGATTGTGCATCGGTGAAATCCGCCACCTATGCCCACAAGTTTCTCGATAACCGTGACATGGATTACGTGGAGAGCTTTGATTTTTTCAACTCCGACTGGATCAAGACCGGCTTCAAAGGGGAACGCCTGTTCTACCGCCACGTCTTCAACGAACGCGAAAACAAGTGGCTGTTCTACACCTCCTACAAGATCCAGAATCGTCTTGGCCTGACCCGCAAGATCCCCGAGGACATCCAGGTCATGATCGGGTCACAATGGTGGTGCCTGCGCCGCAAGACAATTGAGGTGATCCTCGATTTCTGCCGCGAACGTGCTGACGTGGTCCGCTTCTTCAAGACCACCTGGATTCCGGACGAGACGTTTTTTCAGACCCTGGTGCGCCATCTTGTTCCGGCAAGCGAGATTGAAAGCCGCACCCTGACCTTCAAGATGTTCAGCGACTACGGCATGCCGGTGACGTTCTACAACGACCAGTACGACCTGCTGATTTCGCAAGATTACCTGTTTGCGCGCAAGATTTCCAGCGAGGCGACGCTGCTGCAAGAGCGTCTTGGTGCGTTGTGGAGTTCTGATCGCAAGGATTTTGCCACCTCGAAAGAGGGGCCAAAGCTACATACCTTCCTGACCGGGCGGGGGCGCCTTGGCAAACGCTTCGGCACCCGGTTCTGGGAACGTGAAAGCACGTTGGGCGCTGATCGCGACCTCTACATGTTGGTGTGCAAGAAGTGGCACGTTGCCAAACGGTTGCTGAAGGCGTCGTCTGAAACGCTGGATGTCAAAGGCATCGAGTACCTGTTTGATGAGGCCGGATGCCGTGTCCCGCATCTGGGCGGGATTGAACGCACAATGGAAAAGCGCAACCGCCACCGTCGCGCCCTGATGCGGATGTTGTTTGACTATTATGGGACCGAGCAGATGGTGATCTGCCTTGATCCTGCCAACCTCGATCTGATGCGCGATTTCATGTCGGACCGCGCCAATGCGCGGATATTGGAGGTGCAATGCACCTTCGATGACCAATATCTGGTGGGCCACGCTCACCGGGTTGGACTGGCGACGGAAGACACGCCGGGTGAGGTGATCGCGCGGATGCTGCCGACATTGCGCCACGAATTTCTGGATGAGCAAACCTCGATCCGCGACGCGGAGTTCAAGAACCACTGGCGTTTGCGCGAAGGCCGCTCGACAGAAGAAAACGGCGCTGTGCTGGCGGAGTTCTTTGGGATTGATCCGGATGTGGCGGGTGAATTGGCCGCCACCCAGCATCTCTTTGCAGATTGAAACGGGG
Organism: Roseicyclus sp.; assembly: GCA_016763475.1. Taxonomy (GTDB): domain Bacteria; phylum Pseudomonadota; class Alphaproteobacteria; order Rhodobacterales; family Rhodobacteraceae; genus Gymnodinialimonas. The sequence goes on from JAESTV010000251.1 coordinate 6,471, forward strand.
GTAGCGCGTTTGGCCTATTTGTATGACGACCAGAACATTTTTGCGAAGATCTTGCGCGGTGAGATCCCCAACAAAACACTGATAGAGACCGAACATACGTTGGCGTTTCTGGACATCTACCCGCAGGCTCCGGTCCATGGGCTGGTGATCCCGAAAGGCGCATATGTGTGTTTTGATCACTTCGCGGCGGAGGCATCTGACGCCGAGATCGCGGATTTCCACCGGGTTGCGGCGCGTGTCTGTGCTGATTTGGGTGTGGCGCCGGGGGGCGGCGGGGCGGGGTATCGCACCATCTCCAACGCCGGGGA
>JAESTV010000022.1 GCA_016763475.1 Roseicyclus sp.
AAGTTGCGGTTGCGGAGTGGTATTGGGCGGCTGCGGCGTCGGCGTTAGGCCTTCGGGGCGACGCTGTGGCTGGGCGGGGCGACGTTGTGGCCGGGGGGAGGCATCTGCGGCAAGCGCTGTGGACCCTTCGAAATGAGGCCGCGTATTGCGCCTCGGCAGGTCGATGTCCGACGGCGCTGCCAGCCTCGGCGCGGTGTTGGCGGGGCGGGGCGTGTCCGGGTTGATCGCAGGAGGCGCAAACCCGGTGGGATGTGCGGGCGTTTGCAGATTGGGAGCCGTCGAGATCGCGGCTCCGGGGGTTGGCACTGGGGGCGCAGCCGCGGTGATGATGTGCGGCGGCACCTCTGGTGAAGTCCCGGAAAGGTGAGGCGGGGAAAGGTGGGGCAGTGGAAGGGTCTGCACCGGGGTATCAGGCAAGATCTGCGGCGTAATCGGGTCCCGTAACGTCGGCTGAAGAAGGTGCGGCTGCGGGGCGGGATCAGGCGGGTTATCCCATTGCTCAACCATATTTGCCAAAGCCTCGGACGCGGCGGAGAGGGTGAGGGTATCTTCGCCAGCCCCACCCTGCCCTTGAACTCCACCCTGCGGCATCGTCAGCAGGACGCTGGCGTGAACCGCCACAGATAGCGCGATGAAAAGGGCGAAACCGATGACACCTTTCATGGTGCCACCGTCAAAAGGCGAATGTCGGTGATCCCGACCTCTGACAGCCGGGGCAGAAGCGCCGCGAGATCAGCGGCGGGCCAGCTGGCATCAACACGGATCGGAAGCGGGCCAATGTGGGCTTGCAGGGCGGACCAGACGGCATCATCGCGCGCTGCATCGAAGGCAAGCTCACCCGTCGCGCTGATATAAAGAGTGCCGGGTTGCGTATCGGTTTGGGGGCCATCGGCGTTGGGTGGCGTGATGTCGAAAGGCTCTGGTGGCGACAGGGTTGCGCTCATCAGGAAAAATATAAGCAGCAGGAAGATCACGTTTATCATCGGGACAATTGCGCGATCTTGCGAGGCGCGGGGCTTGGAGCTTGGGAATTTCATGGTGCTATCAGGAGGAGGTTTGTGAACCCCTCAGCCCTGAGTAAGCCCATGACGTCGATCAGACGTTGGGTTTCAGTGCCCGAGTCCGGGCGCAGGAGAATTGGATCAGTTTCAGTCTCTACCAGGCGTGTTAGAGCCTGAAACAAGGCACCACTTGTTATGTCCTGCCCATTCAGGCGTAGCGCGTCAGGTGTGATGTCGATCAGGCGCGGCGGGCCGCTCCATTCGCTGATGCCGCTGCCGGTCGGGCTAAGCGAAATCTCGGAATCCTGTCCGAAGCGCGCCGCCAGCATGAAGAACACCAGCAAAAGGAACACCACGTCGATCATCGGTGTCAGGCTGGGCCTGCGGCGTGGTGTGGGGGAGGCGAAAGTGAAGCTCATGACGGTTTTTGATTTGCCCCCGGTCCGCGGGCGAAAATGCGGGTTGCGTCATCTTCCATCTGGCCTTGCAGGCGTTCGGCGATGGAATCAAACCAGGTCAGCGCGAGGGAGGCGGGGATAGCGACACCCATCCCGGCGGCGGTGGTCAAAAGCGCCTCCCATATGCCCCCGGCGAGGGTTGCGGGATCAGCGCGGACACCAGCGGTTTGCAGGGCCTGAAAGGCAGCAATCATCCCCAAAACAGTGCCGAGCAGGCCAAGAAGCGGGGCAATTGTGACGATCAGATCAAGGGCGCGCAGGCCGGTGCGGGCCTCAGACAGGAGGTTACGTGCGATGATCTGGGTCTCTTCACGGGCGGCTTGATCGCCAAGCGCCGGGTCGAGGCGGGTTTCCATGGCGGTATGGGCAAGCTGGGCCCGGAGGCCGGCGCGGTTTTGCAGGGTGCCTGCCGCGCTGGCGTTTCCGATCTGCCAACCGGCGACGGCTTGAGTGACATGTTTGTTGCTGCGGAACGCGCCGAGAGTGGTCAGCCGCCAAAGTTTCCAAAAAATAAGTGCCAAAGTGACAACTGACAGGGCAGCGATCAGCCAAAGGACGGTGCCGCCGTTTTGCAGGATCTCAGGCATGTGTGTTCCCTTCGGTGGCCATCCACTCACGAGTGCCGCGAGTGATTGCATCATAGACAACCCGCCCCAACACCTCGCCGACTTCGGTGTGCAGCCCGGCGTAAGCCACGTCACCGGGCGGGGCTGCAACGACGATGCAATCGGTCCCGGTCCCGGTGGCGCGGCCATGGGGCAAATCGGGGCCGTGCTCGATCACGGCGGCGGTGCGGGCCTGGGTGGCGATGGACATGAGCTCAAGCAATGCGGTGTCATTCAGCGGCGTATCGGTGACGGCGAGCAGGTTGATGGTGCCAATTTCGGGCGGGGCGACGCGATAGCCAATACGCTCGGCATTCGTGAGGCCCACAGTGGCGAGGCATGCCGCCTGAGTTTGTCCCGAATGGGCGGTTTCGAGACGGTATCGAGCCACCTCACGAGAGGTTAACATTGCCACCGCATCGGCGTCACGGCGGCTGTTCATCGCGTTGGCGAGCCAATCAATCGCGTCGAAACTCTCGGTCAGGTCGGCATTGCGCACTTCGCGCCAAAGGACACGGGACGTGGTGCCGTAGCCACCGCCGTATGGCGCCCAGGACAGGCATCGCATGGGCGTGGAAAGCTCTGCAATCAACCACGGATGGGCAAGGATCACGTCAATCATCGCGCACCACCTCCAGCGGTTGGAAGATGAGGCCGTGTTCGCCTCGGGACAGATGAGCGGAAATGCCGAAGGTATCGCGTAGATGCTGTTGGGTCAGGACAGTTTCAGGCGGCCCGTCGGCCCCGATCTGCCCACGGTCCATCAGGATCAGCCGGTCACAATGGCGCGCCGCAAGGCCAAGATCGTGGAGCGACACAAGGGTCGAGGTGCCGGTGCGGGAAAGCGCCCGAAACGCCTCCATCGTGGCAATCTGGTGGCCGGGGTCAAGGCCCGCAACAGGCTCATCCGCGAGGATCAGGGGTGTGGCTTGCGCCAGTGCGCGGGCAATCAGGACGCGGGCCTGTTCGCCACCGGAAAGCTGCGTCGCGGCGCGGTCCTTAAACGCGGTCAGGTCCATGGTCTGGATCGCGTGGCTGACAGCGGCGCGGTCTTCAGCTGTGGGCGTTTGGCCAGCGTTGAGGTGTGGAACGCGACCGAGAGTCACGAGGGTTTCTACCGCAACCGGCCAGGCAATTTCACGGGCTTGGGGGAGCCACGCCACGTGTTTGGCGCGGTTGCGGGCCGGCATCTGTGTGAGGGACGAGAGGCCCCCGTGAGGCAGAAGACCAAGGGCGGCGCGCATCAGGGTTGTCTTGCCAGCACCATTGGGACCAATCAGGCCAACAACTTCGCCGGGGCTGATGGTGAGGGAGGCGGATTCCACAACCGGGCATTCGCCACGGATCACCGTAAGGGCATCGAGGGTCAGCAAGCTCATATGCCCTCCCTCCGGGTTTTGTAGATCAGGTGCAGGAACAGCGGCGCGCCGACGATCGCCATGAGGACGCCAAGCTTGAGGTCGCGCTCGGGCAAGATCAGGCGGGTGGCGATATCTGCGGCCAGCACAAGGGCGGCGCCACCAAGGGCGGAGGCGGGCATCAGGCGACCGGGGCGTGCGCCAACAAACGGGCGCAGGATGTGGGGCACAACCAGGCCAACGAAACCAATGGCCCCGGCAACCGCGGTGGCGGCACCGACACAGGCGGCGATGCCGACAATGAGGGTCAAACGCGTATGTTTGAGACGAATCCCGAGGGCACTGGCAGCATCTTCGCCGAGGGTAAGGGCGTCGAGCGAACGGCCGAGGGACAGGAGAAGCGCCCAGCCGATGGCCATGAATGGCAGGGCAATCCAGACGTGGGTGAAGGACCGATCGGAGAGGGAACCGAGCATCCAGAAGATCGTCTCCGACACCGCAAATGGGTTCGGTGAGAGGTTCAGGACAAGAGACAGCAGGGCTGAGGCAAGAGCCGAGATCGCGATGCCCGCAAGGATCAGCGTCAGGGAGCCGCCCCGTGGGCCAGCCAGCGCGAGGATCAGGAGGGTGGCGATGAGCGCGCCCGTCAGGGCGGCGAGCGGCAGGGCCAGCGCAAAGCTGGCGGCGATCCCGGTTTGCAGCGCGATCACCGCGCCGAGCGCAGCAGAGCCAGAGACCCCGATAAGGCCCGGTTCCGCCAGCGGATTGCGCAGGTAGCCCTGCAGCGCCGCGCCTGACATTCCCAGGGACAGGCCGACAAGGATGCCGAGGATGGCGCGCGGCAGGCGGATTTCCCGCATCACCAGGGTGACCGCATCACCCTGGCCCGAGATCAGCGCGCGGAGGCTTTCGCCGGGGCCAAACCCTGCGGGACCGGTGAGGAGAGAGACAAAGAACAGGATTGCCACGAGGGCGATCAGGAGGGGGAACAACGCCCGAGACATGGTGCGAGTCATTGGGCCATCTCCACCCGAAGTGCGCCAAGGTCGCGCAGAGCGTCAAGCACGGCAGGTGTGCCGCAAACCCATTCGGGGCCGGAATCGTAGCCTTGGCCCGCTGCAACAAGGGCGCGCAGGGCGGGGTGGCGCAAGATTTCCTCGGACCTGGAGGAGCCGGGGTAGGTTTGCGCGCCGACGATCAGGTCAGGTGCCGCGAGGACAAGCATTTCAAGGGCAAGCCGGCCGGAAGCGGAGCGGTTCAACTCGTCGGCGATATGATTGAAACCGGCGGTTGTAATGACATCATCCGCAAGAGACCCGGTGCCAAGGGTGTACCCATTAGGGTAGTAAAACGCGGCACGTGGGTTGTTAGTGGGGTCGGTGCGAGGGGCGGTCAAGACAGCAAGATCAGTCTCGAACCGGGTGATCAGGGTCTGTGCTTGTTGTTGCTGCCCAAGGAGCTGCCCCATCCGCGCCAGCTGCGGCGTGATGTCGGACAGCTCATCTTCCAACTCAAACTGTTCAACCCGGACATCAAGGCGGCGGAGCAGCGAAATCACGGCGGGATCGGACCAGATACCTGCAACCACGAGATCGGGTTGCAAAAGGAAAATTTCCTCTGCGGCGCCGTAATTGGCCGGGTAATTTGCAGCCTCGTCCGCCATCGGAGATGCAAGCGGGTCCGAGGCAATAGACGAGACCGAGATCAACTGACCGGGGGCCGCGAGCAACATGGCGAATTGGTCGGTACACAGGTTCATCGAGACGACGCGCCGGGGCGTGGTTCCGGTTTGTGCGCCCGTAGGCGATGCCCCAGTTAGCGCGCCCGTTGGCGCGACACCAGATGTCTGCGCAAACGCCCCCGCCGCGAGGGAAACCCAGGCGGCGAGGGAGAGGGATATGATCCTAGAACGACGCACGAAGCCCAACGTAGAACGCGCGGTCAGACGTGCCGTAGCCCGGAGAGGTCTGGTATTCGTCGTCGAACAGGTTTTCGATGCGAAGGTAGGCATCGATCCCGTCAGAAACCTCATAGCTGACCAACGCATCGACAATGAAATAGTCGTCCAGGGCGTTTGGCGCAAACGTGGAAACGGAGGTGTCGACGGCACCGGTACCTGTGACCTGATAGTCGATACCGGATGCAAGTTCGCCCGACACGCCAAGGTTGAATTGATGCAGCGGGACACGGGGCAAACGCCCGCCAGTGGCGGTTTCCGTATCGGTATATGTGTAGTTGGCGAACACCGACATGGACCCGGACATTTCATACGCTGCCGAAAGCTCCAAGCCCTGGGAACGGGTCTCGCCGGGGAGTTGATTGTAACACCCAAAGCCAGACCCGCAGGCCGTCGCAGCACTGTCAAATCCTATCAGGTTGTCGATGTTGATCCAAAATGCAGTTGCGCCAAGGGTCAGATCCCCAAAATCACGTTCCACCCCGACCTCGAAACTGAGGCTTTCTTCCGGCCGCAGGTTGAGGTCGCCGAAAGAGCTGAACAGCTCAAACAGCGATGGCGCGCGGGCGCCCTGACCGACGCTGGCGCGCACAACAGTATCGGTATTCGGGCGCCATGCCAAAGCGGCCCGGAGCGTCGTAAGGTTGCCGAAACGCGAATGGTCATCAAGACGGCCCGATACGCTTATGTCCAGGTCAGGAGAGACCATCCATGTCAGATCCGCAAATGCAGACGTGACGGAGATTTCGCCAATCGTCGTTCCCGCCATGAAGCTCTCGTCCGATTGCTCCAAGCCAAACGACAACGTGTTGTCGATGCCGAAATCATAATTCCCGATGTAGCGATATTCCGTCCGTTCACTTTCGAAATTCCGGGTGAACCCGATGGGGAAGAACCGCTCGGTCTGGGTTAGCCCTACACTGATTTCATGGGAAAACGCGCCGAACTCGGCAAGCCCATAGATGCGGCCGGCGCGGCGTTGGGTCGCTTCGGTTTGCGGACCATCGCGACCAGGGCCGGCGCCGCTATCAAATTCGGTAAACAAGTCCTGGAACAGCGTATCAAAGCCCAGAGTAATTGTGTCGGTGACATCATAAGAACCACCAACCGTGACGGTGGTGGATCGGTGCCCGTCTGCCTCGGTATTGCCGAGGTTCTCGTCCGCCGAAGAGAAACCTTCGGTTACCAGTCTGCTGGCGGATATTGCGAGTGTGCCGCGATCGGTGCGGGTGCCAACGGCAATGGAGCCGCGCACCGTTTCATAGGACCCTGCTTCGATTTCGACAGTTGTCTCGGTGCCAATATCGTTAGGCACGGCCACTGTTTCGATGTTGATCACCCCTGCGATGGCTTCCGAGCCATACAGTGCCGATTGCGACCCATAGAGAACTTCGATTCGTGAGATGGAGGAGGTTGTCAGGCCAGCGAAGTTGAATTCACTTTGTGTGCCGGAGGGATCACTGACGTCGATCCCATTGATGCGCACGGCGATATATTGTTCCCCCAATCCCCGCAGGCGGACGCTGGCGTTGGACCCTGCCGGGCCGTCCTGGGTCACGTGCAGGCTTGGCAGGCGGCTGAGGTAGTCGGCGATCTGGATGTCACCCGCCTCGGCCAGGTCCTCGGCGGTAATGACCTCTACCGTTACGCCGGATCGGTTGGCCTCGATTTCAGTCAGGTTGCCGGAAAAAATGATCTCATCCAGCTCGAACACGTTTTGTGCCAGCGCGGGAGCGGTGAGAAGTGCGGATATAGCAGTCGCGCTGGAAAGCGCGCGTAGGGTGGTATTGGTTGTGAGTTTACGGATCATGGATATCCCCTCCGTCAGGCCGCCTGTGCGGCCCCATTCAAGAATGTCGTTGGAAGGGTATCCCCCCGCAGACGGTGCGTTTGTCGCCACCGCTACGGATACATCCGTTGCCCCTGCGCCCTCCGCGCAGGAATCAGGGTGAGCACCTCGGCAGGTCTCCTGACTCGCGGGTCATGGTTTGGCCGGGCCTTCCCGGGGCTCTCCCCAGTGGCATTGTCCAGCCGCACTCACCGCTTACAGTTGCGGGGGCAGTCGCGGAGTTGAACCGCGTTCCCTTTTGTCTGGGTTGGCATACGCTTTGCCAGACAACCGCGTGGCGAAACCACACGGACCGAAGCACCTTTCGGATACGCCTGAGGGGCTGAGTCGCACAAGGGCCGTGCGCGACGGATTGCGGGTCGTGACCGAAATGACGCAGGCTATGTGCAGGGGGATGCCATGAGGATTACGGATTGGGCCACGGATCGGGGCACGGATTGGGGCACGGATTGGGACGACGCCTATGCCAATGGCGCGTATATCGACGGCGTCGATGAGATTGTGGCTGGATGGGCGCGGCGCTCTGATGGGTTGCGCGCGGCGCAGGTGGCTGAGGTGCTTCAGATCGGGACGGGGGAGCGGCCTGTTGTTGATCTCTACCGCCCCGATGGCCCGGCGCAGGGCCTGAGCGTGATTGTCCACGGCGGCTATTGGATGGCCTTCTCGGGCCGTGATTTTGCGCATCTGGCGGCGGGGCCTCTGGGGCGCGGGCAGGCGGTTGCGATGGTCAGCTACACTTTGGCCCCGGAGGCGTCGATTTCGCAGATCACGCGGGAGGTGGCGGCTGCTGTGACGGCTGCCGCAGGGTGTGTAGATGGGCCGATCCGCCTGGCCGGGCATTCCGCCGGAGGGCATTTGGTAACCCGGATGATCTGCGAAGGTGTGCTGCCTGATGAGGTTGCGGAGCGGATCGTTCATGTGATGTCGATCTCAGGTCTGCATGACCTGCGACCGCTGCGGCAGACGGCGATGAACCACACGTTGGGGTTGACGGAAACCGAGGCGATTTCTGAGAGCCCGGCGTTGCTTAACCCCCGTGCTGGCGCACGTGTGAGTTGTGTGGTCGGCGCGGACGAGCGACCAGAGTTCCGGCGTCAGAACGCGCTGTTGGCGAATATCTGGCACGGGTTGGGGGCAGAGACGAGCGCCGTGGAATTGGCTGGTGAACACCATTTCAGCGTCATCGCCGGGCTGGAGCACCCGGACGGGCATTTGACCGAGATACTCCTTACGTAACCTTTGAAGCACCTCCCCAGCGCCTTGAGCGATAATCTGCAAAACGACCCATCGCAGTCATTTTCCGACTTGTGGCACCGCGCGCGCCTGCGTATCCCGTCAGGTGGGACACCCCTCCCCAACGAGGGGCGCATATCTGTGAGGATACCAGTGATGGTTACTGATACCCCGGCCACGCGGCCGGATACTCTACGCCCGTCGACGAAACCGTCGAACCCGCGTTTTTCGTCTGGCCCCTGCGCCAAACCCCCCACATGGACCCCTGCCGCTTTGGCCAACGCCCCTTTGGGTCGCTC
>JAESTV010000252.1 GCA_016763475.1 Roseicyclus sp.
GAGGGTGATCCCCTGATCCCGCGCTGCCCGATTGTGCAGACAATTGCGGACCCGGATGCCATTGATCAACTGACCGCGAAACTGGACATGAACGCCACAATCCCGCTCGATACCATTGCCTATCATTTTGACATCGTGCTGCGGGGCCGACGCTCGACGCTGTTTGAAAACCGGCTGGAGGGGAACTGATGGGACAGCAACTGAAATATTTGCGCGAAACACCGTCCCAGACCGCCGGGCCATATGTCCACATCGGGCTGGCCCCCGGTGATGCCGGGTTCCATATCTATGACACCGAACTGGGCCGGGATATCGCCGGGCCAAACGCGGCGGGGGAACGTATCCGCGTGGAGGGCCGCGTGATCGACGGGATCGGTGCGCCGATCAAGGACGTGCTGCTGGAGGTTTGGCAAGCCAACGCCGCCGGTCACTACGCCCACCCCGAGGGCGCTGAGGTTGAAGACGGGTTTCGCGGTTTTGGCCGGGTGATCCCGGACTTCGAGACCGGAGAATGGGGCTTTGACACCGTCAAACCCGGCCCTGTGGCCGGGCGAAATGGCACTGTACAAGCGCCGCACCTCAACCTGTGGATTGTTGCACGCGGCATCAATCTGGGCCTCAACACACGGATGTATTTCGACGACGAAGCAGACGCCAACGCGGCTGACCCGGTGCTTAACATGATCGAATGGGAAAATCGCCGCCCCACTCTGATCGCCAGACGGCAAAGCAACGTTTACCGTTTCGATATCCACATTCAGGGTGAGAACGAGACGGTATTTTTTGATGTCTGAAGATCCAAAGCCCTGCATCATCTGCGTCGCCATCACCGGCTCTGTCCCCACCAAGGCCGCGAACCCCGCGGTGCCGATTTCTGTGGCAGAGCAGATCGAATCGACCCACGAGGCGTTTGAAGCTGGCGCCGCGATCTGCCACGCCCATGTGCGCAACGATGATGAAACGCCGTCCTCGGACCCCGAAAGGTTTGCCCGCCTGAAAGAGGGGGTTGAGGCCCATTGCCCCGGCATGATCATCCAACTGTCCACCGGCGGACGCTCTGGTGCGGGCAAAACACGCGGCGGGATGTTGCCGCTGCGCCCCGATATGGCCTCGCTGAGTGTCGGGTCAAACAACTTCCCCACCCGCGTCTATGAAAACCCGCCTGATCTGGTGGATTGGCTGGCAGCCGAGATGCGCACCTACGGCATCAAACCCGAGATCGAGGCCTTTGACCTCAGCCATATTCACCACGCCGCCGCCATGTTCCGGGATGGGCGGATCGCGGATCAGCCTTACGTGCAATTTGTAATGGGCGTGAAAAACGCCATGCCTGCTGACCGGGATACGTTCGACTATTACATCAAAACCCTGGAGCGTTTGCTGCCCGGATCAGAATGGTGCGCCGCAGGAATTGGGCCGAACCAGATTGTTCTGAACCAATGGGCGATTGCGGCGGGTGGCCATGCCCGGACCGGGCTGGAAGACAACGTCCGCTGGGACCGCGAAACCCTGGCTCCGTCCAACGCAGCCCTTGTGCGACGCACGGTAGAGGTTTGTGACAGCGTTGGGCGACCGGTGGCTACATCAGCCCAGGCACGGGCCATATTGGGGTTGCGCCCATAAGCGGCGTTGCGTTGACACAACGACATCCGCCGTCAATATGTCGCCCATGAGTGACCCCGTAACCGCCCCCGTAACCGCCCCCGTGATTGCCCCCGTGATTGCCCCCGTGACCGACAAAGAACGCCAGATCGCCGCCGCCGCCCTGCGCGTCTTTTCGCGCTACGGGATGAAGCGCGCCACGATGAACGATATCGCCCAAGAGGCCGGTGTTGTCCGGCAGACCCTCTATAACGTCTTCGCCAACAAGGATGAGGTCATCCACGGCACGTTGCTGTTTTATACTGAGGCCCTGCGCCAACAGACACGGGACGCATGGGACGGCGTCACGGATCTGCCGACCAAGCTTGACCTGCTATTCACCCATTATGTTCTCGCCTCATGGGACGCCGTGCGCGCCACCCCTGATGCCGGAGAGCTGGAAACCGGAAGCCACGTCGCTGCAAAACGCGCGATGCAAATCGCTGAGCAGGAAATGCAGGCCATGCTGGTTGATCTCTTCACGCCCTTTGCCACAGCACTGGAGCGCAATGGTCAGACCCCGACGGAGTTTTCAGCCTTCATCAACGCCACGATGATGGGCTTGAAGCACGGCACAAACGACCGGGCTATCTTGGTGCGGCATCTGGCGGCGCTGAAGGCAATGATCTTGCTGGGGGTTGGTGAATCCTGATTCCCCACTTGGACAAGTATTGACTATTTGTCCAACCTACGTGACATAGGCTACATGGCTCAATTTGGGAGATGTCCATGCAACTGAACGTGAATGGCGAAGAGCGTGAGGTAGATGTTTCTCCTGACATGCCGCTGCTGTGGGTGCTGCGTGAAGAGTTGAACCTGCCCGGCACCCGGTATGGCTGTGGCATTGCCCAATGTGGCGCCTGCACGGTGCATATCGACGGTCAGGCCGCACGCTCCTGCCAAACGCGAGTTGGCGATCTGGACGGTGCGCGGATCACCACAATCGAAGGTATCGGCCAACCCGAGGCGCTGCACGCTGTGCAACAGGCGTGGGTCGAACATCAGGTGGCGCAATGCGGCTACTGCCAATCCGGGCAGATCATGCAGGCCGCCGCCCTGCTGGACACCAACCCTGCCCCGACGGACGAGGACATCGACTTTGCCATGTCCGGCAATCTGTGTCGGTGCGGCACCTATCCCCGTATCCGCGAGGCGATCCACACCGCCGCGCGCCTGATGGAGGGTTAACCCATGGCAACGTTGAAAACCTTCACCCGCCGTGCGTTTCTGGTGGGTTCTGCCGCCGTTGCAGGTGGCGTCGCCTTCGGCATCTATCTGGTCATACGTAACCCGGAAAACCCCAATCTGCGCGACCTTGCGGATGGTGCGGCCTCGTTCAATCCGTGGGTTAGAATCGACGCAACCGGCATCACTTTGATCACCCCCCATGTTGATATCGGGCAAGGTTCCGCCTCGATGCAGGCGGCGCTGATCGCAGAAGAGATGGACCTTGGTTGGGCAGATTTTGAGACCGACTTTGGCCGCCCTGCGCCCGCCTATTGGAACACTGCCATGGCCACTGAGAGCGCGCCGGTTTTGCCGTGGGACGACAGCTTTGGCGCTCAGGCCATGCGCGCGTCCATGGGGTCGCTGCTAAAGGTGATGGGGGTACAGGCGACCGGCGGGTCCACCACCACACCCGACAGCTTTGTGAAGCTGCGCGAAGCCGGTGCCATGGCCCGCGAAACCCTGAAACTGGCCGCCAGCCAGCGCACCGGTGTGGCTGTTGCGGACCTGCGCACCGAAGCGGGTGCCGTGCATCTGCCTGATGGCACGTCCCTGCCCTATACCGAGCTTGCCGCTGAGGCCGCCTTGCTGGAGCCGGTTCAGGACACACCCCTGCGTGATCCGTCCTCGTGGCGGCTGATTGGCCAACCCATGCCCCGCACCGACATCCTTGCGAAATCAACCGGGCAAGCGATCTACGGGATCGACATTGAGCTCGGACTCGGACTCGGTGGCATGGCGCGGGCCAGCGTGCGGGTGAACCCACGCAAAGGCGGCGTCCTGAACAGCTATGACGCCAGTGCCGCAGAAGACATGCCGGGTGTTGAGCGCATTGTTGAGATCACCGGCGGCGTGGCTGTCATCGCATCCAACAGCTGGTATGCGATGCAGGCCCTTGATCGGATTGTGTATGATTGGGGACCGGCGCCATTTGCACCCGAACAGGCTGATCATTGGGCCGCGCTGGAGCAAGGTTTCACAGATGAAACCTTCGATAGCGAATGGCTGAGTGTCGGCGATGTGGACGCCGACATGCCGGGCACAACCGAGGTTGTGGCCGAATACCGCGCGCCTTATGTGGCGCACCAACCGCTGGAACCGCTTAACGCCATTGTTCTGGTGGAAGACGGGGGCGTGCAGGTCTGGACCGGCCACCAGATGCCGCGTTTCCTACAGCAGGAAGTTGCCAAGATCACTGGCCATGATGCCGAGCAGGTGGTGCTGCACAACCAGTATTCCGGCGGGTCGTTTGGGCATCGGCTGGAGTTTGAATATATCAAACAAGCGACTGAGATCGCCATGCAGATGCGGGGCACTCCAGTTAAGCTGACCTACAGCCGAGAGCTGGATTTTGCACAAGATTTCCCGAGGCAAATCACTTTGGCGCGGAGCCGGGGTGCGGTGCGCGACGGTCAGGTCATCAGCTTCGACACGCAGATCGCGGCCCCCTCTGTTATCCGCTCTCAGATGGGTCGCATTGGGATTATGGTTCCCGGCCCTGACATCCAGATGGCTGCCGGGGTCTGGCAACAGCCCTACGGGTTTGAGAACGCCCGTGTGCGGACCTATGCGATCGAGGGCCTGTCACCGGTGTCGTCCTGGCGTTCTGTTGGGGCGTCGGCAAATGGCTTCATCGGCGAGGGGTTCCTGGATGAGCTGATCCATGCTGCCGGCGCTGACCCGCTGGAAGAACGCCTCCGCCTCTGCACCCTTGATCCGGTCAGCCGTCAGGTGCTGGAAGCCGTGGGTGAGATGTCCAATTGGGGTGAGGTGCTGCCCGACGGCACTGGCCGTGGCGTCGCGTTGGTCCATTCCTTCGGAGTGCCCTGTGCTGAGATCGTGGAGGTGACGGCCACCGACAATGGTATCCGCCTGAACCGTGTCTGGGTTGCTGCCGATGTGGGCCGGGTTATGGACCCGGTGAACTTCGACAATCAGGTAAAAGGTGGTGTGATCTGGGGCCTGGGCCACGCGATCAACTCCGAAATCACCTATAGTGACGGCATCGCTGATCAGACCAACTTCCACGCCCATGAAGGCATGCGGATGTATCAAGCACCCGAAATCTTTGTGCGCGGCCTGGAGAACGGCCATGTGCGCGGCATCGGCGAGCCGCCGGTACCCCCCGCAGCCCCGGCGCTGGCCAACGCGATCTTCGCCGCCACCGGCCAACGCATCCGCGAGATGCCGTTCTGGAACCACATTGATTTTGTCTAAACGCACACGACCCGTGGTGTTTGGCATCATCGGCCATAGCACCCAAGGAGCCCTATGATGGACCGTCGCTACCTGGCCGCCGCCACTTTCGCCGGGATCGGCGCTGCGTTGCATCTGATCGCACTGGCGCTAAGTGGCTTTGCGGACAACTACGTGGCCTCCCTCCTCGGTGGGGCAATCTGGTTTGCGCTGGCCTTTGGCCTGTTGCGCGGCTGGCGCAGTATTGCCTATCTCACGTTCCTGATGGCGCTGTTTGGCATCAGCGCCGCGCTTAGTATCGTGATGGTGACCCCTTCGGGGCCTGTTCAATGGGCATGGATCAGCATCATGGTGGCAGACGGGCTGGTCGCATTCACGTTGTTTGCGCTGCTCTGGCGACCCCCCGCGCCCTAACGCACCCCTTTGCACGAATCGACTTGTCTGCAAAGCTACCGCCGTGGGACGATTCGGGAGCAACAGGTGACAGCGTCTGAGGCGGCAATTTTATGTCTGGTGGCAGTTATCGGCCACCTCATGGCCCTCTTCTGGCTGAGTGTCGAAGACTATGACGTCGACCTGTCCCGAGACCGCATTTACGACCTGCCGATCAAAGACCCGCAGGTTCGCCGCGAACTGAAGAACTCGCTCCACACACCGATGCACGCGGCAATGCTGGTGCTGGCGCTTTTTGCCGGGTTGTTTGACGCCCGCACGTTTGGCTCCTTCCTGCTGACCGCGCTTCTGGTGACGATCTGGGCTGAGATCTGGCACTATGCCTCACATCGGGCTTTTCATGTGAAATCGCTGCACTGGATCCATGCGGAACACCACAAAAGCCGCCTCTCCAGCCCTTTCACTGCCCTGTCGTTCTCGTTCTCCGAAAAGCTGGTGTTCGATATCGGGATTATTGGCGGCATGGCGGTGCTTGGCCTTTTCATCGACCTGAATTTCTTCGGCATCGCCACGTGGTTCGTGGGTTACTTGATCATCAACTCCTACGGCCACGCCAATTTTGAGATCCGGGGGGAGACGTTTATGACCCTGAAGGGAACTGTGCTGACATCAACCGTGTATCACGCGCTTCACCATAGCCGGTACACCGGCAACTACGGCCTTGGCACCCGTATTCTGGACCGCCTCTTTGGCACCGAATGGCCTGATTCAGCGGCGGTGTTCAACAAGGTTGTGGTACAGAAATCGCCGCTGCAAGGTTTGCGGGAAACTGTCGATACGCCGGAGACCCAGCCATGACACCCGCCATGCGCGATGCCCTGCAAGCGGTTGGTCGGCGGGTCACCTTCGCGTCCGGCGACATCCTGCGCCACAAGGGCGCTTTTGCGCCTGACATGCTGCTGATTGAGCAAGGCGAAGTGGATTGTGCCCTCTCTGATGCGGGTGATGTTCACCTGACGGTCGGGCCGGATACAATTGTGGGTGAGATCGGGTTTCTGACCGGCAAAGGTGCCAACGCCACCCTGCGCGCCCTTACCCCGGTAGAGGCGCTCTCCCTCGATTCCAGCGCCCTGCAACGCCTGCAACGCGAGACCCACGCCATTGCCGCCGACATCCTGCGCCTTTTGGCGCGATTGATCCAAAACCGGACCGAGCAGAATGAGGATCTGTTGGCAGATATCGACCCCCGCGATGACGGTGGGTTCGAGATTGTGCGCTGCTCAACCCTGGATCAACTGCGCATCGCGCAACGGGTCCGGTACGATGTCTATTGCCTCGAATTCGGGCGGTCCTCGCCCTATGCGGATGCCGACGAAGGCACAATTGTCGATGAGTTGGATGGCAACGGCACGTCGTTTGTCGCCTACCACGATGGCCTCGCTGTCGGGACGGTGCGGGTGAACCTGGGGCGTGACGGTGATTTCGGAATATTGTCAGACCTTTACGGCATTCCCGGCACGCCGTTCTCCATCGAAGACAGCTCGATCATCACCAAGTATGCGATCCGCGAGGCCTATCGCGGCGGCAGCGCCTATATCCGTTTGTTTGCGGCCATTGGCACATTTGTACACGCGTCAGGTGCAACGGCGATCTTCATTGATTGCAATCCGGAGCTGGCGCGGTTTTACGCCACCATGGGCTTCACCCGGACGGCTGACAATTTTGTACATTACGAAAACGGCCTGTCAGTCCCGATGGTTTTGGATCTGGTGGATTATCTGGACCGGATGTCCTTCGCCGAACGATACCGCAAAAACCGCTGGCGTTAAGCGCGGTGGTTAAACCTGTGTTCACGTTGATGCGGTAGACCTGCCTCAACTTGCAGGAGCTTTGCCATGGCGGACAATGAACTTCGCCCCATTATCATCAAACGCAAAAAGGTGATCAGCGGTGGTGGCCACCATGGCGGCGCCTGGAAGGTGGCCTACGCGGATTTTGTGACCGCGATGATGGCGTTTTTCATGTTGCTGTGGCTGTTGAATGCGACCACGGAGAATCAGCGCAAAGGGTTGGCCGATTATTTCAGCCCAACCATCCCCGTGGCGCGCATTTCCGGTGGTGGCGACGGGGCGTTCGGCGGCGAAAGCCCGTTTTCGGAAGAGGTGCTTGCCCAGGAAGGTACCGGGGCCTCCAGCCTGCGCCCGACCGAAGGGCGGCAGGCGATGGGGCTTGAAGGCGCCGCCCACGATGCGGAAGAAGACGCCGCCAATCTGGCCGCGATCGAGGGGTCACTTTCCGGGGCCGGTGGCGACAGCATCGTAAGTGATCTGGCCCGCCCCCATATCCAGACCCGTCTGACTGATGAGGGTTTGGTGATCGAAATTTTCTCACGCCCCGGCGCTCCGATCTTTGATGCAGATACCGGCAGGCCCCAGCCGTGGCTGGGCGAGATTGCGGTTGCGATGGCGGATATCTTTGGGACAGTCACCAACGGCGTCGCAGTGGAAGCGCACATCGCGGCAGAACCGCTGGTGCGGGCCACGGCAAGCGGTTGGCGACGCAGCACTGAACGGGCGCAAACGATTCGTACCCTTCTGGAAGCCGGCGGGCTGGACCCGCAACGGATCGCACGTGTGACCGGTCATTCGGACAGGGAACCTGTGGTGGCACCGTTGATTTCCCCTCGCAACGACCGGGTGGAGGTTATTTTGCTGCGCCACCGCTACTAAGGCGCACCTGCAACCATCCACAAAAATACCCGTAACATTTTATACGTTAGGGCGCCCTTAAACCCTCTGTGCCCAGAGTAGGGGCAATTCCAGATGCAGCAGAAAGGCGCATGTGATGACAATTTCTTCCTCGCTAAACGCGGGTGTGGCGGGCCTTTCGGTCAACGCCAGCCATCTGGCCACCATTGCCGACAATATCGCAAACTCACAAACCAATGGGTACAAACGTGCCGTGGCCGATTTCGCCTCGATGGTGATTGGCCAGGGCGGCGGGATCTATTCGGCGGGTGGTGTTCGGGTAACGACGCAACGCCTGATCGACCAGCCCGGCGCGATCGGCACAACAAACAATGCCACCGATCTGGCCGTACGCGGCCGTGGCTTCCTTCCGGTGACAACCGGCGCCTCGGTTGGCGGACAGGCGGGCGGTGATCTGCCGCTTTTCCTCGCCACAACCGGGTCCTTCCGCACCGACGCCGATGGCTTCTTGCGCACGCCGTCCGGCGTGACGCTGATGGGTTGGCCTGCCAACCCCGACGGATCCATCCCCAGTTTCCCGCGCGATACCGGGGCGGGCCTTGAACCCGTCCGCGTCAACGTGAACCAGTTCACCTCTGAGCCCACAACCGCCATCTCCTTGGGCGTCAACTTGCCCGGAACCGACACAACGTCCGGTTCACCTGGCGACACAAGGCAGCTTTCGGTCGAATATTTCGACAATTTGGGCACCTCTCAATCGATTGATGTCTACTTCACACCAACTGTGCCGCTCCCTGGCGATCCGGCATCTAACACCTGGTCGATAACCCTGCGTGACAGCGCGTCCAACAATGCAATCATCGGCGAATATACGGTCGAGTTTGATGACAGCCGATCCGGCGGCGGCACGATCCAGAATGTGACCCAAGGCCTTGCCGCCCCAGGTGGCAGTTGGAACTCGACTACCGGGGCATTCACAGTGGACGTGCTCGGCGGCCCGATTGAGATCAATATCGGCGCGCAGGGAACCGGCTCTGGCCTGACACAGCTATCCGACAATTTTGCACCCACCGCGATCTCCAAAGATGGCTCACCGGTGGGCAACCTCGTCTCCGTTGAGGTGGACGCAAACGGATTTGTACATGCCAATTTCGACGTCGGCATCACGCGGACAGTTTATCAGATCCCGCTGATCAACGTGCCAAACCCGAACGGGCTGATGTCCCACGACAACCAGCTGTATTCGACATCGGTTGAAAGCGGCAGCTTCTTCGTTTGGGACGCAGGTGATGGACCGACAGGTGACATCGTCGCCTTCGCGTTGGAGGAATCGGCCACAGATGTGGCTGCTGAACTAACCCAGCTGATCCAGACTCAACGGGCCTATTCCTCCAACGCCAAGATCATCCAGACTTTGGATGAGATGTTGCAGGAGACCACGAATATCATCCGCTAAGGCGCGGTTGATTTTCGGGGCTGACCCAAAACCATGAGCATCTCTTCGGCTTTATCCAACGCCCTCAGCGGGCTGACGGCTTCGTCACGTGCGGCGGATGTTGTGTCCTCCAACATCGCCAACGCGATGACGGACGGCTACGGCACTCGGCGCCTCGATGTGGCCTCACGCACCACCGGAATCAACGGCTCCGGTGTGCGCGTGGTTGGTGTCATCCGGCAAGAGGATACCGTGCTTCTCGCCCAGCGCCGGATTGCCAGCGCAGACCTCGGCGCCAGCCAAACCCAGGTGAATTTCATGACCCGGCTGGAGGCGTTGATTGGCGCACCTGACGATCCCGGTAGCCTGTCCGCGCGTATGGCCGATTTTGAGGGTAAGCTGATCTCGGCCGCAAACAATCCCTGGAACACCACCCACCTGTCCGCCGCCGTGCAGGGGGCTCAATCCATCGCCGGCGCCCTTAACGATCTAAGCGACGAAATTCAGGATGAGCGACGGCGCGCGGATGCGAATATCGGGCGATCCGTGGATCAGATCAACGCCGCGCTTGAAGGCCTGGAGGATCTCAACAAACGTATCCTCTCCACCAGGGCAAATGGGGGTGAGGTTGCGTCCCTGTTGGATGCCCAGGGCCAGCTTGTCGAACAGATTGCCCCGTATATTCCACTCCAGACCCGGCGCGAAACAAACGGGACGCTGAATATCTACAGCGATGATGGTAACGTCCTGCTTAGCCACCGCGCAGCGACCCTTGGGTTTGATCCTGCGCCCGGCATGGATCCGCACCTGGCTCTGGCCAATGGCAACATATCTGGCCTGACATTAAATGGCCGGGAGATGCGCCTTGATGGCGCCTACCCTGCGTTTGAAGGCGGGCAGTTAAGCGCCATGTTTGCGGTGCGCGACACCTGGGGGCCAGCGGCGCAGGCACGTGTGGATGGTGTGGCCCTTGATCTGGCTCAGCGTTTCGATGCGGCGGGTCTGGACCCATCCCTCACGCCCGGCGCGCCGGGTTTGTTTACCGATTCCGGCACCCTTGTCGACGGCCTGAATGAAGTCGGGCTTGCCAGCCGGTTGCGGGTAAATGCTGCCGTCGAACCAGAAAACGGCGGCGCACTCTGGCGCCTGCGGGATGGTCTGGGCACAGTGACCGAAGGGCCAACAGGCAACGCAACCTTCCTGACAGCGCAGATTGATGCCCTGGCCAATCCGCGCCCAACGACATCAACTGCATTTTCCGCCACTTCGCGCTCCATGTCCGGGTTAATCGCTGAAAACCTTTCCCTCGCCGGGCTTGGGCGTTCAACCGCCGAGATGTCCCTCAGCCGATCCTCCGCGCAGCATACCGCGTTGGAGGCGGCAGAGCTTGCGGGTGGTGTGGATACCGATGACGAACTGCATCGTTTGCTGCGGATCGAACAGATGTACGCCGCCAACGCACGTGTCATCAATGTCGCCCAACAACTGATGGATGAGCTGATGAGGATCGCGGGATGACCTTGGTAACCTTTGGCGATGCCGCCCAATTCCAACTTTTGCGCCGCGATTCCGCCCAGCTCAAATCTGATCTCTCCCGCCTGACGTCAGAGCTGTCTTCGGGCCGGACTGCCGATCTTGGGCGCGCTTTGGGCGGCGATTTTTCGACCCTCGCCGACATCACCCGCAGCATGCGCCTGAACGCCTCGTTCACCTCGTCCGTCACCGATGCCGCTATTGCAGCTGAGGGTCGGCAAACGGCTCTGGCGCGTATGTCGGCTGAGGTTGATGGGTTCGCGCCGCAACTTCTGGCGGCGAGTGGCGGCGGCAGCCTGACGGATCTGCAACTGACACTTGCCAACGGGACCGAACGATTTGAACACGCGGTTGCCGCGCTCAACACACGCCTCGCCGGACGCAGCCTGTTTTCTGCCGATGCCCCTGACATGACCCCCTTGATCAGTGGCGAAGACATGATGGCGGAGCTGCGCACATTGGTCAGCGGCGCAGCTGACGCGGCCACCATTGTCGCTGATGTGGAGGCGTGGTTCATGGACGCGGGCGGCGGGTATGAAACCCTGGCTTGGCAAGGCGGCGGCGGCCAGCCACCTGCCGTTCTCATTGGAGAAGGGCAATCAGCCGAAACCGGGATCACCGCGTTGGATCCGGCAATCCGTGAAACCCTTACCGGGCTGGCACTGGCGGCTTTGGCGGCCGAAACAGCCACTCCCCTGCCAGAATCCGAGCAACGTGCATTGGTGACTGCGGCCGCCCAGCAGATGTTGAACGGGGAAACCAATCTGATCAAATTGCGCGCCGGCCTCGGCGCCGAGGAGGCGCGGATCGAAGACGCCCGCGTGACCGCAGAATCTACGCGCAGCAGCCTTCAAATTGAATACGGGCGATTGGTCGGAGCGGACCCTTACCTCACAGCGACAGAGCTTGAGGCCGTCAGTATCCGCCTTGAAAGCCTCTACATCTTGACCGCGCGCATGTCGCGCCTGAGCCTTACGGAGTTTCTTCGGTGATCCGATTTCTCGCGTTATTCTTCACTGCAATGGCGTTTGCCGCCAGCGCGGTCGCCACCCCGATCCGCATCAAGGATCTGGTCGAATTCGACGGGGTCCGCGGCAACGATCTGGTCGGATATGGCCTGATCGTTGGCCTGAACGGCACTGGCGACGGGCTGCGCAATGCCCCCTTCACAGAAGAGATCATGGTAAATGTCCTGGAGCGCCTCGGCGTGAACGTAACCGGCGAGCAGTTCCGCCCGCGAAACGTTGCCGCCGTCATTGTAACCGCCACTTTACCGCCCTTCGCGCGACAAGGCGGGCAGATTGATATCACCGTCTCTGCTATCGGCGATGCCGACAGCCTGCTTGGCGGCACCTTGGTGATGACACCCCTGACCGCTGCCGATGGAGAGATTTATGCCGTCGCCCAAGGCGCTGTGATCGCGGGGGGCGCATCTGCCACCGGTGATGGCGCAGAGGTGATTCAAGGTGTCCCAACGGCTGGCGTGATTCCGGCTGGGGCACGGGTCGAGCGTGAGGTGGCGTTTGACTTCACCGAAATGTCGCAGATCCGTCTGGCGTTACGCTCACCCGATTTCACCACCGCGGCGCGGATCGAGGCGGCGATCAACATAGAGTTCGGCAGCAGCGTCGCCATAATGCTGGACGCGGGCACCGTTCTTTTGGACATTGGCCGAACCCGCGCCCCTTCCCCGGCCCATGCGATTGTACGGGTTGAGAATATCCTGGTGGAACCTGAAACCCGCGCCCGTGTGGTGGTGGATCAACGCTCTGGCACAATTGTAATGGGTGAAGACGTTCGGATCAGCCGCGTTGCCGTAGCCCAGGGCAATCTTACACTGCGGATTCAAGAGGCCCCGATTGTTGTCCAGCCAAATCCGTTTTCAGAGGGGGAGACGGTGATCTTACCCCGAACCGGAGTGACCCTCATCGAAGACGGCGGCACCGGTCTGGCCGAAATTCCCGGTGGCACATCCCTGTCAGAGGTTGTTGCTGCGCTGAACGCGCTCGGCGTTTCGCCTCGGAATATGATCGATATCCTCGCCAGCATCGAAGCCGCGGGCGCACTCCATGCAGAGTTCATCGTCCGCTGAGGGCGCATCGCACATGGCGTCGCCACCTGTGCGGTTTGCCAATTGTCTGGGTGAATGTCGTCGATTAACCGTTCAAACCCTCTAAAGTCGGGGCGTTGCGGTTCATCAAAGTGTGGGGACGTACAGTTCCGGCGAACAAACACCACCGGTTGCGCCGTCCAAAATCCTTTGGAGCTATCCCGGCACGTCGAAAGCCGCCAGGATCACACCCGGCGGCTTTTCGTCATTTCAGACGGCGCACGATGGATCGGGCGACCGGTCCGGGCAGCGATTTCAGCGCAATCACACGCTCCTCCCGAGTCAGGTTCTTCATCAAACGTGTAATGATGGCCGGGTGTTCTTTTCCAAGCATTTCGGGGTCGGAAATGGCCGACAACCTTGCATCGAGGCCAGCACCAGATCCTCCGAAAGTTTGCGCCGTTGGTATCTCTTGGGCCGCTCCGATCCCGTCCGGGCGCCTCTGAGCAGCTGGTTTGCTGATTGTCGGTGACGGCGCAGACCTTGCACCACTCCCGGCTTGGCTCCGCAAACGTTCCAACAACCTATTGCGGTGCCAAGCGGCACGATCAGCGTCAATTTCAACGGGGTAATCC
>JAESTV010000253.1 GCA_016763475.1 Roseicyclus sp.
CATCCCGCGTCACGAGCGGGGCGAGTGGCTGGCGGCGACGCCGGAGCAGACAGAGGTGGTTGAGTTGACCGGAGGGCTGAGACCTCGGCTGGTGACGTTTGGAGATATTGAGGATCCGGTCACTGTTGCATCGGTCGATCCGGATGATCTGGCCGCGACATTTGGGGCAGGCGTGCGGTTGGTGGAGGTGACGTTGGAGGTGGTGCGGTATGAGGTGGAGTTGGACATCCTATCTACACTCCCTTGGCTCGAGAGTGCATGGCCGAACAGGCTGGATGGGCAACGATTTGGGTCCCGTGACAGCGACTTTCCGGTTGCAAACACCCTTTCCGCAAATTCCTTTTCAACGGAGATTGGACAATGACTATCTCGCCTGAATTGCAACTCGCGCTCTTTGCACTCGATTCCTACAATCGTGGCTATGGATCAGGTTTGGTCGATGAGCAGCCTGCGAGCGGTGACGTTGACGGACTCGGAACAATCGGAAGCGGACTTGCGTTTGGGACGATGATCCGTGAGTCCGATACTGCCGAAGGGGCTCCTGGAGTGGAAGCCGGCTTCTACGCTGCCGCTTATTCTGTGACCTCCGGAGATCTCGCGGGCAAGACAGTGATTTCGTTCCGAGGTACAGACAATATCGCCGGTGAGGGACAGGGCGGCAACGACATTGTTAACGGCTGGTTCGGTGGTCAGGGCCAGCAAAATTCCCAGCTTCAAATGTGAGCCGCGCGCTGGGATCAAAGACCGCGCTGGGCGGCTGTTGACGATGAATAGTTGAGAAATCTGATCTCTTGAGGCAATTGCGGTGAAAGCTCGCTGTTGATCGCGCGTAAGCTAGCCGGCTGACTCGGTGTTGTCGGTTGGGATAGCCGCTTGGCCTCTCGGGGCATTCGTTTCCCGAATACCCTGTCGGCCTGCGCCTTTGCCATGCAAAGACGCTTGGTGGAGCCTAGCGGGATCGAACCGCTGACCTCCTGCATGCCATGCAGGCGCTCTCCCAGCTGAGCTAAGGCCCCATTCGCGTGGCGGTGTAAGGCCGGGCCGCGCCCCGTGCAAGCGAAAAATCCCGCTTGGCAAGGGTCACATCATACCCCGGCCTATCCGTCAGTCGTCGCTATCGTTCGACGCTACATCGGCGATATCGTCAAGTGCGACGGTATCGTCATCATCATCATCCAGCACATCATCATCTGGGATATCGGCATCATCATCATCTTCGCCTGCGATGTCGATATC
The DNA here is from genome assembly GCA_016763475.1 of Roseicyclus sp. Classification (GTDB taxonomy): domain Bacteria; phylum Pseudomonadota; class Alphaproteobacteria; order Rhodobacterales; family Rhodobacteraceae; genus Gymnodinialimonas. The sequence continues at coordinate 1,237 of JAESTV010000253.1, forward strand.
ATCATCGAGGACCACTTCTTCGTCGGCCTCAGCTTCTTTGGCTTTTGTGGCAGCTTTGTCAGCCACCAGGCTTTGCGCACCACCTTTGCCGGTTTCAAGCACAACGACCTCACCCGTGTACGGGCTGACGATGGGGCTGGCCCCAAGATCGTAGAAACGTTTTCCGGTTGTGGGGCAGACGCGTTTAACGCCCCATTCCTCTTTGGGCATGACACCCCCTTCAATCATCGGTATCGCGGGAAGTTGCCCTCTGCCATAGTGTCAGAAGACTGTCAAAGCCTTTCAGGGTTTTTCCCGGCCCCGCATTCTCGGCGCGCATTCTTGGCGCGCATTTTCGACCGCCATTATTGGCCCCATAATTGGCCCAGATCTCGGAGCATGTACTTGGCCGCACATTCGCCCGCCACAACCGCCGCCTCAATCCATTTGTTGCCCGGTGACCCGCCGGTGGAGGTATTGGTGCGCCGAAACGCTCGCGCCAAACGGTTTTCGCTGCGCGTCAGCCGGTCTGACGGGCGGGTGTCGTTGAGCCTGCCAATGTGGGCACCGGAGGCTGAAGCGCTGGCGTTTCTGCGCGAACGCGAGGCATGGGTGCGCCAGCATCTGGACCAAGCGCCTGGCGTACAACAGGCCCGCATCGGGGCAGAATTGCCGATCTGCGGCGTTCTCCGCCCGGTTGTTGCGGGCACCGGACGCGCCGCCCGATTTTTCGACGGCGCGTTACATGTGCCCCCCGGCCCGCGTGAAGGCCCGCGCCTGAAGGCGCTTCTGGGGGCCATGGCGCGGGACCGGCTGACCGCTGCTGTTGCGCACCATGCGCAGGCAATTGGCAAGGGCCATGGGCGGATCACCCTGCGTGACCCACGATCACGCTGGGGCAGTTGCTCTGCCAAGGGGGATCTGATGTTCTCGTGGCGGCTGATTATGGCCCCGCCTGAGGTGCTGGATTACGTCGCCGCCCATGAGGTCGCACATCTGGTGGAGATGAACCACTCAGCTCGATTTTGGGCGTTGTGTAAGCACCTTAGCCCAAAGACCGATGACTATCGCCGTTGGATGCGCGCCCATGGGGCGGATCTTCTGGCCTGGCGATTTGATGCAAAGGACCAGCCACAATGCTGATGAACCCCCGCCCGACAGAAACCGGAGCAGCCGTGGCCCACGACCGCGTCTACCGCGCCCTGCGCTCACGCATCATGTACGGCGAGGTTGATCCGGGCCAAGCGATGACCCTGCGCGGTGTCGGCCGCGAATTTGGTGTGTCGATGACCCCGGCAAGAGAAGCCATACGCCGCCTGGTCAGCGAAGGTGCGCTGTTCCTGTCCACAAGCGGGCGTGTCTCCACACCTGAACTATCCAACGAACGCATCGAAGAGCTTGCCGCCATCCGTGCCCTGCTGGAACCTGAACTGGCCTCCCGCGCGCTTCCCCGCGCGCACCCGGCGCTGATCGAGCGGATGGAGGCGATCAACACCCAAGTTGCCCACGTCATCGCGCGGCGCGACGCCGTGGGCTACATCCGCGCCAACCTCGATTTTCATCGCACGTTGTATCTGCGCGCCCAGGCGCCTGCCATGCTGGCTCTGGCCGAGACAGTGTGGCTGCAATTGGGGCCAACCATGCGGGCGCTTTACGGGCGGTTGGGGCGCACTGAGGCCCCGCCCCACCATAAGCTGATCCTCGCAGCACTCCGTGCCGGGGACGAACCAAGCCTGCGCCTCGCGCTACGTGCGGATGTGACCCAAGGCCTGCGGTTGCTGGCGAATTAGGGGTTGCGCCGCGCTTGCGCGCGTCGCCGGGGAGGCCTCGTTCGCCTTCGGCTCACTTGGCCCCGGTGCAAAACCTTATCTGTTGAGTGCAAAGGCGAGCGCGTTGGGGCTCTGCCCCCGGGCTTCGCCCTCCCCCGGAGTTTTTTACCAAGATGAAGGGGCCATCATCTTCTGTGTCACACCCCCATTTCATCTTGGCAGAAAAACTCCCGTCCATTGCCCGATAAGCGGCTTTGCCGCTGTTAGGGGAGGCATCCCGACACCTGCAAAGCGCCAAGGCGCAAACACGGGGCGCATCAGCTGCCACTAGGCGCCGCGCGCGAAAGCCCCCCAGGGGGCTGAGGGCGCGTGGTCCGGCGAGGTAAAGACGCGCAAGCGTCGTCCGAGGCGGAATGCCCCCCGCGCCGACCGCCAGCCGCACGAACCGGCGCAAGCGCCGGGAGCGCGGCAACTTGAGCAAGCGCAGCCCGTCAGGCGTGGATCGCTCCATCCCCACACGCCAAAGCGGCCTCACGCACCGCTTCCGAATACGTCGGATGTGCGTGGCAGGTCATCGCCAAATCCTGGGCTGACGCGCCAAACTCCATCGCCACGCAGACCTCATGGATCAGATCACCGGCCATTGGCCCGATGATATGTGCGCCCAAAATCCGGTCTGTCTCTTTGTCTGCAAGAATTTTTACAAACCCGTCACCGGCGAAGTTCGCCTTGGCGCGACCGTTGCCCATGAACGAAAACTTGCCGACCTTGTAGGCGCGGCCCGCCTCTTTCAGGTCCTCCTCAGTGGCACCCACATTTGCCACCTCTGGATGGGTGTAAATCACACCCGGAATAACGCTGTAATTCACGTGGCCATGTTTGCCCGCGGCAACCTCAGCCGCTGCCATGCCTTCATCCGCAGCCTTATGGGCCAGCATCGGGCCAGCCACCGCGTCACCTATCGCCAACACACCCGGCACATTTGTGGCATACTGCCCGTCGATCTCAATCTGGCCGCGATCCGACATCTTCACCCCCAACGCCTCCAGCCCCAGGCCGTCGGTGTAAGGCCGCCGCCCCGTGGCGACCAGCACCACATCAGCGTCCACCACCACTTCGCTGTCGTCTTTGCGCAGCTTGTAGGTAACCTTGGCCTTGGTCTTCGTCGCCGCCACAGATTGCACCGCCGCGCCAAGAGTGAACCCAATCCCCTGCTTCTTCAGGGTCCGCTGGAGCACTTTTGAAACCTCGCCATCCATCCCCGGCGTGATGTGGTCAAGGAACTCGATCACCTGCACCTCAGACCCAAGCCGCGCATACACGGAGCCCAACTCCAACCCGATCACCCCGGCCCCGATCACCACCATCTTCTTGGGCACTTTCGCCAGGCTCAGCGCACCTTCGCTGTCCACCACAACCTTCTGGTCGATCTCAACCCCCGGCAGGCTCGACGGCTCGGACCCAGAGGCCACAATGATTGTCTTCGCCTCGTGAACCTCGTCACCAACCTTCACTTTCCCGGCCGCAGGAATGCTCCCCCAGCCTTTCAGCCAATCAATCTTGTTTTTCTTGAACAGGAATTCGATGCCTTTGGTGTTCTGCCCAATCACATCGTCCTTATACACCTGCATTTGCGGCCAATCGACGGACGGTGATTTCCCCTTCAAGCCCATCTTGGCGAAGTTATGCTCTGCCTCATGTAACATATGTGAGGCATGCAGCAGCGCCTTCGAGGGAATGCAACCGATGTTCAGGCACGTCCCGCCGAGGGTCTCTCGCCCCTCCACACAGGCGGTCTTCAGCCCCAATTGCGCGCAGCGGATGGCGCAGACATAGCCGCCGGGGCCGGAACCGATGACGATAACGTCGTATTGTGCCATGGGGATTATCCTTTTGGGTCGGTCGTGAGGGGCGTTCGCCTAACGGGTCGGCGGGTGTCATTAGCCCATAGATACCCCCACAGGACCGATCACAAAAGAGCGGATACCACCATTATTGACGTTGCCCCGAAACCCACGAACCAGATCAGGCTGCGCCAAGGCCGCCAACCGAAGGCATAGGCCGGGACATACAGCACCCGCGCACCCAGATAGACCCAGGCGCAGGCGGCGGTGAGTGGCGTTGATTGCGCGCCCAATGTCACCACAACCACGGCAATGGTGAACAGGATCAGCCCCTCAAAATGGTTGTTCATCGCGCGGTACAGCCGCGCCGTTCGGAGGCTCATCTGGTCCTCCAACGACCCGCCAAGACGGTCACGGTCACGGGCGGACATCGTCTTGCCCGGCCCCACCTCCAGATTTGCAGGCACAGCCATCAGCCCAAATTGCACAACCTGCAACAGGGCGGCAAGGGCAAGGACAGTCAGTTCTGGGGTCATCAGGAAAAATCCGCAACAGGGGAACCGCTTCGGATAATGCTCCTGGTCGGCGTAAGGTGCAAGCTGGTCAGCTTGCGTCACCCGCGACAAAGGTAAGGCTGGCACCGTTGATGCAGTGCAGCAAATCACCCTGCACCTGAATCATGTGACCCAAATGGCTGCCACATCGGCGGCAATGGGCCTCAGTCACAAACTGGCTTTCCGCCATATCCTCATCCCCGGCCATCACGGCGGGCCATTCGTCGATGTCCAACAGGACCGAGTCCCTGCGGGCGTGATAGAAAAACACCCACCCAATGAGGCGCGGTGTCTTCCACTCGCTGTCGTAAATCGTCAGATCGCAGCCCTTACATTGGAAATGTCCTGCGGAATCCTCATCCACATAACGGGAAGAGAACCGAGGCTCCGTCCCCTGCGCTCGCATGATGCGATATTCTTCGTCGCTCAGCAGTGCGCGCCATTCTTCCTCTGTGCGCGTGACCTCATAGGTCATGTCCTCGCTGCCGGGGGCAGGCGTCTGAGCAGATGCCGAGAGCGGAGCGGCGATGGCACTCGCCGCAGCCGTGCCCAGAAACGCCCGGCGGCTGGTGGCGTGGCTTGTATGATGTTTCATTTCCCTAGTCTCCTTGTGCCTTGAGAAGACTGTCGCACGGGAGGGTGATCACTGGCGAAACACGAGGCCGGGAGGTGCCGGAGGTGTGAAACAAGCGTGAGGGGGGAGGTGTTCCTGCCCACCTGTATACATTTTCTCTTGGGGAAAATTGATCCCTGCCGCCTTTCAAATAGGAGATTTGCCAACGCTCACTAACGACACAATACAAATAGATCGACGTAAAGCATGAAAACCGCAGCCGTTGTCGCAACCCTTTTCGCCTCCGGCTTGCCACTTGGCACAGCAGAAACCGGACCCCTGTCATTAAACGCGGATGAGGTGCGCCATAGCGGCGGGTTGAACCGTTCCGGATGCCACAACGAAACCCGAACTGGTGGCGACCACTGCCACTAATCAGCCTGCAAATTCCGGCTGATTCAATCGACACATTGCGTCGCTAACAACCGGGCATCGCTACCAACCAGCGCGACGTCGCAGCCTTCAGATCTCGCTGCTGCGCCCCCTGAAACAGGAGGCGCAGCAACACCCTCACAAATCCATCAACAAACGCCGTGGATCCTCAAGCGATTCTTTCACCCGCACCAGGAACGTCACCGCGCCTTTGCCATCCACAATCCGATGGTCATAACTCAGCGCCAGATACATCATCGGGCGGATCACCACTTCGCCGCCAATCGCCACCGGACGGTCCTGAATCTTGTGCATGCCCAGGATACCGGACTGCGGCGGGTTCAGGATCGGCGCAGACATCAGTGAGCCGTAAACTCCCCCATTCGAGATCGTGAACGTCCCGCCCTGCATCTCGGCCATCGACAGCTTGCCATCCCGGGCCCGCGCCCCCTTCTCGGCAATCGACTTTTCGATATCGGCAAAACTCATGCCATCCACGTCGCGGATCACCGGGACCACAAGTCCCTGAGGTGTCCCCGCTGCAATCCCCATGTGAACGAAGTTCTTGTAGACGATATCGGTTCCGTCGATCTCCGCGTTGACCTCAGGCACTTCACGAAGCGCATGCACACAGGCCTTGGTGAAGAACGACATGAACCCCAGCTTCACGCCATGTTTCTTCAGGAACAGCTCTTTGTATTCACTTCGCAAGCCCATGACCGCGGTCATATCGACCTCGTTAAACGTGGTCAGGATCGCCGCCGCATTCTGCGCTTCTTTCAATCGCCGCGCGATGGTCTGGCGCAATCGGGTCATCTTCACCCGCTCTTCCCGCGCCTCGTCACCTGCGGGCACAGGGGCGCGGGGGGCTTGGGCAC
>JAESTV010000254.1 GCA_016763475.1 Roseicyclus sp.
CCCACATGGGCAATGTGGACGTGCATTTTCGCCGCCGCCCAAATTCCAACCCGAACCTCACTTTTGGCGGCATAAACGGCATGGCGATCCAACAAGACGGCCAGTTGGCGCTGGTCCCCGGCGTCTGGGGAGAGCCTTATGAGATTTGGATCGAATGCCTGCCTGATGCCTGCGCACTGGCTCAAACCCTTGATTTGGAGGCAGAGTTTGCACAGGGTCGCAACCTTAGCGGCCTTCGCAGGGCGCTGCGTGGCGCCATCACCCACCCCGACGCGACAAGCCCCACACCGATTGATTATTACCCAACGCTCGATGAACTTGAAGCTGATCAGACAGACACAGCCGAGCCACAGCCCATCACCTACGATATCCGCTTTATCCAGCGGCCCTAGCCAGCGGCCCTAGCCAGCGAACCGCCAGCAACCCGAGCCCGCGACCCGAGCGGCCATCCCACGCCCCGGCGGTTGTTGCCCCACACCTCCCCTATGTGTCCCTGACACGTGCGGCCCGCCCACCGCGTCGCCCTGCAGGCGGCTTCCCGGCCAGGCCGTCTTGCAGGACCGTCTTCATCGGATGATCCGACGGATCAACAGCGTGACGCGCCAACAGCGCCTCGATCAGAGGCCGGTGATCCGTTTGTTCGACGCTGAGCGCCCAATCCATGAAGATCGACCGGCACTCCGGCGCGGATATCCCGTCGATACGGAACGACTCCCGGATCAGGCCCTTGGGATCGGTTGGGTCGTTGTCTCTCATCGCTGGCCTCACCCGCTTGCGGTCAGAATTTCGGCAATCCTATCGGCGGCAATTGTCCGCAACGTGTCAAGTTGCGTCACCAGAGCGTCCGGGGACGTCACATTGGTCAATCGCCGCAGAAACGCGCGCCCACCTTCGCCGGTATCCTGAGTCTCCAACGCGCCATCAGTCAGAAGCCGCCCGGCCTGTTGCACAGCGCTGAAGAACACATGGGTTGCTGTCAGATCCGCCGCGATGCCCGCGGCAATCAAACCCGCCTCCACGGCGGCTGCCAACTGCTGTGGCGGTTGTCGCGTCGGGCTGCCCGCTGCCAACGCAAGCGCTTGTGCGATCAGCGAGATATCCTGCAAGCCCCCCGGCCCGTCCTTCACCGCCCACGTGCTGCCGGCGCGGCCCGCCTGTTGCAGGCGTTTGCGCATCTCTGCCGCCTCGCGCAGAACTGATGCCGCGTCACCGGCACGCCTCGCAATTGCCCCACGGCGCACCGCCTCCACATCCTCAGCCAAGCCCGCATCACCAGCCACAACCCGGGCACGCGTCAGCGCCATATGCTCCCACGTCCACGCCTCTTCCTGCTGGTAGCGCCGGAACGAGGACAGGGCCGTCGCCACCGGTCCCTGCCCGCCTGACGGGCGCAAACGCATATCGACATCATAGAGTTTCCCCTCTCCCGTCAGCGCGCTCAGGGCCGTGATCATCGCTTTGGTGGCCTTGGCGAACCAGCCGCGCGGGTCCAGCGGGCGACGACCATCGCTCATCTCCACCCCACCGGCATCGAAAATCACGATCAGGTCCAGATCCGAGGTTGCGCTCATCTCCGCGGCCCCAAGGCTGCCCATAGCCAGCACCACACCTCCGCGACCGGGCGCACACCCATGGCGGCGCGCGATTTCGGCGCAAACGCAGGGCCAGAGCGCCGATACAACCGCCTCAGCCACATCCGAGTATTGCTGCCCGGCATCCGCAGCCCCGATCAATCCGCGTAACATGTGGACCCCAACCCGAAAGTGCCAATCCTTCTGCCAACGGCGCGCGGTATCCAGCTGCGCCTCATAATCCAGCGGCTCCAAAGTGGCCGCCAAATCGTCCCTAAGCCCAACCGCACCCGGCCAGGGCGCAAAGAACTGCCCGTCCAGAACTGCGTCAAACACCCCGGAATTGCGCGACAGATAGGTGGCGAGACCCGGCGCGGTTGCGCATATATCGGTAATCAGATCCACCAGGCTTGGGTTCGCTTCAAAAAGCGAGAATATTTGCACCCCGGCAGGCAATCCGCGCAAGAATCCATCAAAATTCAACAGCGCCTCATCGGGGCGCACGGCCTGGGTCAAATGGGTCAGCAAGTCAGGTTTGAGGCGTTCGAAAATCGCCTGGCCGCGCTCGGATCGCAGTGCCGGGTAGCCGGGCCAACGGGCCACAATGCCCTTGGATGTCTCTGACAACTCAGGGGCGGCAGCGGTGCCCGCCTTTGAGGCATAAAGATCACCCGTCAGGTTCTCCACCGCGTTCAGGCGCGCCTCCAGCGTGGCGCGGTAGCGGGCCGTATCCCCTTCGCCGCTGAGCCGCGCGAGGCGGTCAAATCCTTCGGCGTTTTTGGGCAAGGAATGGGTCTGTGCATCGTCGATCATCTGCAAGCGATGCTCCGCCTCACGCAGCGCCCCGTAGTGATCGGCCAATTCAGTGGCGACGTCACGGGTGATCCAATCAGCCCGCGCAAGGGCGACCAGCGCCTTGACGGTACGCGGAGAACGCAGGGACGGATCACGCCCCCCGGCAACCAGCTGGCGGGTCTGGGCAAAAAACTCAACCTCACGGATCCCACCGGGGCCAAGCTTAAGGTTCCGCCCCTCAAGCGCCAACCCGTGCAGGCCCTTATGGTCGCGGATACGCTGGCGCATATCCATGGTCTCTGCCACCGCGGCGAAATCCAGATGTTTGCGCCACACAAACGGCGTCAACGTCTCAAGAAACCGTGCGCCCGCCGCCACATCCCCCGCCGCCGGGCGGGCCTTGATGTAGGCGGAGCGTTCCCAGGTGCGCCCCTCAGCCTCATAATAGCGCTCCGCCGCCGCCATCGAGATGCAGACAGGTGTGACACTGGCATCCGGGCGCAGGCGCAAATCGGTGCGGAACACGTAGCCATCCGCGGTTGGATCATTCAGGGACGCCGCCATGGCGCGGGTGGCTTTGATGAAGCCGCTGCGGGCCTCCATTTCCTCGGATTGGCCGTCAAACCGGGTCTCGTCAAACAGGCAAATCAGGTCGATGTCGGACGAATAGTTCAGCTCTCCGGCACCCATCTTTCCCATCGCCAGCGCTACCATACCGGCGCCGTCCCGCAACCCGTCCGCCTCGGTCTGGCCGGGAATTTTGCCACGGCGCGCCAGTGTCGCCACATGGATCGCCAGCGCTGCCGCTACGCAGGCATCCGCGAAATCGGTCCAGGCCTGCGTGAGCGTTGCCAGCCCCCAGACACCACCCAGATCAGCCAGCCCGACAATCAACGCCGCCCGACGCTTCAGGCGGCGCAACCCCACATCGAGGCTGCCCGCATCCAGGCCCCCGGTCTCTGCAATCAGGGTGGCGATCACCTCTTCGGGTTCCTCCTCCAGGGCATGGGACAGCCAATGGCCTTCCTTGCGGATCAACTCGGCCAGATACGGAGACGATCCCCCCGCGCCCACAATCAGCTCCGCCACCTCAGGCGGCAGATGATGCAGATGCCCCAACGCCTCCGCCCCACGGTCCGGCGAATAAGCGATAGGCGCGCGGGTCAGGCGGTTGGCGAACGGCATCGGCGGGCTTCCTTATTGTCCCGTTTGGGACTAGATCGTTACGTCTGGCCATTTGGGGCCAGATCGTTCCATCTGGAATGGCAGGGGATCACCACAGTGTCAAAGTCGTTGAAACGTGTGCGGCGCGTGTTGGAAGAGGCGGGCGTTTCGGCGGCGGTGCTGGAAATGGCCGATGGCGCACGCACAGCGGTAGAGGCGGCATCAGCGGCCGGGTGTGGGATTGACCAGATCGCAAAGTCGATCATCTTCCGGGATCAGACATCCGGCGAGGCGGTGCTGTTTGTGACCGCTGGTGGAAACCTGGTGGACACAGAAAAGGCCAGCGCAGTTGCCGGTGGAGCGCTTGGCAAAGCGGACGCCACGCTGATCCGGGCGCAAACCGGGTTCGCCATTGGCGGCGTGTCCCCAATTGGCCACCTCAGCCCAATCCGCGCCTGGTATGATCCGCGTTTGCTGGATTTTGATCTGGTGTATGCCGCCGCAGGCACTCCGCGCCACATCTTCCCGATCAACCCACGGGTGCTGATGGGTTTGGTGGGCGCGCATGAGGCTGACTTTACGGCTTGAGGGCCGCCAAAACCGACCGCGCCGCGCGCAGGCCCGGCGCATCCCCTCCGCGCCCCAAACGCTCCATTGTCAGGGCCATGGCGGCGTCTTGGCCCGAGGTCCCGTGTGACGAGGTGGCGAGTGACGTGGTGCCCTGTAACAGCGCCTCAATCGCGGGGCGGATTGCGCCGGGGCGGCAGTTTTCGGCCAGAAATTCCGGCACCACGCGGGTGTCGGACACCAGATTGACCAGGGTGACCGTATCAACCTTGATGGCGCGTTTCACGATGGCGCGCGTCAGCCAGTTCATGTCGTAGGCAATCACCATCGGCACCGCGTTTGCCGCCAGTTCCAATGACACCGTTCCCGACGCAGCCAACGCGCCATCCGCCGCCGCAAACGCGGCGCGTTTGGTGGCGGCATCCTGGGCATCAACAAGGATCGGTGCGGGGCGCCAACCGGCGGTCAACTGCGCAACGGCCTCACGGATATGGGGCAAAGTGGGCAAGACCAGCCGGGCGTCCAGACCGCGCAGAGCCGCGCCAAAAACCGGGGCCAACCGGGTGACCTCCGACAAGCGAGAGCCGGGCAGGACCAGCAACAGCTTGTCGTGGGCCCCAATCCCATGGGCGGCGCGGAAGGCTGTCACCTCGTCCACAGTGGCCAGCGGTTCCGCAACAACCGGATGCCCCACAAAATCGCAGGTCATGCCAGCGGCCTCCATATAGGGCGGCTCAAACGGCAACAGGGCCAACACATGGTCAATCACCCGCGCCATCTTTGTGGCCCGCTTGGGCCGCCACGCCCAGACCGAAGGCGCAACGTAGTGGATCGTCTTGAGCGATGGGTTCGCGGCGCGCGCCAGTTTCGCCACACGCAGGCCGAAATCAGGACTATCAATGGTGATCAACGCCTGCGCGCCGCTGTCCGCCACGGCCTGCGCCGTCTGTCTGATGCGACGTTTGAGGTGGCGGTATTTCGGCAAAACCTCGGCAATGCCCATCACCGCAAGGTCTTCATAGGGAAAGATCGACAACAGGCCCTCAGCCGCCATCATCGGGCCGCCAACGCCGTGTGGCTCCACATTTGCACCCGCCTGTTTCAGCCCGGCAAGAAGGGTGCCGCCCAAACGGTCACCCGAAGGCTCCCCCGCAACAAGGAACAGCTTCAGGGGCGTGACCATCCCTAAGGCCGCGCCCAAAGGCTCATGCCCGTGTGGGCACAGGCCGCAAGGATCGCGTCCCGATCCAACAGCAGGACATTCCCCGCAGCGATCTCGATCCCCGCAAGGCCCGCCGCCGCCGCGTTACGGATCGTCTCTGGCCCAATAGCAGGCATATCGACGCGCAAATCCTGGCCCACCTTTGGGCGTTTGACAAAAACACCGCCGGAGCCGGGCGCAGTCCTGGCCACAAAACCCAACATCGCATCGGTGCCCTGCAACGTCTCAACCCCGATCACCTGCCCGTTGGCAACCACCGCACCCTGCCCGACATCCAACGGCCCCAGCGCATCAAGCACGGCGCGCGCGCGGGCCGCATCCGCCTGCCCGGTTATGGCGCCAGCCAGCACCCCCTCAGGCGCAACCAGATCGGGGCGGATCAAATGGGCCGCAACGACAGGAAAACCGGCCGCCTCGATCACACCAATCACCGCGCGCAACAGCGCATCGTCGCCCTGCTCCATGGCTTGGATCAAAACCGGCATCAGTTTGGCGGTGAACGGATCAAATGCCGCCGGATCAAGCGGCGGGCGCGCCATCGCCCCGGCAAGGCAGACTTCGGATACACCCGCTGCACGTAGATCATCGAACAGGCGACCGAGCTGTTCGAACCGCGCCTCGATTACATCGTAAATGGGCACATCGCGACCGGGCACATCGCCAACGGGCGCACCACCAACGGGCACATCTACCGGCACCCCTGAGAAGCGCACCAGACGCGCTGGCCCTGCCTCCAGAAGGAGGCCCGGCAACGCACCTTTACCTGCAAGGATTGCGCGCATTACTCGCCTCAATCCGGCGTCAGGAAAGAACGATCACTATCGCCGAGAACAAACTCCACGATGTCGCGCACGTAATCACTGTCGATCTCATCACTTTCACCCAAACGCCGGGCGCGTTCCTGAAAGCTGGCACCTTCCCCTTGTTTGAGCGCCTGAAGTGCGGCGCGCAGCGCGGTGATATCAGCTTTGGCCACACCTTTGCGCTTCAATCCCACCAGGTTCAGCCCATCAAGCCGCCCCCGTGGCCCCTGCACAAGGCCATATGGAATGACATCGTTTGTGACCATCGTCACCGCGCCCACAATCACGCCGTTGCCGATACGCACAAATTGATGGACCCCCGACAATCCGCCAATGATAACGTCATCGCCAACAACACAATGGCCCGCAAGTGCGGAGGAATTCACCATGATGACCCGGTCACCAACCTGACAATCATGGGCCACATGGGCATTGGCGAGGAAAAGGCCATCGTCACCCACACGTGTGATGCCGCCACCCCCTGTGGTGCCGGTGTTCATCGTCACCCCTTCACGGATACGATTGCGCTTACCCACAATCAGGCGCGTCCGTTCGCCGCCGAATTTCTTGTCCTGCGGGATCTCACCAATGGAGGCAAACGGGAAGATTTCGCAGCCGTCGCCGATCTCGGTCCAGCCCGCGAGCACAACATGGGATTTCAGCGTCACATCCAGGCCAAGTGTCACCTCAGAGCCGATCACGCAGAACGGACCAACCTTGCAGTTCGCACCAATCACCGCACCATCTTCAATGACGGCGCTGGGGTGGATCTGGGCCGAGGCGTCGATGGCCATCAGCCGGCCTCCACCGGCCGATCAGCGGGCCGGTCAGCGGGCAGGTCCATCATCGCGGTGAAGCTGCACTCGCAGGCCAGTTCGCCCCCAACCTCACCACGACCGTCAAACTTCCAGACCTTCGCGCCGGGTTTGCCACGGGTGGCTGTCACGTGCAGTTCCAGCACATCACCCGGCACAACCTTGCGCCGGAATTTGCAGCTGTCGATGCCCATGAAATAGACGAGGAATTCCTTGTCGGCCAGGCCAGCCGAGACGCCAACCATCACCGCTGCCGTCTGGGCCATCGCCTCAACAATTGTGACCCCGGGCATGATTGGCATACCGGGAAAGTGGCCCTGAAAATGTGGCTCATTTATGGAGACGTTCTTCAGGCCAACCGCGGATTTGAACGGCACGATATCGCGCACCCGGTCGACCAGCAGGAACGGGTAACGATGTGGCAATATCCGCTGGATAAGGTCGATATCGGCGATGGTCTGGGGGTCTGCCGTCATGGCGCTGGCCTCCGGGGCGTGTGAGTGTGATTTGGGGACGGTTAGCAACTCAGCCCGCGCGCGGCAAGCGGGCGCTAGTCTTCGGGCGCTAGTCTTCGGGCGCAGGCAGACCGGGCGCAGGCAGACCGGGCAAGGAGAATAGCGGCGCATCACCGCCAATGCCCAATGTCTCGTCAATTGCCGCAATTGCCGCCTCTGTGATATCGACAGAACCCGCGGACAATAACACCGTGCGACTGTCGAGCAGAACAGAGGCACCACGGGCCTGCACAATCTCCAGCAGGACCGGGAACGTTTCCTCGAAGAAACGCTGCTGCGCGGCTTCAGCCTGGGCTTGCAGGTCACGGGCCTTGGCGTCCTGTGCGGCGCGGATACCACCGACACGGGTGTCAAATTCATCAGCAATCGCGCGGAAATCATCTGGTGCCATCGTCGGACGGCGCTCGGTCAAATCAAGCTCTTCTTCGGTCAGCTGCCCCTCAATGCGCCGGTTTTCGGCGGCCAGCGCCGCAGAGGCGGCCTCCAGTTCCTGCTGGATACGTTGGCCGAACAGGGTCTGTGACAGCAGGCGGTCCTGATTGAGAACAAGAATCGCAGCGGCGGCAGGGTCAGGCACCTGTTGCGCGTGCGCTTCGGGTGGCGCCAACGCAAACGCCGCCAACCCAAGGGCGGCGGCGCGCAGGAGTGTTGGCAAGCTCCGCATGGGCTTCAGAAACGCGCCTCAACCGTGAAGTCAAACTCGCGGGTCCGGTCATAGTCTTCGACCTGGATCGGGAGTGAGAAGTTGAAGCGCAGCGGCCCAAGGGCGGTATCCCAGAAGATCGAGACACCGATAACGGAGCGCAGGTGGAAGCCGTCGTCGACCGGCAAATGGCCAACGGTATCGTCCAACCCCCAAACCGAGCCGACATCCGCAAACACACCGCCCGAAATTCCGTATTCCTCAGGCAGCCCCAACGGGAAGGCCGCTTCGAAACGAGCCACCGCAAAGTAGTTTCCGCCAAGCGCGTTGCGATTGTCGGCATCAAGGTCACGGGGGCCCAAACCGCCGCTTTCGAAGCCGCGCATCTGACGCGAATTGAGCGAGAAGCGGTTGGCAAAACGTGTGCCACCATCCAGGGCGTTGATCGCGCCACCTTCAAACGTCGCACGTAACGTGACTTCCTCACGTGCCACGCGGGTCTCGGCAACGGCACGCACAACGGATCGGATAAATTCCGTATCCCCACCCAAACCTGCGTATTCGCCAGTGAACGAGAGCGCAACGCCCGCATTGGGGTTCAGGCCGGTTGTGCGATTGTCAAAGCTGTAGGTGAAACCAACACGGGATGTATCTGCTTCGAGCGGCTCATTCAGCAATACCGTAGAGTTCACCTTCCCGGTTCCATCCAACGCAGTGACCTCATCATGGTCGTAGTTGTAGAACAGACGCAGGCGGCTGTTTTCACTGATCGGAAACGCCACTCCAACACCGGCACCATATCGGACTGTGTCAAAGCTCGTGTTATTCTGTTGTTGTGTTTGTGCGTAATACGCGCTTACCCCAAACGAAAGGTCACGGCGCAGGAACGCCGGTTCCTCAAACGAGAAGCTCAGGGATTGGCCGCCACCCACTGTGTTAAAGCTCACCGCAAGCGCCTGACCGCGACCCAGAAAGTTTTCTTCCGAGAAGTTGACCGCAAGGCCTGCGCCGGTGTCCGTGGAATAGCTGGCCGAGAACCCCAGCGAGCCTGTGGGCTGCTCTTCCACGTCAACGTCAATGATGACCTGCTCCGAAGACGTGCCCTGGCGACCTTCGACCTGCACGTCGGCAAAGAAGCCGGTGGCGCGGATGCGTTCTGCTGCTGCGCGCACCTGGCGCGGATCCAGCGGATCCCCTTCAACCACATCAAATTGGCGACGGATCACCCGATCCAGGGTTGTCTGGTTGCCCTCAATGTCGATCCGCTCAACAAACACCCGTTCGCCGCGGGTAATTACAAACTCCACGTCCACAGTCAGGGCCGCATTGTTGCGGACCAGACGCGGTTCAATCCGGACAAACCGAAGGCCCTGATCAGACGCGAGGTTCTCCATCCGGGTGATTGCGTTGTCGATAATGCGCGGGCTGTAACGAACCCCCTGACGAATGTTGATCGCGCCTTGGAAATCCGCCGGGTTTGCACCGGGAAACTGCGACACAACGGAAAGGTTACCGATCCGGTAGCTTTGCCCTTCCTGAATGTTGAACGTCACGAAATAGGCACCACGATCGCGGCTGAGCTCTGGGGTGACTGACAGAATTGCAAAGTCGATATGCCCACGGTCCTGATAGAAATCAGTCAGCAACTGCCGGTCGAGCGCAATGCGATCCTCGATGAATGTGTCCGAACGGATAAGCGCCCGGAACAGGCCGGCCTGTGTCGATTCCAGAATCTGGCGCAGGCGGCGGTCCGAGAAATCGCGGTTGCCCACAAACGCAATGCGCTGGGTTTCCACCACGGAGCCCTCAGAAACTTCAAACACCAGATCCACGCGGTTGTCGCTGCGGCGGATGATCTGCGGCGTTGCGGTGGCGGTCAGGCGACCCGTCACCCGGTAAGCCTCCGCAATTGCGGCAGCGTCACGTTGGGCGGTGATCGGCGAATACACCCGGCGCGGTGTCGATGACAGCACCGCCAGAAGCTCATCGTCATCCAGTCGGCGGTTCCCCTCAATCGCGATGCGGTTGATCGTGGGGTATTCAACAACTGTGATAACCAGCGTGTTGCCCCGGGGCGAGACTTCAACCGACTCAAAGAGCCCGGAGTTCTGAAGCCGCTGAATGGCGTCATTCACCTCCCCCGCGGACACGGTACTGCCGGGGGCAATCCCGGCAACCTGAAGCACCGAAGCATCATTTGTGCGGACATTGCCCTGCACATCGAAGCTATTGAAACGAAACGACTGTGCGTCAGCTGGAACAGCGACAGCAACAAGCGATAGCACGACGAAGACTGAGGCAGAAAACCGCCCGAGGCACGACGCCAAGTGCACAAATGCACGAAGGACCATGGAATCCCACCCTTTGGTCAAAATAGCAGACAAGGAGTGGGTACCCTGCCCCCAAGGGGTAGTCAAACCCATGTGGCATATGTGTTGTGGGTTCGGCGAGGTTTGTCACAACCTGTGGCGAATCCGGCACGGGCGGCAAGATTGCTCTGCCGCCTGTAAATCGTTTGATCGAAGGGTGTTGCGGAGCCTAGAACGGCGCCGAAACCCGCAGGATCCAACCGGCAAGTGTGAGCGCGGCAACAATCAGCAGAGGTGCCAGGAACCGGTCAGTATTCAGCATGAAAAGCTGGGTCATGCCGCGGGTGCTATCTGCAAGATGTCGCATTTTACTAAGTCCATTTGGTTTCGATGACCCAAATATCGCCTCGGAATGTGGCAACACCTTGTCACGCCAATGGAGTTTTCGGGACTTCGGACGCGGGTGTGCCTCCCGCGCCCCTGAACCCTGGACCCTGCCCCTACGGGCAGAACAGATCGTTGGTCAGTGCAAACAGCATCAGCGACAACAGCATGATCAGGCCAACGCTCATGAAAACCCGCAGAACTTTGTCCGACGGGGGCTTGCGTGTGACCGCCTCATAGGCATGGAAAATCAGGTGACCGCCATCAAGGACGGGAATCGGGAACAGGTTCAGCAAACCCACCGCAGTGGACAGCACTGCGATAAACCAGATGAAGCTGTCGAGGCCCTGCGACGCCGCCGCGCCTGATGTTTCTGCAATGCCGATCGGGCCTTGCAAGTTACACGACGAGATTGAGCCGGTGATGATGTGCCACAAACCCGACAGCGACGATTCGACAACAAAAATGGTCTGGGTGACGCCAAATTTTGCCGCCTCCCACGGGCCAACGGAAACCATCTCTGGTTCAAAGATCAAACCGCCGGTGATGCCGATCAGCCACCGTGTGTCGAATCCTCCATCCGGGTTCGGAAAGTCGGTGGAACGCGGGGCGAGGGTAAGCTCAAGAGTCTCTCCGGCGCGCCAGACAGTCAGGGTCAGTTCCGCCCCTTCCGAGGCATCCACCGCCTCGCGTAATTGGGAAAATCCATGGATCGGCGCGCCATCCACACTCATGATCACGTCACCCTCGGAAATTCCGGCGGCAATTGCGGCTGATTGCGGCACGACAGATCCGACAATCGGCAACAGCGGGAACGCCGCCTCCACCTGCATTGCATCTCCATCACGCACGATGTCGTAGGTCAGGCTACGTTGCGGCGTCAGGGTGCGGCCAAGGGTGTAGACATCGGCCAACGTCTCCACCGGCTCACCGTCGATGGCGGTAATCAGGTCCCCCTGTTCCAGGGTCCGGATTTCTGCCGGAACCGGGAACAGCGCCCCAACGCGCGCCTCATCAACGGCCTTGCCACTAACCAGGACAATGCCCGCAAAAATCAGGATCGACAGGATGAAGTTGAAGATCGGGCCAGCGGCCACAGTGACGGACCGCGCCCACAAGGGCGCGCCGGGCATCGAACGGCGGCGTTCCTGCGCGTCCAGCGCATCCAGCACCGCACCATCTGCACCGGCAGAGGCAGCGTTTGCATCCCCCAGGAACTTCACATACCCGCCAAGCGGAATTGCGGCCACTTGCCAGCGCGTGCCGTGTTTATCAACGCCCGACCACAGCACCGGCCCAAACCCGATCGAAAACACCTCTGCATGGATCCCCGACCAACGGCCGACAATATAGTGGCCATATTCGTGGACCGCCACGATGATTGACAAGGCCACGACAAAAGCCAGAACCGTGAAACCGATATTGCCGAAGGCGGGAAGGAAATCCATTTAGTTTGTCTCTTTCTGCTCAATCCGG
>JAESTV010000255.1 GCA_016763475.1 Roseicyclus sp.
AACCGCGGCTATGCCTGCATCAACCGGCTGCAAATGGGCACCGGCGGGGCCGAGTTCAACAACACGCTGGATCATACCATCCATGCGCGGCCCTCAAATATCGACTTTGTGCAGCACGCCGCCGCGATGGGGGCAACCGCGGTCCGAGTCGCCAGCGTGGCCGAACTGGAGGAGGCGCTTGGTGCCCGCAGCACCATCGAAGGGCCTTATGTGATTGTGATCGACACCGACCCTTACCCGTCAACGCCGCATGGCGGCCATTGGTGGGACGTAGCTGTTGCCGAAACCAGCGACCGCGCGGAAGTGACTGAGAAACGCGCAGCCTATGAAGCCGCCATCAAGGAAAGAAACACCAAATGAGCGTGAAGATTGGCATCTCTCCGATTGCCTGGCAAAATGACGATCTGCCGGATCTGACAGCCGCCTATAGCATGGAACAGGCTCTGCGCGAGGCGCGCGAGATCGGCTATTCCGGTGTCGAACGCGGCCGCCGCATGCCGCAGGACACGGCAGGTCTGCGCAAATTTCTGGCCGCCAATGACATCGCGCTGTGCGGTGGCTGGTGTTCGGGCAATCTGATGGTGTCTTCCGTTGCCGAGGAAACCCGTGCAATCCGCCAGCAGGTCGAACAATTCGTGGCCCTGGATGCGCCCTGCCTCGTCTATGCCGAATGCTCCAACACCATTCAGGGCGACCGGGCCACGCCGGTCAATCACCGCCCGAAACTGTCACGCGACGCGGTGACGGCCTATGGGGCCAAACTGTCTGAACTGGCCAAATGGATGGCCGATCAGGGCCTGGTGCTGGCCTATCACCACCATATGGGCTCGATGATCGAGGATCAGGACAATATCAACTGGCTGATGGCGGCCACCTCGGATGAGGTGACGCTGCTGTTTGACACCGGGCACCTTCATTTCGGCGGTGCCGATGTCATGGCGACGCTGGATAAATGGGGTCACCGGGTGGCCCATGTCCATTTCAAGGATGTCCGCGCGGATGTGACCCGCAGGATCCGGGCCGAGAATGGCAGCTTCCTTGACGCCGTCATTGCCGGGGCCTTTACGGTTCCGGGCGACCCGGATGGATGCATTGATTTTCAGGCCGTCACCGATGCCCTGAAGAAGATGGATTTCGCGGGCTGGATCGTGGTCGAGGCCGAACAGGATCCGGCCAAGGCCCCGCCCTATGAATATTCCAAGCTGGGATATGATCACATCGTCGAGATCTGCGGCCGCTCGGGCCTGCGCATCGACGGCTGACCCGAACAAAAAAGAGAGGAGACCGCCCGATGCCCAACCTGCTCAGAAAGCCCTTTGGCACCCGCGGCAAGGTGCATGAGATCACGCCCGCGGCGGCCGGTTGGCGCTATGTCGGCTTCGCTCTTCATCACCTGAAATCCGGTGATACCGCCGCCGAGGCGACAGGGGGCAATGAGGTGATCCTTGTCATGGTGCAGGGCAAGGCGCAGATCACCGGGGCCGGGCAGGATTGGGGTGTTCTGGGCGACCGGATGGATGTCTTTGAAAAGACCGCGCCGCATTGCCTTTACCTGCCGAACGGCACCGACTGGAGCGCCACCGCCGAAACCGATTGCGTGATCGCGGTCTGTTCGGCCCCCGGCAAAGGCGGCCACGCGGCGCGCCGGATCGGGCCGGGTGGCATCACCCTGACCGAACGCGGCAAAGGCACCAACACCCGCCATATCAACAACATTGCGATGGAGAACGAGGATTACTGCGACAGCCTGCTGGTGACCGAAGTGTTCACCCCGGCGGGGCATTGGTCCTCCTATCCCAGCCACCGCCATGACGAGGATGATTTTCCGCGCATCACCTATCTGGAAGAAACCTATTACCACCGCCTGAACCCGGCCAATGGCTTTGGCACCCAGCGGGTCTATACCGATGACGGGTCGCTGGATGAAACCATGGCGGTTGCCGATGGCGATGTGGTTCTGGTGCCGCGCGGGCATCACCCCTGCGGCGCGCCTTACGGCTTTGAGATGTATTACCTCAACGTGATGGCAGGGCCGCTGCGCAAATGGCGCTTTGTCGCCGCGCCCGAAGTCAAATGGATCATGGAGCGCGACGCGTGATGGAACCCTTTGCAACCTATCCCAGCCTCAACGGCAAAACAGTATTAGTGACCGGCGGGGGCTCCGGGATCGGTGCCGATATTGCGGCCGGTTTCGCTGCCCAGGGGGCCAGGGTTGGCATTGTCGATATTGAGGCGGAGGGGGCCACCGCGCTTTTATCCGGCTTTGACGGGGATCACGCCTTTGCCCATTGCGATCTGCGCGACATTGATGCGCTGCAAGCGGGTTTTGCGGAGCTGACCGAAAAACTGGGCCCGGCGCAGGTTCTGGTCAACAATGCCGCGCGCGATGATCGCCATGACTGGGCCAAGGTGACCGCCGATGAATGGGACGAGCGCATGGATGTGAACCTGCGCCATATGTTCTTTGCCATTCAGGCCGTCGCGCCGGCAATGATTGCGGCGGGTGGCGGCTCCATCATCAATATGGGGTCAAATTCATGGTGGGAAACCGGGGCCGGGTTTCCGGCCTATGCCACCGCCAAGGCGGCCGTCCACGGGCTGACCCGGACCATGGCGCGGGAACTGGGCGGCCACCGCATCCGCGTCAACACCGTGGTGCCCGGCTGGATCATGACCGAACGCCAGAAAAACCTGTGGGTTACGCCCGAGACATTGGCCAGACAGCTTGACCGTCAATGTCTGCCCGATCCGATTGATCCGGTCTATGTCGCCCGCATGGTTCTGTTCCTGGCCTCCGATGATGCCGCGATGTGCAGCGCGAACAACTTCATGGTTGAGGCCGGCTCGATCTGACCGCCCCCCCCTACCCTCCCGAGGATCCCGGAAAATGACGCAACCCTTTCAGCTTGCAGCCTGCGCCGAGATGCTCTGGCTGGACAAGCCCATCGACTGGCGCGCCGCGCGCCTGACCGAGATGGGGTTCGGCGTCGGCCTGTGGAACTGGCCCGATCACGACCTGGCCAAACTGGAGGCTGTGGGGGCCAATTACACCATCATGAACGGCTATCTTGAGGGTCGTCTGGCCGATGATGACGGGGCCGAAATGCTGCTGAAATCAGCCCGTGAAACCGCCAAAGTGGGCAAGCGGCTTGAGGTCGACCGGCTCAACCTGCATGGCACCGGACTTGGCGAGGGCGGCATTCCGATCTGGCAACATGACAAGGTGACCGGCCCGATGTGGCTGAAGGCAAAGGACACGCTGCACCGGATCTGTGATCTGGCAGAGGAGGAAGGCGTGGTCTTCACGCTGGAAAACCTCAATCTGCAGGATCATCCGGGATGCCCCTTTGGCTCCACCGCCGATGTTCTGGCGCTGGTTTCCGCGGTCGACCGGCCGCAATTGCGGATCAATCTCGACCTCTATCATACTCAGATCGGCGAGGGGGATCTGCTGCGCTGGTGCGAAAAATGCCTGCCCTGGATCGGGGAGGTTCAGGTTGCCGACAACCCCGAGCGCTGTGAACCGGGCACCGGGGAAATCAACTATGCCTTTATTGCCCGCGCCTTGCGCGATGCAGGCTATCGTGGCCCGATCGGCATGGAGGCCTATGCTTCTGGCGATGCCGAGGCGGCGCTGGCGGCGTTCCGCGACGCCTTTACGCTCTGACGGCCCCGGCCCCGCGCCGGGAGGCGTCCGGCAGCGGCGCTCATGCCCAAGGCTTACAATGCGCCGGTCTCAAGCGTCGTTCCGACAATGATCTCGATCAGCCCGAAATCCGATTCCGAACTGATATCCTCGAAATAGATGCTGCCGGACCAATGCGGAATCCGCCGGTCATGGCCGTTTTCCGAAAGGGTCGCGGCAACCTGTCTGATAGCCGCGACATGGGCCTGATCCCAGGGCTGGAGGCTCTGAGCCAAAAGCGCGGACCCGTAGCCCTGACCCTGGCAAAGCGGGTCCCCCCCATGGCGCGCAGATACCAGTGCGCCTCTTGCGGATGCCCTTCGCCAACTTGCTCCAGAACGGCGAACACCTCAGGTTACAGCGCCACCGCCACGCCCTTTTGCATGACCTCTGCGAGCGCCTCGTCGTCCGGGCTGACCCCTGATGGTAACCAGAAGGCGGCAGCCCTGAAATCCTGAGAGCGATAGGCAGAGCCGTGTTCAATCGCACCACCCGTCACTGCGCCGGGTGCTGTCCGATCCGGTCGCATCGCAGATTGTCTGGGCCGAGTCCCATGTCTCGATGGCAAGGGCACCTCGCGTTCGTGCTGTAATCGACTTCCTTGGTGAGATATTCGTCAGGGACTCCGGCCTGCTTCAGGGGCATTGCCCCCTGAAACCGGAGCAGGAAGACAGCATCTGAGCTCCGTCTTTGGTATGCCAAGCGCAGTCCCCCCTATCACACATGCCAGCACGGGTTGCCGGGTATTGGCGGCACAGAGTGCTGAAATCAGGGGCCGTCCAGCCCAGGGCGATTTGTGCAACAAAGCCGCTAAGGTGGCGCACCCGAATCCAGCTTCCCGGTTTGGGTGCCAGGCCGCAAATCGAAAGAGGACACGCCCATGCCCATAGATATCGACGTGGCTCTCCAGTATCAGATCAGCGACGGCGACATGGTGCTTCTGATACTTGAAGCTGCCCGGAGCGATGGGCAGAGTGTGCTGGAGAGTAACCTCGAAATTGAGAATGCGACCCTGCGCCGGATCAACCCAGAGGGCGCAGTGGGCCAAAGGGTTTGGGCATAGGTCCCAAGCAGGCGGTTCAGCCTCCGCTACAGGGCCAAGGTGGACGTCACCCGTCATGTGGTCACACTGGAAAATCTGGCAGCAACGCCTTTGAACACCCTCCCCGGAAAAGTGCCGGCCTATCTGCGGCCGTCACGGTTCTGCCAGTCCGACCTGTTTGCGGATTTCGCAGCGCAACAGTTCGGCCACCTCAACGGAGGCGCAAAAATCGCATCAATCCGGGACTGGATCGCCGCCGAAATATCGTATGTCCCCGGCAGTTCAAACGCCGAAACAACTGCGGTTGAGGCCTTCAAGGCGCGCGAAGGCGTTTGCCGGGCCTGGCCAGCGACAGGCCACCGACATGGTGGTGATCGGGTCTGGCCGGGATGCTGTTGATGTCACCTTCATGGAGACCGAACACTGGGCGGACCCAATCTCGCAGAGCGTTGTCGTCTCACAGGGTTAGCGGCATTTGGCCGGTTGCGGGCCTTGGGTTGGTCCCGATGGCCGCACAGCCACGCACCCCGATTGGGGAGCAACCGGGCCTACAGGCAATGTTGCGATAGTTTCGCAGGCCCCAAAAAACCGTTACACACCTCGAATGACGGATTTTTTGCCTTCAAGTTGCGGCGTTGCGGTTCAGCAATCGTCGGACCCATTGGCGGCGCAGGCGGCTCTGACTGATCGTTACAAACCCCATGGCATGCGGCTTCTCGGCTCTGAAACCGCGTTTGATTTCGTGCATATGTCGGCGCCGGTTCCGCAAGGCAGCTACAACATTCTGAAATACGGCGCGGCGGTTGAGATCACCCCTGAGCCATTTACAGATTTCTACATGTTGGAGATGCCAATTGCCGCTGGCGTGGATATTGAAAGCACCGGGCGCAATTCGGTGCGATCTGACTGCAACACGGCCCTGTTCCTTCCACCCCATGTGCGATTTGCCTCAAGCTGGCGTGTGGGCTGCACGCAACTGATGTTGAAGATCAACAACGCCGAGGTCCTGCGCCGGTGGCAAGCAACCACAGGTGATCCAACCAGCAAATTGCCGCGGATCATGCCCGAGATAGACCTGACCCGGACAGAAGGATGGCGGGTCCAGCAGATGATGTTTCTGCTCAAGGATGAATTGGAACGCTCGGTGATCGCGAAGGGCAACACGTTGGCCACCTCACCACTGGCGGGGGCGACCATTGACGCGGTCATCGCCTATTTTCGTGACGTGCACGGGGATCAATTGCTGGATGGGTACACCGTCCTTCCCACTCAACTCCGCCGCTGCGTGAATTTTATAGATGCCAACCTGGCCTCACACCTGACGATCCCACACCTTCTGGCGCAAACAGACATCAGCGAACGATACCTGTTCAATCTGTTCCAGCAGTTCCTCGGGACCACACCGAAGAAATACATCCGATCTGAACGGTTGACCAAAGCCCGCGCTTTTCTTCTGACCGGGCAGTATTCAGTGTCAGAAGCTGCAAAAGCTGCGGGGTTCACTCATTTGGGCCGCTTTTCGGTGCAATACAGACGCGCCTACGGCGAAAACCCGCGGCTGACCAAGGCCTGACGTTATCCAGTTCCTGCATCCAATATCCATCTGGTGAAGCTGATCCATGGGGGGGTGCGGCTGGCGATTGCTCCGGTCATATTGGCTGACTACGCCGACTGGATGAACCCCAGAAAGACCTCTTTTGCAATTGATCTCCCGAGCAGCTCCGGGTTTCTTGCGGCCTATTTCCCGATCCATGATCCGCTGATCCCGATCTCGCTCCTGTCAACTTATGAAGCCGCAAAAGTTGATGTGGTTGAGCTTGGGATCAGAACTGACGAGCCGTTTGCCGACGGTGCCATAATCGCCGCCTCGATGCAGCGATCCGGCGGCGTTGGCACGTTGTCCGAGGCTCGGGGTGCCATCGAAATGGTGCGGGCGTTTGAGCATCGCACTTTGGGGATGGTCTTTGCCTACGCCGAAAACAAGCTGGCCCCTGTCCCATCGGAATGGGCCGGAGTTGATGGGTTTCTGGGCCTGGGCGACGCCAACACCACAAACACCCGCCTCACGGCTGAAGCCCGCGCCCATGGGACGCGGATCACAACATATGTGCCATACCATTTGCCGCAACCGGCAGTGGCACGTGCAACCGGGGCCAATGGGTTTGTGATGTTGCAATATTCCGAAGGCAAAACCGGATTGCGGGCGGCAATTGACCCCGAACTACCGGCCCGCCTGCGCCGTCTTCGTGAAAGCGGGGTTACCCGGCCGATTCTGACCGGGATCGGGGTGAGCCAACCGGATCAGGTCCGCCATGCCATGGACAACGGCGCTGATGGCGTTGTTTTCGGGAGCATTCTGGTCCAGAAAGCGCTGGAAGGTCACGCCTCATTGGAGGACACTCTGGGGTGGATCAGAGAGGCGCTGGATGGCTCGTAAACTCACCTTGGGGATCGACGTCGGAACCACAACCGTCAAGGCCGGTGTCATTGATGATCAGGGCCGGATGATTGGCCATTTCTCACGCGGATACGCCACCCACCGATACGCCAGCCACCGCCATGGCCGGACCTTCGTCGAGCAAAACCCGGACGATTGGATGCGCCTGGTGCGTGATGCGATGGCCGGGTTCTCACATCACGTTATTTCCACCATTGGGTTGACCAGTCAGGTGAACACCCACGTGTTTGTGGGCGCAGACGGCACCCCGTTGATGCCCGCTATCCAGTGGCAAGACGGGCGCGCGGTGGCGGAGGCGGCAACACTGGACGCTGCGATCACTTCGGATCAGAAGGTGGCCTGGTGGGGGGCACCGATGCCAATTGACGCAAGCCACGTCCTGTCACGTATGGCCTGGGTCGCACACCATCAGCCCGATATCTGGGAGAAGACCCGTTGGGTCATGCTGCCCAAGGATTATTGCCTGTTCAAACTGACCGGCGAGATCACAACTGACCCGCTCTCCAACTTCGGTCTTGTGGACCGCTCCCTCAACTACATCCCCGCGGCCCTTGAGTTGGTGCCCGGTGCGGCGGATCGAACGCTGTCTCTGGCGCCGGTGTGTGAGCTTGTCGGCAAAGTCCGGGACGGCCCACTGACCGGAACACCAATTGTGTCCGGCACCATGGATGCCTGGGCGGGCCTGGTGGGAACCGGCGGCGCGCGGGACCGGAGCAGCGTCTACATCAGCGGCACCAGTGAAATATTAGGTATTTCATCGCAACAGGTCATCCCGACACCGGGTGCAATTGTGTTCCCTCAATCAAACGGCATCCGGGTCCATGCGGCCCCAACCCAGTCAGGCGGTGACGCCGTCGCGTGGTTTGCGCAAACCAGCGGCCTGTCGTTTGACGGTATCTCCGCCGCTGTCTCAGCGACCCCGCGCAGTGCCGCCACACCGCTGTTCCTGCCTCAGCTTGAGGGGGAGCGGGCGCCAATATGGGACGCTGACCTGCGCGCCGCGTTTCTGGGCGTCAGCCGCCAGACCACTCAAGGGGATTTCGCGCGGGCGGTCTTTGAGGGCGTCGCGCTTGCCGCGCGCATGGCGCTTGAAACCCTTCAGTCCTCGGCCAATCTGGTGAGCGACAGCATTGCCTGTTCCGGGGGTGGGTTCCGGTCTGATCCCTGGGCGCAGATCCGTGCCGATGTATTGGGGGTTGAGCTGCGGATCCTGGCAGCCAGTGAACCGGGCGTTTTCGGCGCCGCCACCCTGGCCGCAATTGGCGCCGGCGACTTTGCCGGATTCGAAGATGCCCATACAGCGCTGGCGCGATATGACCGGATTTTCGAGCCGGAACCCGCAGCCCATGGGCAGTACAATACCCTCTTCGAGATCTACAAACAGGCGATCGTCACCCACGCCGATATCGGCAAACGCCTGTCCGCTCTGCTCAGCCCACCGCCATAATTATCCAAAAACTGCACCTCAATGTGCCACAACTTCGGAAATCCAAGACAAACGAGGCCCCACCGCCTCTACTCGCACCTGAATTATGGAGGACACATCATGATAAAACATCTCACCTTAGCTGTCTCGGCATTGGCCCTGACAACGTCGCTCGCATGGTCACAAACCGTGGCCGTGATCACCCCTTATCTCGCTCAACCCGGCACGCAGGCCTATGTCGAAGGGTTTGAGGTCGCCGCCGCTGAACGGGGTTGGGATGTGAACGTTGTGGACACCGCCGGGGACGTGGCCGCCGCAATCAGCAGGATCGAGGACGCGGTGGTTCAGGGGGTTGATGCAATTGTCATCAACGTCGACCCGGCCCAGGTCAGCGCAGGCCTGTTTGCGGCTCAGGAAGCCGGGATCCCGGTTGTGGGCATGGACGCAGGCAGTGATCCGCTTCTGGCCGCAAACGTCACCTCCAACGGATACGCGATGGCGGCTGAAACCTCGGTCTATGTGGCCAACCGGATCAACGGCGAAGGCAATGTGGTGATGTTTGTGTTCGATGCCTTCCCGCCGGTGCAACTGCGCGGTGTGGTGGCAGACGCGGTGTTCGGCAATTTCCCCGATATCGTGGTCCTCGACCGAGTGACGCCTGACGTGGCGGACGGCGGCATTGCCGACAGCCGCGCCCGGATGGAAGCGATCCTTGCCGCCAACCCCGAACCCGGAAGCATCGCCGCCGTCTGGGCGGCCTGGGACCAACCCGCTTTGGGGGCGTTGCAAGCGATCGAAGATGCGGGCCGGGCTGGCGAAGGCATCGTCATCACTGGCATCGATGCCAACCCGCAGGCGCGCGATTCCATTGCCATGGGCGGCAACTTTGAAGCCTCCGTGGCGCAGGATTTTGCGGGAATCGGATCAACTGCCGCTGATGTCGTTGCCCGCCTCCTGGCCGGGGAAGAGCTGCGCGAAAGCGTGATCTTCGTGCCGACCCAATTCGTCACCGCGGCAAACGCCGCTGAATGATCCCAAATTGCGGTGCCGCAGCCAGGTTGCGACTAGGTTGCGGCCAGGTTGCGGCACCGCCCCAACTCCTCCTGACAGATCACCCATGACCCGCCTGACTTTTCACCACATGTCCAAGGCCTATGACGGGGTGCCCGCGCTTCAGGATGTGACGCTGACACTGACCGGTGGGCGGGTCCATGCGCTTATGGGCGAAAATGGCGCTGGGAAAAGCACGCTGATCAAACTGATCGCGGGGGTGGTACGGGCCGACAGTTTGTCGGTTGATCGTGACGGGAGCATTGTGCCCCTAAGCTCTGCCTCCGATGCCCATGGGGCGGGTTTTCGCTTCATCCATCAGGAGTTGAACATCGTCCCCCAGATCTCGGTCGCCGAGAACATCCTGCTGGGCCACCGCTTTCCGCGCCGCTTTGGTCTGGCGGTGGATTGGCGGGCATTACGTGCGAAGGCCCGCGCGGCTTTGGCCTATCTGGGCGCAGGCCAGATCGACGTGAAAGCCCGAGCCGGGGATTTACCCGCCGGTGAGAAAATGTTGATCAAGATCGCGGCGGCGCTGGTCAGTGATGGTGATGGTGACGGTCACACGGCGCCAGTGCTTTACGTGCTGGACGAGCCGACCGCCGCCCTCACTGGTGAAGAATCCGAGATGTTGTTTGACGTGATTACACGCCTGAAAGACAAGGGGGCGGCCGTGCTTTATGTGTCCCATCGTATGGATGAGGTGCTGCGCATCTGCGACGATGTAACGGTCCTTCGTGACGGCAAACACGTCTCCACCGGGCCGGTGGCCGAAACCTCAAGATCCGCAATCATTCACCAGATGACAGGCCGCAACGTGGCCGACACCTATCCGCCCCGCACCAAACCCGTTGCCGCACGTGTCGCGGTACGGGTTTGTGACGTCACTACGCGGCATCTGAAGGGCCTGAACTTCGAGTTACATGAGGGTGAGATCCTTGGCATCACCGGATTGGCGGAGGCTGGCCAAAGCCAGCTGTTACAGATGTTCATGGGGTTGGAACGGATTGTGCAGGGTGAGGCCCACATGGCCGAACACCC
>JAESTV010000256.1 GCA_016763475.1 Roseicyclus sp.
AGCGGTGTTTGACGGCCAGTTGGCTCTGAACGCCACGGCTCAGGGTACGCTGGATTTGACGGCAGAGGACTTGGGGCCATTGGTGGCGCTTGTGGGCAGTGAGATGCCGGACCTGCCGCGTGGCCTTGGCCGTGACCGGATTGCGGTGACGGGTGACGTCCGTTTGGCCCAAGAAGGCTCGCTCCATCTGCGCAACGCCGTGGTGCGTTTGGATCAGACGGTTTTGAACGTGGCTCTGGATCTGGTGCCCGGCGAAGATCGCCCGATGTTGCGCGGCACAATCACAGGTGGCGCAGTTGCGCTGCCGGGTCTGATTGACGGCGGGGGCGGGGGGGACGGCGAGGATGACGCAGAGGCGGAGGCCACCGGATGGCCCCGGAATATCATCGACGTCTCGGGTTTGTTTGCCACTGATGCCGACCTGACAGTGCGTACGGAAAGCCTCGATCTTGGCTCGGTTGAACTGAGCCAGATTGACCTGCGCGCAACGCTGACCCGTGGGCGGCTGGTGTTCGATATCGCCTCCATCGAGACCTATGACGGCCAGCTGGCCGGCCGTTTTGTGATCAACGGGCGCGGCGGGCTGTCGGTGGGCGGCGATCTGATCCTTGCAAGTGTGTCTTTGCAGCCGCTGCTCAGCGCCATGGCAGATTATGACCGGTTGCAGGGAACGGGATCAGCCTCGATCGAGTTTCTGGGGGTGGGCAATGATCTGCACACCATCATGGATGGTCTGGAGGCAGAGGGTGACGTGAGCCTTGGGCAGGGTGCGTTGCTTGGCTTTGATCTGTCGGCGATGATCCGGAATTTCGACCCGTCGTTTCAGGGCGAAGGGCAGCGCACCGTTTACGACCGGGTCACAGCGGAGTTTCGGGTGCGTGATGGCGTGGTGCTGAACGACGATCTGTTGCTGGAAGCGCCCTGGGGGGAGGTCCGCGGCGAGGGCCAGGCTGATCTGGCGGCAATGACGTTGGACTATCGCCTGACCCCCGGTGTTTTCCGCGACGCTGAAGGGGTGGCGGGAATACGGGTGCCGATTGCGATCTCTGGCCCGTGGTCCAGTCCCAGCATTCGCCCCGATCTGGAGGCCCTGGCTGAGATCGAACTGGCTGAGGAGGCCGCCCGTCTGGAAACCGAGGCACGTGCGCGGCTGGAGGCGGAGGAAGACCGGCTGGAGCAAACCGCACGGGAGCGCGCAAATGAGCTGCTGGGCTTGGAGATAGAGGCCGGTGACACGCCGGAAGAGATTCAGCGCCTTCTGGAAGAGGGCCTGATTGACGGTGCGCAACGGTTGATATTTGGCAATGGGGACGGGAATTGACGATGAGTTTTGGGCGGAGTTGGGCCGCGTTGGGCCTGTGTCTGATTTTGGCAGGCTGCGGCGGTGGTGGCGGCGACGGCGGCGGTGGTGGTGGCGGATTGCTTGGGTTTGGCGGCGGTGGTGGCGGATTGCTAGGGTTTGGCGGCGGGTCCGAGCGTGTGGTCTCCACAAGGGGTCAGCCGGAGTTGTACCCCGGTGAGACACCCCAAATGCGCGCCTTGGTAAATGAATACGCTGCCCGCCATGATATCCCGGTGGCGCTGCTGCACCGGGTGATCCAGCGCGAAAGCGATTACCGCGCCGGAGCCCGTAACGGGCCGTATTACGGGTTGATGCAGATATTACCCCAGACGGCGCGGACGATGGGGCATCAGGGTTCGCCAGATGATTTGCTCGATGCGCGCACCAACCTTGAATACGCAGGTCGGTATTTGCGCGGGGCGTGGTTGGTCTCGGACGGGGATATAGATGCCGCCGTAGGCTGGTATGCACGCGGCTACTATTACGAGGCGCGCAACCGGTGTTTGCTGGTGGAGACTGGCCTGCACAGCCGGGAGATTGCGCGGAACTGCAGGTAGCGGGCCGGGGGTGACGCTGTTTGGCTTTGCCAAAGACGCCCCACCCGCCGTCCCGCAAGTGAGCGCCTAACTGTAGGTGTTCAGATGTGCGGCGATGGCTTGCTGGAGGGCCTCATTGCTGAGGGGGCCTCGAACAATGGCGGTTTGGTTGCCGTCGCCGTCCAGCAGAACCAGCGTCACGTTGCCGACACCATGGCGGCGGGCGAAGAACTGGCCTTCGATTGTGGCGATATTGGCGACCAGAAAGTGGAAGCTGCCGTCCTCATAATCCCTCAGCACCCGGCGGGTCTGGCGTTGCAGCGTCAGGCACAGATCACACTGCGGGTCGTGGATCTGGACAATTGCGGGCAGGCCGTCGCCAACTCTGGTCAGGTCCATCTCGCTGATGGAGGCCTGCACCTTCTGGAAGCCGAAATAGCCTGCAATCCCGACCACGGGCACGGCAATTGCAACATTCCGCATCACACGCAGGGCACCGCGGCGGTCAAAAACCTGTGCCGGCGCCGGGTTTGGCGTGGCCTTGTTCTTGGCTGCTGGCTTTTTGCGCTGCTTTTTCATCGGTTTTTCCCCGTTGGACCCCGAAGTGCCAGCCTAGGGTGCTAAGGGGTGAGCCACCAATCACAATGCCTTGAGAGCTTGTCGCGCCAGATACGGGGCCAGATACGGGGCCAGATACGGGCCAGAAGATCAGGCGATTTTAGAACGGGTCGGTCAGGCGGACTTCGCGAAAGCCCCTCCGGCAACCTTGTTGCTGCCGGAGCCGAGGCGTTTGCGTGACCTGAGTTCGACAGAGCGCGATGAAGTTGCGAGTGACGGGGCGGGGCCTTATCGACGGCGATCCCGGCGTGAAGACATCGGCTGGAACGCCACACCCACATGGGCGTCGCAATAGGGTTTGCCCTGCTGAACCGGCAGGCCACAGAAGTAGAAATCATCCGTGGCCGGATCACCGATGGGCCATTTGCAGACTCGTTCGGTCAACTCCATCAGGCTGATCTTCTTGGAGTGCTTCTCAATCTCGGACACCTTCGCAAGCGCTTCCGGGCTGATCTCATTGGCTGAGGGCTGCGGCGGCAGGGGCTGGCCTGCAGGTGCGATGGGTTTGCGAAGCGGCATGATGTTTGCGCGCGGCGCGGGGACGGGTACGGCAGGCTCTGCCGCCCTTGGCGCGGGTGCGGGCTTGGGCGGAGGCGCGGCCCTGGCGGCTGGTGCAG
>JAESTV010000257.1 GCA_016763475.1 Roseicyclus sp.
CAAAATCTGCGGCAGCGCTCCGAATGTGTCTTTCCCACATGCCCTCGCCACCACACGCCCCGCCATGTTTTGCATCGTCAAGCAAGGAAAGCCCGCAGCGACCAGCACAAAATCGTGTCACATCGGGGGGTTGAGCGTCAGGCCTGCGGCGCGGTATTCTGGTGCCAACTGCCAGATGAATTGACGCCATGATATCCAGACGAATCTTTGCCAGCGGGCTTCTTGCAAGCACCGCGTCTGCCGTGTGGGGCGGCGCACCGGAGCAGTCGCTGCGTCCGCAGCCGCGCCCCACCGGGTTCCTCATTCGCACCATCCCTGAGGCTGCCGATATTATCCGCGACGCGAGGCTTGGCGGACGGGTGGGTTTTGCCGTGGCGGACGCCGCCACCGGCGAGATGTTGGAGGTTGTGAACCCCCTCTATCCGCTGCCCCCCGCCTCGGTCGCCAAGGCCGTAAGTTGTGCCTATGCGCTGGACCGTTTGGGGCCGAATTACCGGTTCCGCACCCGCCTTGTGTCAGACGGCGTTCTGGCGGACGGACGGCTAGACGGCGACCTGTGGTTGGTCGGCTCTGGAGACCCGCTATTTGATACCGATGCGCTGGCCGCGATGGCTGATAATCTGGTCAATATGGGGGTGCGTGAGGTCACGGGCCAGTTCCGCGTGGCCACCGGCGCGCTACCCGAGATTTGGCAGATCGACTCTGAGCAACTACCCCATGTAGGGTATAACCCGGCTATTTCGGCCCTGAACCTGAACTTCAATCGAGTCCATTTTGAGTGGGAACGGGTGGGGGAAGACTACACAATCTCGATGGACGCGCGCTCGGCCAATCTGCGCCCGGCGGTGCAGGTTGCCCGGATGCAAATTGCAGAGCGGACAACCCCCGTCTACACCTATTCCGATGCCGAAAATCACGACGCCTGGACCGTTGCCCGCGGGGCCCTTGGAAACGCCGGATCACGCTGGCTTCCGGTGCGCCGTCCGGCCGCATACATGGCCGAGGTCTTTCAGACCTTTATGGCGGGGCACAACGTCAACCTGCCTTCGCCAAGTTATGAAGCTAACGCCCCCGATACCGCGCTGGTTCTGGTCGAACATGTCTCGGAACAATTGGACGACATCCTGCGGGGAATGATGCGTTGGTCGACCAACCTGACCGCCGAAGTTGTGGGCCTGATGGCAACACAGGCGGGCGGCATACGCGCCGCAAGCCTACCCGAATCAGGGGCCGCGATGGCGGATTGGATGCACGAGCACCTGGGCGCGCGGAATGCGGCTTTTGTGGATCATTCGGGCCTTGGCGTCGGCAGCCGCATCCGGCCCCAGGACATGACCCGGGCGCTGATCTCTGCCAGACCAGACGGATTGCTGCGCGATCTGATGAAAGACATCCCGATGCGTGATGGGGACGGCAACGTGGTCGAGGGCCACCCGATGGAAGTGGTTGCCAAAACCGGGACGCTGAATTTCGTCTCGGCGTTGGCTGGGTTCGCGCGTACACCGTCAGGCCGGGACCTGGCGTTTTCAATCTTCAGCGCCGATCTGGACCGCCGCGATGCAATTCCCGACGATCAGCGCGAGCGCCCTCAAGGCACCCGCAGCTACAACGGCGCGGCCAAACGCATGCAACAGGCGCTGATCGAGCGTTGGGGTGTTGTCCACGCATAAAGCATTCCGCGCCTAGCGACGGTGGTCGAACAACACAATCTGACGGGCCTGGCGCTGGAATGGCTCTTTCTCTGTCGGCAGGTCAGGCGGTGTCCGCGCCATCACGCGGCGCACCAACACAAATGACAGCACCCCGAACACAACGCCGCCGACGGCCTGGCCAATCAGCACACCTTCGGCCCCAAGCCAGGCCGAGAACACCAGGACCGGCAGGATTGTCCCGATTGTGTGCCGTCCCCAGTTCACCCAGGTCGACGTGTAGGGATAGCCAATGTTGTTGAAGCTGGCATTTGAGACGAAGATCATCCCGTTGAAGAAGAACAACAGGGCCAGTGGGCCGCAAAACAGGAATAGCAGCGCCCGTGCATCGCCGGTGGCGGTAAAAAGCGCGGCAATAGGCTCTC
Source organism: Roseicyclus sp. (assembly GCA_016763475.1). Lineage (GTDB taxonomy): Bacteria > Pseudomonadota > Alphaproteobacteria > Rhodobacterales > Rhodobacteraceae > Gymnodinialimonas. Next base: position 2,075 of record JAESTV010000257.1, read on the forward strand.
GTAGACCAAAGAGGATGCCGCTGACGACAACAACCACAATGGCGGTGAACAGGAGTGCCTCGTAATAGGTGCGGCGCACGCGATCTTGCAGGCCAGCGCCGAAGTTCTGGCCGATGATCGGGCCAACAGCACCTGACAGCGCAAAGACGATGCCGAAGGCGACAGGCGTCAGCCGGGCCACAATCGCCATACCCGCAACCGCTTCTTCCCCGTAACTCGCCATCGAGCGGGTCACAAACGCCTGCCCGACGGGAGTCGCCAGTTGCGTCAGGATTGCGGGAGCCGCAAGCGCGAAGATCGGCCGCAGGTCCAGGCGCAGGTCCGGCAACGCGGGCCACGCAAGGCCGCCGTGATGGCGAAAGATCGGGATCAGGGCAACGGCGGCAATTGCCACCCGTGCGCACACCGAGGCGATAGCGGCCCCCGTCAGTTCCATATCAAGGCCAAAGATCAGGATCGGATCGAGGACAGCGTTCACCAACCCGCCCACAATTGTCGCCGTCATCGCCCGTCGCGCATCACCATGGGCGCGCAGGATTGCGCCGCCAACCATCCCCACCAGCAAAAACGGCAGGGACGGGATAATGATCCGCAGATAACCGACGGCGAGGTCTTGGGTGGCCTCGCTGGCCCCAAGCAGCGCCACCAGCGCGGGCAGGTTCAGCCAGACAATGGCGGCGAAAATCGACCCGAAGATGAACCCAAATATCAGCGTGGTGGCAGCACGGCGGCGGGCCAGCGCCTCATCCCCCTCACCCAGGGCACGCGCCACAAGGGCGCCACCCGCTATCGCCATGCCAATCCCGAACGACGTGGTGAAGAACAACACCGCGCCAGCATAACCAACTGCCGCCGCCAGCTCCTCCTTGCCCAACATCGAGATGAAGATCATGTCGACAAAGTCGACCAGGAATACGGCCATCAACCCCACGGAAGACGTGAGTGACATGATCGAGATGTGTTTAAAGAGTGAGCCTTCCAGGAAGACCGCCTGAGACTGTGCCATGGCCTATCCGTGCCACGCAGCGCACCGAAGCACCAGACGGGGCCTCAAAGTGACCGCGCCTGACGGGTTGCGGGGAGGCGCCGAAGGTGGACCGGGCTTACCCCCGTACGGCGTAGCCGTATTTCCGAACGAAGTGAGGCGCGCGGAGCGAAGTGAGGCCACCGCGCGCGCGGTGCACAAGGGCCCGTCAGGGGCCGGGCACGCGGCGTAAATTGGGGTTTGGACCGGGATTTAGACTGGCGCGCAAACTCCGGGCGCAATGCGGGGCGCAATCCCTCAGAGGCTCGGCTTGACCTGCAACAGCCGCATCACATCCGCCATCTCTGGCCCGCGTTGGCGGCCAGTCACCGCTTGGCGCAACGGCATGAACAAACCACGACCTTTACGGCCGGTGGCCTCTTTCACGGCGTTGGTCCAACTGGACCACGTGTCCGCGTCGTAAGGCAGCTCAGGCAACATGGCGAAGGCCTCGGCCACAAACTCCCGGTCCTCTTCCGCCACCAGTGGCGTCGCCCCATCACGAAACAGCGCCCACCAATCCGCGATTTCGCCGCGTGTGCCGATATTGGCCCGTGCCACGTCCCAAAACGCGGGTGCAATATCTGACGGGACACCCAGCGCTGCGATCTCGTCTGCAACGGCCTCAAACGGCGTCTGGTGCAGAACACTTGCGGTCAGGGGCCACAGATCTTCCACATCAAACTTGGTCGGGGCTGATCCGAAGTGGCTCAGGTCAAACCCCTCGGCCAATTCGTGTGTTGGTTATCGTCTCTATCTCTCTCTCTATC
>JAESTV010000258.1 GCA_016763475.1 Roseicyclus sp.
CCGGTGCCCGGCCCAAATCCCGCCTTGCTCGCTTGCTGGACAGTGACGTGGGTTACGCGTTCACCCGGTCCCCTGTGGCGATGATCTCCAGCGCGGTGACCCTGATGATGATCCTCGCGGCGGTATTCGCGCCGCTGATCGCACCTCACGACCCGTTTGACCCCGCCACCCTGAACCTGATGAACAGCCTCACGGCACCCGGAACGCCGTCATCTTTTACCGGGGAGAGCTTCATCCTGGGCACTGACGATCAAGGCCGCGATGTGTTCTCCACCATCCTGTTCGGCCTGCGCATCTCGTTGTTCGTGGGGTTTGCCGCGGTCACCTTCGCGCTTGTTCTCGGCGTCTCCCTTGGCCTGATCGCGGGGTATGTGGGCGGCTGGACCGAGACCATCATCATGCGGATTGCCGATAACCAGCTGACCTTTCCGTCAATCCTCGTGGCGCTGCTGATCTCGGGCATCGCCAAAGGAGTGACCCCGATCGAGTATCGGGACGAGATGGCGCTGTTTGTGCTGATCCTCGCCATTGGCCTGTCGGATTGGGTGCAGTTTGCCCGTGTGGTCCGGGGCGCGACCCTGGTTGAGAAGAACAAGGAATACGTGCAGGCCGCGCGCCTGATTGGCCGCTCGAAATTCGCCATCATGGCGCACCACATCCTGCCCAACGTGTTGTCGCCGGTGTTGGTGATCGCCACAATTTCGCTGGCGCTGGCGATCATCGCCGAAGCCACGCTGAGCTTCCTCGGCGTCGGCGCGCCCCCAACCGAGCCGTCCCTCGGCACCCTGATCCGCATCGGCCAGACCTTCCTGTTCTCCGGCAAATGGTGGATCTTGGTGTTCCCGGCGGCGACGCTGCTGGTGCTGGCGCTGGCGGTGAACCTGCTGGGGGATTGGCTACGTGATGCAATTAATCCGAGGTTACGCTGATGTCATCTACATTGAATTTGAACTCCGCCAACGAGATCATCCGCATTCGTACTGCACTTCACGGAGGCAGAGTTGGCGCTCCTCAGCTCACACAAGATGGAGAGCGTGAGGGGGCAGCGCTAAATCGAGCAGGAGTGGTATTGCTTACATCGTCTCTTCAAGTTTTTGTCGAAGATGTTTTTCTTGCGGCCTCCGCGAAAGCATTCGGCGAATTCAAAGACAACACGGTTAAGTCTAAGTATGAGAAAACATATTCGCGGTGGGGGAACCCAAGCGCGGAAAACATCATCTCGCTTTTTCGGCGGCTCGCAATAAATGATGTTTTTGACGGCCTGAGTTGGGGAGGGCAGAGCTCAGATAGGCTTAAGAATAACCTTAACTATCTAAATTGGATTCGTAACGGGATCGCTCATGGCGGCGAAATTCGAATTAGAGGAGAAGTTTATAATCTTACCACATCCAAGCTCAGCAGATTCGTGCGTGTATCAACAACGTTTGGCCAGCGTTTCGAGGGACACGTACTAGGAAAATTCAACTAGTGCCCCTCCTCTCCATAGAAAACCTCACCGTTGAATTCCCCACCCGGCGCGCCCTGTTCACCGCCGTGAAGAACGCGCACCTTGCGGTGGAGCCGGGTGAGATCCACGGCCTTGTGGGTGAATCCGGGGCGGGAAAATCCACCATCGGGGCGGCTGTTATGGGCCTGCTGGAACGCCCCGGTCGCATCGCTGGCGGCCTCATCCGCTATAAGGATGAGGAGATTTCCGGCCTCGACGCCGACGCCATGAAGGCCCTGCGCGGCAAGAAGATCAGCATGATCTTTCAGGACCCGCTGACCTCGCTCAATCCGCTGTTCACCGTGCGCCAGCAACTGGTGGAAACCATTTCCGAGCACCTCGATGTCACCGATGCCGAGGCCAATGAGCGCGCCCGCGCCCTGATCGACCGTGTTGGCATCCCTGATCCCGACGCCCGCCTTGACCAATATCCGCACCAGTTTTCCGGCGGCATGCGGCAACGTGTGGTGATTGCGCTGGCGCTATGCTCGGAACCCGATGTCATCATCGCAGATGAACCGACCACCGCCCTCGATGTCTCAATCCAGGCGCAAATCCTTGATCTGATTAAAGAACTCGCCACCGAACGGCAGGTTGGTGTGATCCTGATCACCCATGATATGGGGGTGATTTCCGACACCACGGACAGGGTCACGGTGATGTATATGGGGGAAGTGGTCGAATCCGGTCCCACCGCCCAGGTCCTTGGCCAGCCCTCACATCCCTACACCAAATCCCTGATCGCGGCGGTCCCACGCCCGACGCGCAAATTACACCGGTTTCCGCTGATCTCCTACGGCGGGCGGGTGATGGAATTCGCCATCGAAGACCTGAAACGCAACTGGCCAGCGGTGCAGATCAACCGGGCCAGACCCCTTGTTGAAGCAAGAGGTATCACCAAACGTTTTGTGCAGCGCCGGGCAATCCTGCCGCGAAACCGGCAAATGTTCACCGCTGTGAACGCCGCGAAATTCGACATCAAGGAGGGGGAGGTTTTTGGCCTTGTGGGGGAGAGCGGCTCTGGCAAGTCCACCATCGCGCGGATGATTGCGGGGCTTCACAAGGTTGATGGCGGCGAGGTCTGGTTTGATGGCAAACAGGTCTCGCCCAATTCCGGCCCTGATGGCGGGCGCGGGACTGTGCCTGACTGGTATCGCAAGCAGATCCAGATGATCTTTCAGGACCCGTTTTCCTCCCTCAATCCCCGTATGCGGGTGGATGCGATTATCGCCGAACCCGCGCGCCACCACGGCCTGCTCGAAGGCGCAGCGCTCAAGGCACGGGTGAGCGAGTTGCTGGACCGCGTCGGCCTTGGCGCCGAGGCTGGCCTGAAATACCCCCACGAATTTTCCGGCGGCCAGCGGCAGCGGATCTCGATTGCGCGCGCCTTGGCGACCCAGCCGCGGTTCCTGATCTGTGATGAGCCGACGTCTGCTTTGGACGTCTCGATTCAGGCGCAGATTCTGAACATCCTGAAGGACCTGCAAGAACACCTCGGCCTGACCATGTTATTTATCTCCCACGATCTGCCGGTTGTTCGCCAGATGTGTGATCGTGTCGGCGTGATGAAGGACGGCGTTCTGGTCGAAGTGGCTGAAACCGAGGCGCTGTTCACCAGCCCCCAACATCCCTACACGCAGGAATTGCTATCGCTGATGCCGCGTCTGGATGGCCTCTCGGACGAGGGTTTGGCCATCCTTTGATCCCATCCCTTGATCCGGCCCAGCCAAAATTCTCCTTAAAGTACCAGATGGGACGAGTTAGGGCTGATTTGGTACAATCGCTTCGCCCCAAATGACCCGGAGGAACCATGCCCCAACCCGATCACATCTCAATCTACGATCTTCCCGACTTCGAGGCGCTTGATGATGACACAAAACGGTATTTTGAGGTCTGTCAGGAGAAGTTGGGGATGGTGCCGAATGTGTTGCGCACGTTCTCGGCCAATCAGGAGAAACTCCGCGCGTTTGGGCAGTATTACAACACGCTGATGCTGGCGCCCTCAGGGCTGTCCAAGCTTGAGCGGGAAATGGTTGCCGTGGTTGTATCCTCCGCAAACCGTTGTTTTTATTGCCTGGTGGCTCATGGACAGGCTGTGCGAAAATTGTCAGGTGACCCACAGTTGGGTGAAATGCTGGTGATGAATTACCGGGTGGCACAATTGTCTGATCGTCAGCGTGCGATGCTTGATTTCGCCTGGATACTGACCACGGCCCCGTGGGAGGTCGCGGCACCTGAGCGGGCGAAGCTGACCGAAGCGGGCCTGTCCCAGGACGAGATTTTTGACCTGTCCGACGTGGTCGCGTTCTTCAATATGTCCAACCGCTTCGCCATTGCGTCCGACATGATGCCAAACCCGGAATACCATGGGATGGACCGGGAATAACGCCTGAAACCAGAGGCTTACTCTGAAAGTGCGCGAGCGGCGGCGCGGGTGAGCGGGCCGATATCGCCGTCAATACGTGCCGTATATAACCCGCGTTCGGCAAGGATTGTCTGGAACGCAATTGCGGTGTCCCCGTCCCAGGCCGGCACCTGTCCATTGATGCTGCCGCGCATGTTGCGGATATTGATTTCGCCGGTTTCAAGGGCTGCCACGTAGTCCGCTGCCGCCCGTTCCGGATTCGCGCCGCGCCCAATCCCCTGTTCATACAGGAACCCACGCGCTGCGATCCCTGCGGGATTACCTGTCGCGGCCAGCACCTCAACCCAGCCGCCACGCAGGAAATCACTGGGCGGCACATCTCCGGCGCCATCGGAGTAGAGCCTGATAAGCTCTTGAACTGCATCAATATTTCCGGAACTTGCGGCGGCCACCAGAAGCGGCACAGCCCGGCGCGGGTCGGGGATGCCAAGCGCTTCATCGACACCGCCGGGCACACCTTCACCGCTCAGATAGGTCTGTGCCAGATTGAATTGCGCAAACGGATATCCCGCGTCCGCCGCCATCTGCATCAGCCGCACCATTTCGCCCGTATCTTCATCCACGCCACGCCCCAAGCGGTGCATGAGGGCCAGCGTCGCCATACCTGCCGGATCCCCTGCCTCTGCCGCTTGTTGATAAAATTCAATGGCTTGGCCCACGTCCTCCCGCACCGGGCGAAGGCCGAAATTGTGGTAGTCCCCAAGGCGGGTCAGGGCAGCGGCAACTCCGTTTTCTGCCGCACGTTCATACAGCGGAACCGCGCGCCGGTGGCGGCCAGAGGCTTGGGCCGCGGTGGCCAGATGATAAAACGGTGCGCCCTCTTCCGGCAGGGCTCTGGCGGCGGCTCGACATGCAGGCAGCGCGTCACGCAGGGCCATCAGAGCCGCGCTCTGCGCCTCTTCCGACGGGTAGTTTTCGGCCGAAGGTTCTCCTGCAATATCAATGCACTGCGCGAGGTC
>JAESTV010000259.1 GCA_016763475.1 Roseicyclus sp.
GACGCCGCGCCAAACACCTCCGACCTTTCGGATTGTCGGGGTTTGCCTTGATCGTTGCGGCGGCGGGCCTGTGTGGGCGCACTGGTGCCGGATCTGGACCGGATCGGGTGAGGTGTGGGCTGTTGGTGGAGGGGCGTTACATCGCCGTTTCGGGCCGCGATGCGGTGTTTGGGAGCCGTGAGATCAGCCCGGGCGCTTCCGGGTTTGGAGGGGATCGAGCGATGTAGCAAAGGGCTGCGAAGGCGCCCTGTCAGCAGTATCAAATACCGGGGAAAATGGTGAGCCCTGCAGGATTCGAACCTGCGACAAATTGATTAAAAGTCAACTGCTCTACCAACTGAGCTAAGGGCCCGCTCAAGAGCGCACTGGTAAAAGCGGCCCGGAGACTCGTCAAGCGGAAATCCTGCCCTGTCAGGGGAAAGTCCCCCCCTCCGTCAGGGGAAAGTCCCGGAGAGGTCTTTGAACTGGGCCTGGGTTCTCGTATATGGGCGGGATGCCTGATCCGAACCCAAATATTGGCCTGCCGTTCCTGAAGATGCACGGCCTTGGCAATGACTTCGTTGTCATCGACACCCGTGGCGCATCATGGGTGATCACACCTGCCCTTGTGCGGGCGTTGGGGGACCGGCATCGCGGGGTTGGGTTTGACCAACTGGCGGTGGTGGAGACCGGTGATGATGCTGATCTGCGCCTGAGGTTTTGGAATGCGGACGGATCAACCGCCGGGGCCTGTGGCAATGCCAGCCGCTGTATTGCCTGGCGTGAGATGGAGTTGACCGGCAAGACCCACGTCACGTTGCGCACGGAGCGTGGGCTGCTTGAGGCGGTGGACGCAGGCAACGGTTTGACCGCCGTCAATATGGGGCAGCCGGTGGTGGACTGGCAGGACATTCCACTGGCGCGTGCCTGTGACACGTTGAGCTTGCCGATTGACGGCGCGCCGGTGGCGACGGGTATGGGTAACCCCCATTGCACCTTTTTTGTCGAAGACGCCGAGGCGGTTGATCTTGAGCGGCAAGGCGCGGTGTTTGAACATCACCCTCTGTTTCCGGATCGTACAAATGTGCAGTTCGCCCATGTGGTGGGTCCGGATCACCTGCGGATGCGGGTGTGGGAACGGGGCGTAGGGGTGACGTTGGCCTCTGGTTCCTCTTCCTGTGCGGTGGCGGTGGCGGCTGTGCGGCGCGGACTGACGGGGCGCCGGGTGCGCCTGACCCTTGATGGTGGTGAGATCGCGGTGGATTGGCGCGATGATGGCGTTTGGATGACAGGGCCGACGACCCATGTATTCGATGGCACTCTGACGGCTGCGTTCCTTGATGGGTTAGTGTGATGGACGCCAAGGCTCCGGTTTTCCACACCCTCGGGTGTCGCCTCAACGCTTACGAGACAGAGGCGATGCGCGAAATGACCGCCGCCGCCGGCCTGCAGGACGCGGTGATCGTGAACACCTGCGCCGTGACCGCAGAGGCGGTGCGCAAAGCCCGGCAGGAGATCCGCAAGCTGCGCCGTGACAACCCGACCGCCAGGCTGATCGTGACGGGATGTGCCGCGCAAACCGAGCCGCAGACGTTTGAGATGATGGATGAGGTTGATCTTGTCCTTGGCAATACCGAGAAGATGAACCCCGAGACCTGGACTCGGCTTCCGGCGGATTTCATTGGTGAGACCGAGAAAGTTCGCGTGGATGACATCATGTCGGTGCGCGAAACCGCGGAGCATCTGATTGACGGGTTTGGCACCCGCAGTCGCGCATATGTGCAGATTCAGAATGGCTGCGATCACCGCTGCACGTTTTGCATCATTCCGTTCGGGCGCGGCAACAGCCGCTCGGTTGCGGCGGGTGTTGTGGTGGATCAGATCAAACGTCTGGTGGACCGGGGGTATAACGAGGTGGTGCTGACCGGCGTTGACCTGACCTCCTGGGGGGCTGATCTGCCCGGTGAGCCGAAGCTGGGTGATCTGGTGATGCGGATCCTGCGGTTGGTGCCGGATTTGCCACGCCTGCGCATCAGCTCGATCGATTCGATCGAGGTGGATGAGAACCTGATGCAGGCGATTGCAACTGAGCCGCGCCTGATGCCGCATTTGCACCTCAGCTTGCAGCACGGCGACAACCTGATCCTGAAGCGGATGAAACGCCGCCATCTGCGTGACGATGCGATTGCGTTTTGTGACGAGGCCAAACGCCTGCGCCCCGACATGACCTTCGGGGCAGATATCATCGCCGGGTTCCCGACCGAGACCGAGGCGCATTTCGAGAACTCGCTGCGCCTTGTCTCTGAGTGTGACCTTACATGGCTACATGTCTTTCCCTACAGCCCGCGCCAGGGCACCCCTGCCGCGCGGATGCCGCAAGTGGACGGAGCGACGATCAAAGCCCGCGCCAAACGGTTGCGGGTGGCAGGTGAGGCGGCAGTTAGCGCTCACTTGTGGAAACAGGTAGGACAAATCCACAACATTCTGATGGAAAATCCAAGAATGGGGCGGACGGAGCAATTTGCCGAGGTGGTTTTTGACCGTGATAGGCCAGAAGGCCATATCATTAGCGTACATATCACCGGGCAGGATGGGCGTCAGCTTTTGGCGTAACGTATCTTCGCGCCGGTTTGCAGCAAGGAACCCGCATGCATCCGAACCCGGCCTTCCGCCAGGAACCCGCCATCTCCAATCTGGTGTTGTGTCGGAGGCGAGGTTTCGGGATGTTGTGCCTGAACGCCGATCCCGCCCCGTTGATCAGCCACATTCCGTTTATCCTCAATGAGACCGGGCAATCTGCGGAACTCCACCTTGTACGGTCCAACCCGATTGCCCGGATCGTGACCGAGCCGACACCTGCGGTGATTGTGGTGAATGGGCCTGATGGCTATGTCTCACCTGATTGGTACGAGACCCCGGATCAGGTGCCGACATGGAACTACGTGGCCATACACCTGCGCGGCATACTCCATCCGATGAACCCGGACATGTTAAGGGAGCATCTGGATCAGCTGTCCGGTCATTTTGAGGGGCAACTTGCACCCAAACCCCCGTGGACCGCTGACAAGATGTCTGACGACGCGTTGGAGCGGATGATGCGCCAGATTCTGCCGTTCCGGCTTGAGGTGCAGGACGTTGAAGGCACATGGAAGCTGAACCAGAACAAAACGGAGGCGGCGCGGGCAGGGGCGGCGGAAGCGATCAAGCTAAGTCCCGTTGGCCATGAGGTCGAAACGCTGGGTTTCTTGATGACCGGCGGGGTGCCGTCGATAGACAAGGGCGCATCGGGTACCTACATCTAGGGCAACGCTCTTCAGATGAGGACGGACCTAATGGCTATTCAGATACCCCCATTGGCGTTTCTTGCCCTGCGCTATGGCGCGGTGGCGGTGGCGGGATTTGCGGCGGCGCGTTTTGCGCCCCGTGGACGGTTCCCAGCCGCAGTAGAGACAGAGATGGACGCAGCCCCTGTGGGCCTGCGATTGCGTCGCGCGTGTGGGCAATATTCGGCCTCTGCACGGATCACACGAATTTGGCGGGCAGGGCGGTTTGGCCCCCGGTTCCACATTGATGGCACGGCGCTGGGGCGCCTGAGAATAAGGCGACTGACATGATCCAACTTCTGGGCTCCGGGGCCTCTCCGTTTGTGCGCAAGGCGCGTGTCCTGATCGCTGAGGCGGGAATTGAGGACGTGGATTACGTGGAGGTCCAGGCCACTCCTATGGGCGGCGAGGACAAGATCAACGCCGCCAATCCGCTGGGCAAAATTCCGGCGCTGGTGCGGGACGGCGGGCCGACGATATATGACAGCACCGTGGTGTGCCGGTTTTTGGATGATCGGGCCGAGGCGGGTTTTTACCCGGCGGGGCGGCTGTGGGAGACATTGACCCTTGAGGCCACCGGGGACGGGATCATGGAGGCGGCAGTTGGCATCGTTTACGAGAAACGCCTGCGCCCGGAGGAATTGTGGTGGCCCGAGTGGTTTGAGGCGCAGTGGGTCAAGGTCACGCGCTCGCTTGACGGGCTGGAACGCCAGTGGATGAGCCATCTGTATGGGCCGGTGGATATGGGCCAGATCTCGGTTGCCTGTGCGCTGGGTTACCTGGACCTCCGTCACGATGATCGGGATTGGCGCGCCGGGCATGACGCACTTTCGGCTTGGTACAAACGCTTCGCCGAGCGCCCGTCGATGGTGGAGACCGCGCCGGAGTGAAGATTGAACAAGCTGACACTGACACCGCGCGGCAGGCTTGCTTCGATATCCGCCGTGCGGTTTTCATCGAAGAGCAACAGATCGACGAGGCCGAGGAATGGGATGCCTGTGATGCAGATGCGCTGCATTATCTGGCGTTTGATGATACCGGCCCGGCTGGCACTGCACGGGTGATCGCCAAAGGTGACAGCGCCAAGATCGGGCGGGTGGCGGTGTTGGCGAGCCATCGCGGCACCGGTCTTGGCGCCCGGATCATGCAGATGTTGATGCAGGACGCAGCGGCGCGTGGCTTCACGCAGGCCGAGCTGGAATCGCAGGTCTACGCGATTGCGTTTTATGGGCGGTTGGGGTTTGTGGCTGAAGGGCCGGAATATGACGACGGCTCCGGCATACTGCATCGTTTGATGCGGGCAAAGCTGTAGCCTTGCCCACATGTTCCTGATATGTTCCCAAATGGAACGGGAGCAACACCATGCCACTTGGAGCCAAGCTGAACGGAACCCTGCGCGCCTTTGTGGAGCGTCAGAAGATGTTTTTTGTCGCCACCGCCGCCCCGGAAGGCCGGGTAAACCTGTCGCCAAAGGGCGCCGACAGTCTGCGGATCATCGACGATACCCGTATCATGTGGTTGAGCCTGTCTGGCAGTGGCAATGAAACGGCGGGCCATCTGCTGCAATCCGATCGCATGACGTTGATGTTTTGTGCGTTTGAAGGGGATGCGTTGATCCTGCGGGTGTTTGGCCGCGCAAACGCCCTCCATCCGCGCGATCCGGGCTGGGCAGATGCGGTGGCGCGGTTCCCTGCGATGGCTGGCACCCGCCAGATATTTGACCTGACAATTGATGCAGTGCGGACATCCTGCGGGACCGGCGTGCCGCACATGGCCTTTGAGGCTGACCGCGTTGATACGGAACTTATGCCCTATTTTGACACCTTGGGTGCCGACGGTGTGGCCAGGTTTTGGGCGCGCAAGAACGTCGAAACCATTGATGGTTACCCCACCGGCCTGTTTGAGGATTGAGCCGGGTAAGCCACCGATCAGGCGCGAGATTTCGAAGAATATGCCCTTTGAATGCGGATAAAGTAGAAAATTTTGGCATTTGCGCCCCGTGTGCGCGTTTGTCCGCTGGACGCCTATACCCTCAAACAGTAACAGCAGCGGTAGCTTGGAGGCGGAAGGGTTCCGTCGCCATCTTCGCATGTTTCGAGGTCCGAAGACGTTTGGGCCCAGAGAGAAAGGACCCATAGCTCGTGTCACACACAGAGGATCCGTCCGGCGACCGCCGGGACTTTCTGTATTACGCCACCGCCGGAACCGGCGTTGTCGTTGCAGGCGCGGCCGGTTGGCCGTTAGTAAATTCCATGAATCCCTCGGCGGATACCCGCGCGGCAAGCCAAAAGCGTGTTGACGTGTCTGATGTGTCTGTGGGCACGCAGCTGACGGTTCTGTTCCTGGGTAAGCCAATCTTTATCCGCCGTCGCACAACCGAAGAGATTGAGGCCGCGCGTGGTGTTGAGATGAGCGATCTGGTGGATGCAGAATCGCGCAATGAAAACGCTGAGGGCGCTGACGCCGAAGACATCAACCGCTCACTGCCAACCGTTGATGGTGAAAATACCGGCGAATGGCTGGCGATGCAGGGTGTGTGTACGCACCTTGGCTGTGTGCCCCTGGGTGACGGCGCTGGTGATTTCGGTGGGTGGTTCTGCCCCTGCCACGGATCACACTATGATACCGCTGGTCGCATTCGTTCGGGGCCTGCACCCGAGAACCTACACATTCCGTTGGTAGCGTTCATCGACGATACAACAATTTTGCTCGGTTAAGGGAGGAAGAACCCATGGGTGGAATTCCCCACGACCATTACGAACCGGAAACACGCGGCGAGAAGTGGCTTGATCGCCGCCTGCCGATTGTCGGTTTGCTGTACAACACACTGATGATCCCCACACCGAAGAACCTCAACTGGATGTGGATCTTCGGGGTTGTGCTGGTGTTTTGCCTGATGATGCAGATTGCAACCGGCATTTTGCTGGCGATGCATTACACACCCCATGTGGACATGGCCTTTGCCTCGGTTGAGCACATCATGCGAAACGTGAACGGGGGATGGGCGCTCCGCTACATCCACCAAAACGGCGCATCGCTGTTCTTCCTGGCCGTTTATCTGCATATCTTCCGTGGCCTCTATTACGGGTCTTACAAGGCCCCCCGTGAGGTGACGTGGATCATCGGAATGCTGATTTACGTGCTGATGATGGGCACGGCGTTCATGGGTTACGTTCTGCCATGGGGCCAGATGTCCTTCTGGGGCGCAACTGTGATCACCGGCCTGTTCGGCGCCATCCCGTTTATTGGTGAAGGCATCCAGACCTGGCTTCTGGGCGGCCCTGCCGTGGATAACGCCACGCTGAACCGTTTCCTGTCGCTGCATTTTCTCTTGCCCTTTATCATCCTGGGCCTTGTGATCGTGCATATCTGGGCCTTCCACACCACGGGCAACAACAACCCGACAGGTGTTGAAGTGCGCCGCACCTCGAAGAAAGAGGCCGAGGCCGACACGCTTCCGTTCTGGCCGTACTTCGTGATCAAGGACCTGTTCGCGCTGGCTGTGATCCTGGTGATCTTCTTCGCGGTTGTGGGCTTCATGCCGAACTTCCTGGGCCACCCCGATAACTATATCGAGGCGAACCCGATGGTGACGCCTCCATATATCGTGCCGGAATGGTACTTCCTGCCATTCTACGCGATCCTGCGCGCCTTCGACGGTGAGGTCTGGATTGTGATTGCCGCGGACTTCCTGACCGCCGGTATCGTCGATGCGAAGTTCTTTGGTGTGATCGCGATGTTCGGCGCCATCCTTGTTATGGCACTGGCACCATGGCTGGATACGTCCAGTGTGCGTTCGGGCCGGTATCGCCCGATGTTCAAGTGGTGGTTCTGGCTGCTGGTGGTGGACTTTGTTGTGTTGACCTGGGTGGGTGCCCGTCCGGCTGAGGCGCCCTATTCCTACATCTCGTTGGTCGCGTCGGCGTATTGGTTCGCGTACTTCCTGGTGATCTTGCCGCTGCTTGGCGTCATCGAGAAGCCGCTGCCGCTGCCTGAAACCATCGAAGATGAATTCAACGAACACTATGGCAGCGACCATGGCGCATCTGGTTCAGGGTCGGCCTCTGCGTCGACCCCGGCTGAGTAAGAGAGAGGAAACTGACAATGTTCAGGACACTTGCAATCAGCGCCGCCGCGGCGCTGGCCCTCTCTACCGGGGGCGCATCGGCAGCCGGTGGAGAAATCACGGTCGAGAACTACGACTTCTCGTTCCAGGGCCCGTTCGGCACCTTCGATCAAGATCAACTGCAGCGTGGTCTTCAGGTCTACACCGAGGTCTGCGCCGCGTGTCACGGTCTGCAATATGTGCCGTTGCGCGCGCTTGCGGACGAAGGTGGCATCGGTTGGACGATGGACGAGGTGCGCGCCTACATCGACCAGAACTTCATCGAAGTGTACGATGATGATCTTGCAGACTGGCGCGCGGCCATACCCAACGACAATTTCCCTGTCAACGATAGTGTCGGCGCACCTGACCTGAGCCTTATGGCAAAGGCACGCACGGGGTTCTTCGGCCCACGGGGCACGGCGATCTATCCGTTGATCTACGGCCTTGGCGGACCCGAGTATATCGCATCGCTTCTGACCCATTACACGGGTGTGGAGTATGAGGAGTTCGGGACTATCCTTTACGGCAACGAAACCATGCAAGGGGGCCGCATCTCGATGGCACCACCCCTGTGGGATGATTCCGTGACCTACGCCGATGGCACCTCCGCGACGGTGGACCAGATGGCACAGGACGTGGCCTCGTTCCTGATGTGGACGGCAGAGCCGCATATGATGGCGCGCAAGCAGTTTGGCTTGGTGGCGGTCATCATTCTCGGCATCTTCTCGGTGCTTTTGTACCTGACCAACAAGCGCCTCTGGGCGCCGGTAAAGGCGCGCGCCAAGGGAACAACTCCGCCGGAGTGATCCTTGCCCCGATCCGAGATCGAAGCGCGCCCTTTCGGGGCGCGTTTTTCGTTTGGGTATGGTGGAGAGCTTATAGCCAGGGCAGGAGTGCCGGGGATTGACCCGCGATTGCGGCTTCCAGCGGCGCATCAAGGACAACGCTCCCCTCCTCCAGAAGCACCACATGGTCACACAGGCGTTCGGCGTCACGCAGATCATGGGTCGCCATGATCAGGGTTTGCCCGGTCTCTTCGCAAAACGCCCGCACAAGGCCCAACATCTCGCGGCGGAGGCCGGGGTCAAGTGCGGTAAAGGGTTCGTCCAGCAAGGTGATCGGTTTGTCGCGCAGAAGTATCCGGGCCAGAGCCACGCGGCTTTGCTGTCCGCCAGACAGGTCGGCGGGGCGGCGTTGAGCCATGGCGCTCAGCCCGACTTGCTCCAGGGCGCCAGCAACCCGCGCCTGATCCTCGTGATGAAGTTTCAGGTTCGGCCTGATGCCAAGGGCAACGTTGTCAAAGACGTTGAGGTGCGGGAACAGGTTGCCGTCCTGAAACAGGATCGACAGGGGGCGATCCGCAGCCCTTGCCTGTGTGGTGTCTTGCCCGGCCATCTGAACCCGGCCCGCGTCAGGCCAGATGAACCCCGCCAGCAAGGACAGGAACGTCGATTTGCCACTGCCCGACGCCCCCATCAAGGCGACCCGTGCGCCTTTAGGAAACTGCAGGTCAGCCCGTAGGGTGAAATTGCCACGGGACAGGCGCACACCATCAAGTTGCAGCATTCACCCGCCCTCCTCGGTCAAACATCCAGAACAGTCCCAACGACAGTCCCATCAACAGCACTGCCGCGCCCTGGGCATCAGTGGTGCGGTAAGAGCCGAACAGGCGATACATTTCCAGCGGCAAGGTTTCTTGCCCCTGAGCCGAGAACAGCGCGATCACGCCGAGGTCACCCATTGAAAACGCCGCTGCCAGCCCGGCGCCGAACCCTAACGGGCGTCGCAGGCGGGGCAGGATCGCGTGGCGCAGGCGGGCGGTGCCGGTCATCCCCAACGCATCCGCCAAGCGCCCCTGGGAGGCTTCGGCCTGCGCGGCGGCGGGGATCAGGGCGCGCAGCAGGAACGGCAGCGCCACCAATGCGTTGACCATCCCGGTGATCGGCAATGACAGGGTGACGGGGTTGGCGACCGGAAACACAATCAGGAACAACCCGGTTCCGATCACCAGCGGTGAGACGGCAATCGACAATAGCCCCACCGCCTCCAGCCCCGCCGCCTTCAGCCCCGCCCCCTTTAGTCCGGCCCCCTCCAGTCGCGCACGGGCGGCGTGGCCCGCTATCAGCAGCGCAATCGGCAGTGCCAGCCCAACGGCCAGTGCCGTGGAGGCCAGCGCCAGAACAATGGACCGCAGCGCCGCCTGCCACGTGGACAATGGCAGACCAATAACCGAGGTGAGTCCATCCGCCGTGACCGCGCCAAGCGGCAACAGCAAAAAGGTGCCCGCAAAGATCAATGCGGCGCCATCGTTGATCCGCACCCACCAATTGTCGCCGGGCCACGCCATTGCCGCCCGGTCCAATCCGGCGCCAAAATCCGCAGCGCTGACGAAGCGCCATGCCAAAAGGCCCGCGCTGATGCAGATACCCACCTGGATCACGCCAAGAAGGGCGGCGCGGCCCAGATCAAAATCGAAGCGGAACGCCTGATAGATCGCAAGCTCAACCGTTGTGGCGCCGGGGCCACCGCCAAGGATCAGGGCCACGGCAAAGCTGGTGGTGCAGATCAGGAAGATGATCAGCGCCGCCCCCGGCAGGGTTGCGCGCAGCAGGGGCCATTCAAAATGCCGCCGCATGTCAGCGGTGGTAAAGTTGAGGGAATGGGCCAGCCGGGTGCGCTCAGCGGGAAGTGACAACCACGCTTGCAGGATCAAACGGGTGGCCAGCGGCAGGTTCAGGAACACATGGGCCAGCACAACGCCAAAGAGACCGTAGATATCAATTGTTCCAAGGCCAATGCCCTCAAGGGCTGCGTTCAGCCAGCCCGCCCGCCCGAAAATTGCCAGAAGGCCCATAACCGCGACAATCACCGGCAGGATAAACGGCGCGCCCATCAGGGAGATGTAGGCAGACCGCCCGATAAACCGACGCCGGGCCAGCGCGCGGGCCACGGGAATCGCCGCAAGGCAAGACACAAGCGCCGACAGCATTGCTTGCAGCAAGGTGAAGCGGATTGCGGCCCAGTCACTGGCGCGCAGGCCGGAGACCCCTTCTGCATGAAGGATAACGGCACCAAGGGAGCCGAAAATGATCAACACGACCAGCGCGACAAAGGCCCCGCCGATCGTTTGAAGTGGTGTTATTGGCTGAGCGCGTTTTGCCATGTTGCCAATGCTGCATCACGGACCGCCGCGGCTTCTGTTGCTGAGTAGATCAGGGCGGAGGCGGGTTGGGTCAGGGTCTCGAACCCTTCAGGCAAATCCTCGGTTGGCAATGCGGCGGGGTACATCCAGTTGGTGGTCGGCAGGATTGTCTGGAACGCCGGGCTTAACATGAAATCCAGAAAGCTCTGGGCAAGGTCCGGGTTGTCGGCTGTGGCGAGGATGCCGCCGACTTCAATTTGCAGGTAGTGGCCTTCTTCAAAGGCGGCAGCGCCATAGCCATCGTCTTCTTCGGCAATCAGGTGATAAGCCGGAGAGGTTGTGTAGCTGAGGACCATATCCGCCTCGCCATCGAGGAACAGGCCATAGGCCTCGGACCAGCCCGGCGTGACGGTGACGATGTTGTCCGCCAGCCCTTCCCAGATTGCGGGTGCGTCATCGCCATAGACGTGTCGCACCCACATCAACAGGCCAAGTCCGGGGGTGGAGGAGCGTGGATCCTGAATGATGATCTGCGCGTCGGAGGCGGCGAGGGCCTCAAAGCTATTGGGCACGTCTTCCATGTCGGTGCGGTGGACGAAGGCGAAGTAACCCCAATCAAACGGCACAAAATGTGAATCGTCCCAGTCCACGGGTAACGTCAGCCCGACGATATCTCCGCCATGTTCGGCCATCAATCCGGCCTCCACAGCGGCGGCGGTCAGGTTGGTGTCGAGGCCAAGAACGATATCCGCCTCCGAACGGGCACCTTCCAGACGCAGCCGCGACAGCAGTGCCGCCCCGTCGCCGGCGCTGATAAATTGCAGATCGCACCCGCAGATCTCCTCGAACGCCAGTTCGATGCCGGGGCCGGGGCCCCAGTCGGCAGTGAAGCTGTCATAGGTATAGACCGTCAAAACCGGGGTCTGCGCAGATGCGCCCCCGGCGATAAGGGTCAAACCCGCAGCGATGATGGTCTGTGTTGTGAGTCTCATGGCTCACTCCTCCATTGCGTTGGGCGAAGTGAAGCGCGGGCCTTTGTAACGTGATCCCGAAACCTTCCCTCCGCCGGTATTAGCCGGTTCAGGTTCAACGGGTTCACTTTCGCATCTCAAGCCAGCGGTCTTACGACCACAAGCCACCCCGAGGTACATTTGCATATAGGGTGGAGCCAAAGGGTCGGCAAGCGACTTGGCAAAACCGGCGCACGGGGCTAACCCATTTGTCATGAGTATGAATTCTTTCGGCCATCTGTTCCGCGTCACCACCTGGGGCGAAAGCCACGGGCCTGCCCTTGGTGCAACCGTTGATGGTTGTCCACCCGGTGTGGCAATTGAGGCGGCTGCAATCCAGCAGTGGCTGGACAGGCGCAAACCCGGCCAGAACAAGTACACCACCCAGCGCCGTGAGGCTGATGAGGTCGAGATTCTATCCGGCGTCTTTGAGGGCCAATCGACGGGAACCCCGATCCAGCTGATGATCCGCAACACTGATCAGCGCTCGAAAGACTACGGCGACATTGTCGAGAAGTTCCGCCCCGGTCATGCCGACATCACCTATTGGCAGAAATACGGGATCCGCGATTATCGCGGCGGCGGGCGGGCCTCGGCACGTGAAACGGCGGCGCGGGTTGCGGCTGGTGGTGTGGCGCGGGCGGTGTTGGGGCAGATGGCCCCGGAGCTGGCGATCACTGGGTATATGGTCCAGATGGGCCCGCACCGGATTGACCGCGACCGCTTTGATCTGGCGCAGGTGGCGCAGAACCCGTTCTGGGCACCCGACGCGCAGGCCGCATCAGAGTGGGCCGAATACCTGGATGCCTTGCGAAAGTCCGGTGACAGCGTGGGCGCGGTGGTTGAGTTGCGCGCCAGTGGGATGCCCACCGGACTTGGCGCGCCGATCTATGGCAAACTCGACACTGATCTGGCCGCCGCGATGATGTCGATCAATGCGGTGAAGGGGGTTGAGATTGGCGATGGCATGGCCGTTGCGGCGCTGACCGGGTCCGCCAACGCGGATGAGATCCACATGGGCGCGAACGGGCCTGAATATTCCTCGAACCATGCGGGCGGCATCCTTGGTGGAATTTCCACCGGGCAGGATGTGGTGGTGCGGTTTGCGGTGAAGCCAACGTCGTCGATCCTGACCCCTCGTGCGACCATCACAAAGGCCGGTGAAGCCACCCAGATTGTGACCAAAGGGCGGCACGACCCCTGCGTGGGAATTCGCGCCGTACCCGTGGGAGAGGCGATGATGGCCTGTGTTCTGCTTGATCACATGCTGCTTCACAGGGGCCAAGTCGGGGGCCAAGTCGGGGAAACCCGAGGCAAAATCGGGTAAGCTCTCGTTAACCCTTAGGGGGTTTCCCACCTAATCCATGAGTTTCCAACGCTTTGATGCCGCCCGCAAAACAATGCGGCAAAACCGTCCAATCCGCGCCTTTTTTCCGACACATTTTGGCAAAATTAAGGCAACACTGGGATTGATGAATTGGATGTCTGATGGGGCAGAATGCTCAAACTGGTCAGCCGCCCCGCGGTGTTTTGACAATTGACTGGATGGTGCTGGCCGTTGCCTGCATTGCCCTGTTGTTCTTGCTTGGGACGATGATCCGCACGTCAATTGAACCCGATTCAACCGTGGGCGTTCGCGGGCTGCGGTCGTTGGGGCCTGAAGATATTCTTCTGGCGTTTCAGGATTTCAGCTTTGACGCCACCGGTTGGACCCCAGCCGCCACCAGTGACCAATTGCCGGGCCTTGGCCCGGTGCTGGGACCATTCACCGACGAGGCTGTCGAACGCTCGTTTGCGATGCCCTCAGACGCCCTCATCGGGCATCTGGCGTTTGATCTGCATCTGATCGGGGACTGGGTCGGGCAAGGCGAATTCCACATCGCGTTGGGTGAGCAAGAGATAATGAGCATCCATCTACCCGGACCCGAAAGCACCAGTGCCGAGATGATAGATATTCACGCCACTGACGTGCGGGGTTTGCGGATCTTTGCCAACCGGAGTGTTGTCAGCCCGCGCTTGCCGGAGGCGGTTCTTCCCGGCCCAACGGACGACTTCACGACATTCCACATTCGTCTTCAGGTATCGGAGCCGGGCGAAACCCTTGTGTTACGTCTGATGTCGGAGGCTGAAGGTGGTGCCCGTTGGAGCCTCGACAATCTGACCGTTGTGGCAACTGTCAGCGATGGCGAAGGCGAAGATGCCGCGCAGCGTTAGGGCTATAGGCCGGCGTCCAGAAGGGCGCGGATGTCGGCCTCTCTTGTGCCAGCAACGATGCGGGCAACCTCTGCACCATCACGAATCAGGATCAGTGTTGAGCGTCGCGGAACGTTGAGGGACGTCGAGAGGTTGCCGCGCCCGTAGTCATCCCAATCCACCCGGTAGAATGTGATCGCCTCGTCATAGGCGGGGTTCGCCTCACGCAGCGCGGTGATCGTGCGCTCCTGACTGCGGCAGGTGGAGCACCAGGTGGCGGCGAAATCAACCAGCACAGTATCCCCGTCCGCGATCGCTGCCTCAGCGGTGCCGGGGGTATAGTTGATCATTTCGGCAAGGGCGGTCAGGGGTGCCAGCGCAATTGCGGCGGCGGTCAGGATAAGGGTGCGACGGTTCATTGGGTGAGACTCCTAGAGGTCAGAGAGATACGGACAGGTCTTGCAGCCAGATAGGCATGTGATCGAGCAGCCAGATTTCGGCGATCAGGTGCCAGCGCATGAAGATCGCCAGCCCGACAAGGAAGAAGACCGCGCCAAGGAAGGGGCGGGATGCGTTGGCAAACCGGCGCAAGCTGCCGATCCGTTTTTGCAGCGCCGCGCGGGCGCCGTAGCCAAGCACCAGGATCACGGTGCCGATGCCAATGGAGAAGGCCACCATGATGAAGAACGCGCGCACCAGCTCCTGCCCCTGAGAGGCCAGCGATATGGCAGAGCCAAGAACGGGACCGACACAGGGGCTCCAGACCGCACCCAGAAGCAGACCACCGAGGAACTGGCCTTGCCAGCCGTCAGTTGACATATCGCGCATCCCGTCATCGGCACGTGTCGCGACACCAGCGGTGGCGGTTGCAAACCGGGTCGAAAGTTGCGGGATCATCAAGACGGCGCCAAAGAGCATCATCATGACCGCACCCGCCTGGGAGACGGTTTCCTCGCGCAGGCCAATAAGATGGCCCGCTGCAATCACACCGAAGCCAAGGGTAACAAAGGCCAGCCCCATGCCACCCGCCAGCGCCAGCGGGCCGTAGCGGCTTGATTGCAGGGACCCGGCCAGAACGATGGGCAACACCGGCAAGACGCAGGGGTTAATCAGGGTCAGCAGGCCAGCAGCATAGGCGAGAAGGAATTCCATGAAAGCCGTGATGCCGCAGGGCGCGGCGCAAGTCACATGAAAGCTTTGTGAGGTGACTTCAGCTTTTGATACGAGAGCGCTGCACCGCCAGAATTCCACCCGCGATGATGGCGACGCCAAGGGCATCGGTCCAGCTGAGGGATTCCGACAACAGGACAAAAGCGATTGCGACCCCGAAGACCGGGTTGAGGAAGTGGTAGGTTGCGGCGCGGGTTGGCCCGATACGGCCCACCAGCAGGAACCAGATCAGGGTTGCGGCGAGGCCGGGCATCAGGGTTGTGTAGACGAAGGCAATGACAAATGGTGTGGACCATTCCACGGCGAACGTCTCGAACATCAAGGCGGGGGGGAGCAGCGCCAGCGCCCCCACGATCATTTGCAAGCCCACAATCATCAACAGATTGCCGCCGTCAGATGACGCGCTTTTTACGGTCAGCGTGGCGGCGGCCAGGGCAAAGGCCGCAATCAGGCACAGGGCTATTCCGTAAGGATCAGCGCCGCCGCCAAAACGTTGCGCCATGATCAGCGCCACACCTGCGAAGCCCGCAGTCAGGCCAAGCACTCCCATGACTGGCAGGCGCTGGCGGAATGCGGTCCAGTTTGTCAGGGCCACCAGCAGCGGCATGGTGGATGCGATGATTGCAGCCAGCGATGCCTCGACCGTTTGCATCGCCACAAAGTTCAGGCCCAGGTAAATCGCGTTTTGGCAGATGCCGAAGATGATGACGGCGCGCCATTGGGTGCGGGTCAGGCGGAAGGTTTGGCCTATGGCCAGAGCGATGGCGATGCCAATTGCACCTGATATCGCGAACCGCACCGCAAGCGAGAACAGCGGCGGCGCAGCATCTACAATGATCCGGGCTGAGGTGAAGGCGGACGACCAGATCAAGGCGAAGGTCAGCCCCATCACCAGCGCGCGGAAATCCATACCTGTTCTGGTCACCGCAAAAGGCCCCTCAAAGCAAAAGGGCCGCGACCCTGACGGCGCGACCCTTTCATGTTCATTCGTCGTGGGCAATTGGCCCCGGTGTTTTGCCGGTGGCGTCAGCCGGTGGCGTCAGCCGTTAACAGAGTCTTTCAGAGCCTTGGCGATGGTGACTTTCACCTGCTTGTCGGCCTCTTTCTGGATCTGCTCGCCGGTGGCGGGGTTGCGCACCATGCGCTCAGGCCGCTCGCGGCAGTAGACTTTGCCGATGCCGGGAAGGGTCACGGCGCCGCCGTTGGCGACCTCTTTGGTGATTACGCTGGTCACTGCATCCAGTGCCGCGCCTGCGGCTTTCTTGTCTGTGCCCATCTCATAGGCCAGTGCGGCGATAAGTTGTGTTTTAGTCATGGGTTTCGTTGCCATGTGTTTATTCTCCTGCTGTCTATCCCCCGAGCCCTTGGGCCGGTTGGCGCGAAACTAGCCGAATATTGTAGGCTCACACAACGCTTCGCGCACCGATTTCCCTGAAAATATAGGGAAACGGTGGTTTTTCTTACGTCACAGGAAGGCGGTTTCCTGAAATGAGCGCAATTTCCGGCTGTGAAGGCGTTCCAGCGGCATATCCCGCAGGTGCTCCATCGCCCGGATACCGATCTGCAAATGCCGTGAAACCTGGTCTTTGTAGAAGTCTGACGCCATGCCGGGCAGTTTCAGTTCACCGTGCAGCGGCTTGTCAGACACACACAGGAGGGTCCCGTAAGGCACCCGGAAGCGGAAGCCGTTGGCGGCAATTGTGGCGGATTCCATATCCAGCGCCACAGCGCGGGATTGGGACAGGCGTTGCACCGGCCCGGTCTGATGATCGCGCAACTCCCAGTTGCGGTTGTCGAAGCTGGCAACGGTGCCGGTGCGCATGATGCGTTTCAGCTCAAAGCCCTCAAGCTTGGTCACGCCAGCCACGGCATGTTCCAACGCAATCTGGATTTCCGCCAGTGCAGGCACCGGCACCCAGATCGGCAGGTCGTCGTCCAGTACTTTGTCTTCCCGCAGATAAGCGTGGGCCAGGACAAAATCCCCCAACCGTTGCGAATTGCGCAGGCCGGCGCAGTGACCAACCATCAGCCACGCATGGGGCCGCAGGACGGCAATGTGGTCGGTTGCGGTTTTTGCGTTGGACGGGCCGACGCCGATATTGACCAACGTGACCCCGCCGCCGTCGGCGCGTTTCAGGTGGTAGGTCGGCATTTGCGGCATCTTGGGTGGTGCCGGGATCAGGGCCTTTGGATCGGTGATCTCAATATTTCCGGTGGCCACAAAACTGGTATAGCCGCTTGCGGGATCGGACAACTTCGCGCGGGCATAGGCTTCAAACTCATCAACGTAGAACTGGTAGTTGGTGAACAGAACATGGTTCTGGAAATGGTGCGGGTCAGTGGCGGTATAGTGGTTGAGCCGTGCAAGCGAATAGTCGATGCGCTGGGCGGTGAACGGAGCCAGCGGTTGCGCGCCGTCCTCGTAAGTGAAGCCAAGGCCGTTGACGATGTCGTCGTTGGTGGTGGCGAGATCGGGAACATCAAACACGTCACGCAGGGTGAAAGCGCCAGCGCCTTCCTGTGGCACGGTGATGGATTTGTCACTTGCGACGGCGAAATGCACCGGCATCGGTGTCATCGACGGGCCAACCCACACGCTGACTTTGTGGTTCTTCAGAAGCAGGCCGATCTGTTGGGTCAGGTAATTCTCGAACAGATCGGGGCAGGTGATTGTTGTGGCATAGGTTCCCGGCTCGGACACATGGCCGAAGCTGAGGCGGCTGTCTACGGCCGCAAAGGTGGAGGTCCGCAGGCGGATTTCCGGGTAAAAGGCGCGGTATCGTGTGGCCTCTGGCGCGCCGGAGGTCAGGGCTTGCGAAAACCGCTCACACAGAAAGCTGGTGGCCTGCGTATAGAGGGTTTGCAGGTGTGCCACGGCTTTGCCGGCGTCGGTGAAGGCAAGGGGTTCACCTTGATCGGGTGAGTGTACGCGTGTGATGGGGTGTGTGTTCATTGATCCTCAACGCTATGTTCATCAAATGCCTCAGGCCGCAGCGTGATGACGTTTGGGGTGTCTGGGGTGGTGTCCGCAAAGCTCATGGCACAATCACATCGGTCAGCTGGAATGTGCGTACATCCACCAGGCCAAGGTCCGAGATCCGCAGTTCCGGGATCACCACCAGCGCCAGCAGTGAATGCTGCATGTAGGCGTTGTTGAGGGTGCAGCCGCAAGCCACCATCGCGTCGATCAGCTCGGTGACCCTGGCGGCGACTTCGGTGGCCGGGCGGTCCGACATCAGCCCCGCAATCGGCAGTTCCACCAGCGCCAGTTCGGCGCCGTCTTTCCAGATTGTGACACCGCCGCCGACGTCGCCGAGGCGCATGGCGGCCTTCGCCATCATCGCGCGATCGGTGCCGACAACAATCATGTGATGGCTGTCGTGGGCAACGGTAGAGGCCAAAGCCATGCCGGGGCCGTACCCAAAGCCCGAGACAAACGCGTTGGTGACGCCGCCGGTGCCGCGATGGCGTTCAACCAGCGCGATCTGGGCGATGCCGCCCGATTCTTCTTTGGTGGGTTCAACGATGCCGTTGCGCACCGGCAGGCGGGCGGTCAGTGCCTTGGTGGGGGCCTGGTTTTCGACAACGCCGATGACGTTGGCAGTGACTTCGGATTTGTCGGAGCGGATCTCAAAATCATTGCCGCTCAGCTGTTGCCCGAGGTTAACCGAAGTTCGGGTATCTTCGGGCCAGTTGATATGTGGACATTCGACAAGGCAGGTGCCCGATTGTGCCACCCGGACACCGCGGGCGTAGACCACCTCGATGGGCAACTCCCGCAGGTCATTTGTCACGATCATGTCGGCCCGGCGGCCCGGCGCAATCTGGCCAATATCCCGTTCCAGCCCGAAATGGGTGGCGGTGTTGATGGTCGCCATTTGCAGCGCAATCAGCGGGTCGCAACCGCACTCGATCGCATGGCGGACGGCGCGGTTCATGTGGCCGTCTTCCACCAGGGTCTTGGCGAAGCAATCATCGGTGCAGATGATCATGTTGCGCGGATCAAGGCCGCGTTCGGTGATTGCGGTGATCTGGCTCTCGATATCGTACCAGGCCGAGCCGAGGCGGATCATCGACGCCATCCCCTGCCGCATCCGCGCAATTGCGTCATTCTCGGACGTGCCTTCGTGGTCATCAGCCGGACCACCGGCGGCATAGGCGTGGAAATTCGGCCCCAGATCAGGGGAGGCATAATGCCCGCCAACCGTCTTGCCCGCCGCTTGTGTCGCCGCGATCTCGGCCAGCATCTGCTGCGAGCCATTCACCACGCCGGGGAAATTCATCATCTCACCCAGCCCGATGATACCGGGCCAATCCATCGCCTCGGTCACATCGTCCGGGCCGATCTCAAACCCGGTTGTCTCCAACCCCGGCGCGGAGGGCGCGCAGGACGGCATCTGGGTCCAGATATTGACCGGCTGCATCAACGCCTCATCATGCATCAGGCGGACCCCGCGCAGGCCGAACACATTGGCGATCTCGTGGGGATCGGTGAACATCGAGGTTGTGCCGTGGGGGATCACGGCGCGGGCAAACTCGGCGGGGGTGAGCATACCGCTCTCGATGTGCATGTGTGCATCACACAGGCCGGGAATCAGGTACTTCCCGTTCAGGTCTTCGACCTGGGTGTCAGGCCCGATGCAATGGCTGGCATCCGGGCCGACATAGGCAAAGCGACCATGGCGGATGGCCACTTGCCAACCGTCCATCACCTCACGGGTCTGGACCAGGACAACACGGGCGTTTTGCACGACCAGATCAGCAGGCGCGCGGCCTGCGGCGGTGGCTACGAGGTCGCTGGCGACGTCCTGCCACGGGGGAAATAGGGGGGTGTTCGCTTCCATGTCCCAATTTGGCAGAGGCGCCGGGGCGCTGCAAGAGACGTTTCCATGACAGTACGCTCAAGGGTGTTTCATAGGCGAAGGCGCGCCGCGCGCATGGTCTCATAAATCGGCAGGGCGGCCTCCAGAACGGCGCGGTGTTGTGCCGCGACTTCGGGTAAAGGCCCCTCAGTCGCCGCGAATCCGGTCGAGCGGTGGACCGCGTCGTACCAATGGGGTGCCCATGGGCCGTCAAAGGATTTGGGGCCTGAGGGCCAGGACAACATGGCCGGGTCAAACGGCAGGTTGATGGCGGCACACAAGGCGCGCAGCATTGCCTCCGGGTCGGCGCGAATATCGGCGCTGTCGATCACCGGGCCGGGCAGGGCGGCATGGATGCGCTGGGCCTGTGCAAAGCCGATATCGTCGAGGGTGATGACATCCCGTTTTGCGGCATAACTGGCGATGACGCGGGCAGGGTGGCGCAGAAGGTGGACGTTGGTGCAGGCTTTCGCCCAGTCCAGCGGGAAGCCGGGCAACATGTGGTGGCTCATCAACTTGTAGTATTGCACCGGCCTGGACGGCGGTTTCGCAAGGCCCGCGATCACCTCCACTGCACCCGCAGGTTGGGCTGCAAGGATCACCTCCTGCATCGGATGGTCCAACCCGGATTGCGTCAGATACGCCCCATAAAACGGCTCATCCCAGGCGTCACAATCTGTGCGGTTGCCAAAGGCATACATCATTGCTGAGGACAGGTTACGCGGCCCCGACCACATCGCTATTCGCATCCCGGCACCTCCCGCACCTGTGTTCATTTCCCCGTGAGATCACACCGACGCGGCTTGCAATGCAAGCGCCCCTCGGGTGAGCCTTGCCCAACAGATCGGAGGCCCCCATGCCCAGACACCCAAT
Organism: Roseicyclus sp.; assembly: GCA_016763475.1. GTDB lineage: Bacteria > Pseudomonadota > Alphaproteobacteria > Rhodobacterales > Rhodobacteraceae > Gymnodinialimonas. Next base: position 20,661 of record JAESTV010000259.1, read on the forward strand.
CCGCGACACAATAAAGGTTTTCACCCTGTCGATGGCCATCCTTACGGCGCTGGTCCTGCACAATGGTCAAGCCCACGCCGAAGACATCCGCACCGCTGTTGTGGCAGGCGGGTGCTTCTGGTGTGTCGAGAGTGATTTCGAGCGGGTGGAGGGGGTGATCGAGGCGGTCTCCGGCTTTGCCGGTGGTGAAGGTGCCAACCCCAGTTACCGCGAGGTTGTGCGCGGCGGGACCGGGCATCTGGAGGTTGTCGCAATCACCTATGACGCCGATATTCTGCCGTATGCGGGCCTGCTGCGGCTGTTCTTGCGGTCAATTGATCCGCTGGATGCGAACGGACAGTTCTGCGACCGGGGTCACAGCTATTCTTCGGCAATTTTTGTGGAAAACGACCTTGAGCGCGACATTGCTCAGGGAGCGATTCTTGAGGCTGAGGGTATAATCGGCGAACGTGTTGTGACCCCGATCCGCGACGCTGCGCCGTTTTATCCGGCGGAAGAATATCATCAGGATTACTACCGCTCGGACGAGTTGATCATCACCCGCTTCGGCCCACGGCGGAAGTCGGTTGCCTATGAGTTGTATCGCACCGCCTGTGGCCGCGATCAGCGGGTGTTGGATATCTGGGGCCAGGAAGCGGCGTTTGCCGCGGATTTCCTGAATTAGCGGATTTCCTGGATTAAAGGAACAACGCCACGTTGTTGCGCAGGACAATCTCAAACGCATACAGAGCCAGGATTACCACCAGCGGCGCCAGATCCAGCCCGCCCATGCTGGGCAGAAACCGCCGGATAGGGTCGTAAATCGGCTGAAGCAGACGGTTCAGCCCATCCCAGATCTGCGCCACAAACGACTGGCTCATGTTCAACACGCCAAAATTGATCAGCCAGCTCATGATGATGTGAGCGATCACGACGAACTTCACGAAGCCAATCAAGAGCATCAGGATTTGAAAAATAGAGGTCATGGGCAGGCGTCCGGGTTCAGGAGTGTTGGGGAGCAAATAGGGGTGTGGGCCCTTGGCTGCAAGCGTGGAACGGGCACCTGTGGTTTTATCTCTGAGCACCCGTTCATATTTGACGCCACGGCGCGCTTGCGCCCGATGCCCAGCCGCGCCACATCAAGGCCATGTACCCATACCTCAGATTTGCCGCCCTGATGCTCAAGGAACGCCGGAAGGCGCCTTTGGAGCTGTTCGACACCCATACGGTGTCGATGACATGTCTGCCTGTCGATATCGACGTTTTCCTCGAGATGAATAACGGCCGGATCCTGACGTTGTTTGATCTGGGACGGTTTGGATTGGCGATCCGGGTTGGGCTTTGGGATACCCTCAAACGGGAACGTTGGGGGTTGGTTGTTGCCGGATCAACTGTGCGCTACCGCTCACGGATCACGACGTTCCAGCGCTTTGAGATGCGGACCCGGTTTCTGGGATGGGATGATCGGTTCCTTTACCTCGAACAGGCGATGTGGCGGGGTGACACCTGTTGCAACCACGCACTCATGCGCACCGGCGTGACAAAAAACGGACGCCTTGCGCCCACTGCTGACGTGGCGCGCGCCCTCGGCGTAGGGGGTGAAAGCCCCCCATTACCCGACTGGGTGAACGGCTGGGCTGCGGCGGACAGGACACGGCCCTGGCCCCCTGAGGTCTGATACTGCGCTTGGCCATAGACAGCGCGGGCCAGTGCGGGCAGGTTCATTTTATGAAAGCATTTGCCTCCCGACGCCCGTTGCCGCCTTAAGAATCCACCTCCCCTGAAGGCAAACGCTGCATTTGGGGTTGGTGGGCGTTTGATTGGGCAAGCCAGCCGTATTTTACCCTTGGCCTGACGTTTATCTTCGGCCCCTATTTTGCGTCGGTAGCTGCGGAGTATTATCTGGGCACAGGGTTGGATGAGCAGGCCGCCGATGCACAGGCGCAAGGCTTGTGGTCTCTGGGCCAAACCATCACCGGGATCATCATCGCGCTGTGCGCGCCTGTCCTGGGTGCGTTGGCTGACAATGCCGGGCGACGAATGCCGTGGGTTGTGGTGTTTTCGATGTTCTACATCGTCGGCGCGGCGGGCCTGTGGTTCCTGATGCCGGATGGCACGTTTCTGACCGGCGCCCTGATTGCCTTCGGGATTGGGTTGATCGGGGCGGAATTCACCACCGTGTTCACCAACTCACTGCTGCCGGAACTGGGGCCGAGGGAAGATATCGGCCGCATCTCAGGCTCGGGGTACGCATGGGGATACGCGGGCGGTGTATCGGCATTGTTCATCATGTTGCTGCTGTTTGTGGAGCAGGACGGCGGCCAAACCCTCCTTGGCATGTCGCCGCTGTTTGGCCTGGATGCGGACACCCGCGAAGGCACCCGTATCGTCGGGCCATTTATGGCGTTGTGGTACGTCATTTTCATGATCCCCTTTGCGCTTTGGGTGCGCGAGGCGCCGCGCGCCCGCAAGCCCGGCGGTGTCAGGCGGGCGATAGGTGACATTGTCATCGTGCTGCGCAGCCTGCCGCGGCAGGTCAGCCTGGCCGCTTATCTTGGGTCTTCGATGTTCTACCGCGACGCGCTGGTGGCGCTTTATGCCTTTGGCGGCACTTACGCGGTGCTGGTGTTGAACTGGCCGGTTGTTCAGGTCGGAATTTTCGGGATCATCGCGGCGACAACATCTGCCGTGACCACCTGGATCGGCGGGATTGTTGACGCCCGCATCGGACCGAAGCCGGTTATTATCGCGATGATCCTGGTGTTGATGGGTGTGTGCCTGTTCATCCTGGGCATGACGCGTGAGAGCATTTGGGGGATCCCCCTTGCCGAAGGCTCCACCCTGCCTGACATCGCATTCTTCATCTGCGGCGCGGTGATTGGCGGCGCTGGTGGCGTGTTGCAGGCGTCGTCACGCACCATGATGGTGCGCCACGCCAACCCGAACAAACCCACCGAGGCATTTGGGCTTTATGCGCTGTCGGGCAAGGCCACGTCGTTTCTTGGGCCGGGACTGATCTATATCACCACCACCAGCTTTGGCGACGCGCGCCTTGGCATGTTGCCGTTGGTTTTTCTTTTCGCAATTGGGTTAGGGCTGTTATTCTGGGTTGACGCCGAAGGCCCCGTTGACCCGCAGGAGAGTTTGCAATGAAGCGCATTTTTCCCTTTGCCATGCTATTTTTGGCGGCCTGTGGCTCGGGTGGGTCTTCAACTCCGCTCGATGCCACCCAATCGCGCAGCGAGGCGCGGCAGTATTTTGGTGCCCAGACCAGCGGCAGCGATGGCTCGGGTGAGAGCATCGGGTTCTATTCCAACGGCTGCCTCGCCGGATCCGAGCAATTGGCTGAAAGTGGCCCCACCTGGCAGTCCATGCGCCTAAGCCGGAATCGCAATTGGGCCAATCCGGAGCTGATTGACTACGTCCAGAGCCTGTCCGCACAAGTTGCACGGAATACCTCGTGGGAGGGGCTTTATATCGGCGACTTGAGCCAGCCGCGCGGCGGGCCGATGTTGACGGGTCATGCAAGCCATCAGGTTGGGTTGGATGCAGATATCTGGATGCTGCCGCCCCGTGATCTTGGCCTGAGTCGGCAGGAGCGGGAGGAGTTGTCTTCGATCTCGGTGCGCACCCAACGCGGTGCCTGGATATCTGACAACTGGACCGCAGAACATGCCGAAGTGTTGCGCCTTGCCGCCACTGACCCGCGCGTCGCGCGGATATTTGTGACCACTGGGGTGAAGGTCTGGCTGTGTCGCAACGTTGAAGGTGATCGCAGCTGGCTGAACCGCATTCGCCCGGCTGCGGGCCACCATTACCATTTCCACGTGCGCCTGAATTGCCCGGCGGGTGACGACAACTGCCGCGATCAGGCTCCGCCTGCCGCCGGGGATGGCTGCGAAGAGGCTGAGGCCCGCGCGGAGCGTATCATCAACCCGCCCCCCCCCGGCCC
>JAESTV010000260.1 GCA_016763475.1 Roseicyclus sp.
GGACGGGGCCGGGACAGGTGAGGCGGAACGGATGGGGTGGGCGGGACAGGGCGGATGGGCGGCGCACCACGTCAGGTGCCGCCACCCCCTAGCCGTTCGTCTTCAGGATCTCACCCGCCAGGTAAAGTGACCCGCAAATCAATACCCTCGCCAAAGGGTCCGCTCGGACAATCTGTGCCAAAGCGGCTTCCACCGACTCAGCCGTCCCAGCCTCAAAGCCAGAAGCATGTGCGGCTTTTGCGGTCTCTTCCGCACTCAGCGTTGCCGTTTGGCCGGGGATCGAAACCGCTGTCAGGCTCTCGGCCCATTTCGTCAGCGGCACCATGTACCCCGTCACATCTTTGGTGTTCAGCATCCCGCAGATCAGATGGGTCGGGCGCTTGCGCAGCGTTTCCAACGTCGCCGCAATGGCGCGGGCGGCGTGGGGGTTGTGGCCACCATCGAGCCATAACTCAGCCTCAGGTGCGACCTCCACCAGTGGACCAGAGCGCAAGCGTTGCATCCGCGCGGGCCAGGTGGCCTGGGTCATGGCGGTGTCAAAATCACCCTTGCCCAAGGCCCGTAGCGCCGCCAATGCGGTCCCCGCGTTCTGGATCTGGTGCGGCCCGGCCAGCGCAGGCAGCGGCAGGTCCAGCAACCCGGTTTCATCCTGAAATATCAACCGCTCCCGTTCAACCCAGACATGCCACTGTTGGCCGTGGGCAACCACCGGCGCACAAAGGCCTGCGGCCTTCGCCTCAATCACCTCCAGCGCCGCATCGGTTTGCGGGCCGACAATCACCGGCACGCCATGTTTGATGATCCCCGCCTTCTCACCGGCAATTGCCTCCAGGGTGTCACCAAGGAATTGCTGATGGTCCAGATCAACCGGGGTGATGATACTCAGCGCCGGTGTGTCGATGACATTGGTGGCGTCCAGCCGTCCGCCAAGGCCGGTCTCCAACAGGGTGTAATCCGCAGGGGTGCGTGCAAACGCTTCAAACGCGGCGGCGGTGGTAATCTCAAAATAGGTGATCGGGTCCGGGCCGTTGGCGGCAAGACAATGATCCAACGTGTCGCTCAGCATGTCTTCGTCGATCAACTCACCGGCCACTCGGATACGCTCATGGAACCGCGTGAGGTGGGGGGATGTGTAGACATGGGTGCGCAGCCCTGCGCCCTCAAGCCCGGCGCGGATCATCGCCAGGGTAGAGCCTTTGCCGTTGGTTCCAGCGATGTGGATCACTGGCGCGACGCGCAACTCGGGATGATCAAGCGCCCCCAGAACACGCCACATCCGATCAAGGGTCAGGTCAATGATCTTGGGATGCAGCGTCATCATCCGATCAAGAAGGGCGTCAGAGCGGGCTTGGGTCACAGGGGTCACAGGGGATCGCCTTTACGTCAGACTTTAGCGCAGATGCCAAACCGGGGTGTGCTCAGCGACGCGCGCCGTCGTCAGGGGAATCCGGCATCCCCTCAGCGCCATCAGGCTGATCGGCGGCGATCTCATCAACTGTCCCGTCAGTCTCTGTGGCAGGAACCGCGTCCGGCGCAGGCAAATCACCTGCAATGGCTGGGCTTAGCCCCATCAGCATCCGAGTGATTCTAATCAACTCCTCACGCAATTTGGCGCGGTGAGTGACCCGATCCAGCATCCCGTGATCCAGCAAATATTCGGCGCGCTGGAAGCCATCAGGCAGTTTTTCGCGGATCGTCTGTTCGATCACCCGCGGGCCTGCAAAGCAAATCAGCGCGTTGGGTTCGGCGATATGGACATCCCCCAACATCGCGTAGGACGCCGTGACACCCCCTGTGGTGGGGTGGGTCAGGACAACGATATAAGGCAGGTTCGCCTCTTTCAGCATCTGGATCGCCACTGTGGTGCGCGGCATCTGCATCAGTGACAGGATCCCTTCCTGCATCCGCGCGCCGCCAGCGGCCGAAAACAGGATCAGCGGGCGCTTTATCTGCACCGCGCGCTCAGCCGCCGCGATAATTGCGTTGCCCACAAACATACCCATGGACCCGCCCATGAAGCTGAAATCCTGTGCGGCGGCCACAATCGGCGTACGCCCCATCTGACCTTCCGCCACCAGCATCGCCTCGGCCTCTGCCGTCTGGGCGCGTGCGGCTTTCATCCGGTCAGGGTATTTCTTCTGATCGCGGAATTTCAACGGATCGATCGACGGCTCGGGCACCGCGATCTCGGTGAACACACCGTTGTCAAACAGCGCCCCGAACCGGGCACGTGGCGTCAGCGCCATGTGATGTTCACAATTGGTGCAGACGTTCAGATTGTCCGTTAGCTCGCGGTGGAACAGCATGGTGCCGCATTCGCCGCACTTGGACCACAGATTCTCAGGCGTCTCGCGGCGCGAGAAAATCGAGTTGATCCGCGGGCGGACGTAGTTGTTGATCCAGTTCATGGGCGTGTTATCCCGAAATTTGGCTTTGGGTCCGTCATTTGGTCAACGGTCGATCCTTTGGTCTTTTGCGGAGATATTGTGCGCAGAGCGAAATTGCAAACGCATGAGGTGTCAGATGCGGGTGACCGCCAGGCGGATCAGGATCCAGGTCACCAGGGTTGTTCCCATGTCCAGGAAGATCAGCGGGCGGATTTCTTCGGACGCGGCAGACAGCGGTGCCGTGTAAAGCGCCAGCCCCGACAACGGGCCGTCCAGTGCCACAATCAGGATCGCCACAACGTTATTGGCGAAATGAAACCCCCACGCCGCCCCGATAGAGCCGGTTTTGGCCGTCAAATCCGCCGCCAGCAGCCCAAAAAGGCCCGCCGCGGCAACCACATACCACACGTTGTCCCCCGTCACTTCGGGTTGGTAGTGCAAAGCCGCGAAGATCAGGGCGGGGAGCACCATCCACATGAGCGGCGACCGGAAACGCGCCGCCAATTGCTGCTGCAAATAGCCGCGAAACAGGATCTCCTCCGCGCCGGTCTGCAAAAACACACCCAAAAGAGCCATCGGCAGAAACGACAGCCACATGGCGCGTTCCATGGCCGGTTCGATCCTCAGGCCGCTGGGTATCAGGAACGACAGCCCATAGGCCGCAGCACAAACGACAGTGGCCACCAGAAAATGCCGGGCCACACGGGGCAGCGGGCCGAAAAGGCTGCCAATGCTGCGCTTATGCAGGGCGACGACGGCAATCATCGGGCCAATCGCCATGCCGATGAACGTGGCCAACACCAGAAGCGTGCCGGTTGGCCCGGTCGCTTCAATCATCTCTGTTACCCAGCGTTGGGTGCCGTCTGGACCGGACAACACAAAAATAATGCCGAAAATGATCACAATTCCAAGGGCATAGATGGCAAGCACCAGCAACAGACCCAAAGCGATCCGCCAGATCTGCGGCCGGGCGCGCGCGGGCGCCACAAATTCGGCGTGGGCGAGGTACTGCATCAGATCGCCTTGGTGTTTGATGTTTGGTGTTTGGTGGCAGTCTACCGGGGCGTATCGGGGGCTTCAATCGCGCTTGTGCGCGTCCGGCAAGGCCCACGCTTGCGCGCCAATGCGCGCCCGGCTATTTCCAGTCCAACATGAATTGGGGAGAGTACCATGCCAGGAAACCGGATCGACAAATCGAAACTGCCAAGCCGTCATGTGACCGAAGGCCCGGAACGGGCACCACATCGGTCGTATTTCTATGCGATGGACCTGACCCAGGAGCAAATCGACCAGCCGTTTGTTGGCGTGGCGACCTGCTGGAACGAAGCCGCCCCGTGTAACATCGCGCTGAACTGGCAAGCGCAGTCGGTTAAAACCGGCGTCAAAGAGGCCCACGGCACCCCACGTGAATTCACCACAATCACCGTCACCGACGGCCTTGCGATGGGCCATGAGGGCATGCGCTCGTCCCTGGCCAGCCGCGATGCAATCACCGACACCGTCGAGCTGACGATGCGCGGCCATTGCTATGATGCGCTTGTCGGCCTTGCGGGTTGCGACAAATCCCTGCCCGGCATGATGATGGCGATGGTGCGCCTGAACGTGCCGTCTGTGTTCATGTATGGCGGCTCGATCCTGCCCGGCCAACATAAGGGCAAAGACATCACGGTTCAGGATATGTTTGAGGCCGTAGGCAAATACCAGTCCGGCGAGATGAGTGATGCAGAGCTTGCAATTATGGAACGTGTGGCTTGCCCCTCAGCCGGTGCATGTGGCGGCCAGTTTACCGCCAACACCATGGCGTGTGTGTCCGAGGCCATCGGCCTTGCGCTGATGAACTCCTCCGGCATGCCCGCCCCTTACGAGGGCCGCAAGGAATACGGCGAGGCCGCTGGCCGGGCCGTGATGAACCTGTTGGAGAAAAACATCCGCGCCCGTGATATCGTGACCCGCAAATCCCTGGAGAACGCGGCACGGATTGTGGCTTGCACCGGCGGCTCCACCAACGCGGGCCTGCACCTGCCCGCAATCGCCCACGAGGCCGGGATTGAATTTGACCTCTTCGATGTCTGTGACATCTTCAAGGACACCCCGTATTTCGTCGATATGAAACCCGGCGGGCAGTTTGTGGCCAAAGACCTCTACGAGGTTGGCGGCGTGCCTGTGGTGATGAAGGAATTGCGCAAAGCCGGCCTGATGCACGAAGATTGCATGACCGCCAATGGCGAAAGCATGGGTGAGGCGCTGGACCGGATTGAACGGGACGCGGATGGCCGCGTGATCCACACCGTTGCCAACCCGATCACCGCCACCGGCGGCGTTGTCGGCCTGCGCGGCAATCTTGCGCGCGAAGGTGCCATTGTGAAGGTGGCAGGCATGAGCGACGAACAGCAGGTCTTCTCTGGCCCGGCGCGGGTATTTGAATGTGAGGAAGATGCGTTTGAGGCCGTGAAGGCCCGTGAATACAAGCCGGGCGAAGTTCTGGTTATCCGCAATGAAGGCCCCAAAGGTGGCCCCGGTATGCGGGAGATGTTGGCCACAACTGCTGCCCTGTCTGGCCAGGGTATGGGCAAGAAGGTGGCGCTGATCACCGATGGCCGGTTCTCTGGCGCGACACGGGGCTTTTGTGTCGGCCACGTGGGGCCAGAGGCCGCCGCCGGCGGGCCTATTGCTCTGCTGCAAAATGGCGACGTGATCACCATCAACGCCCTCACGGGTGAGCTGTCTGTTGCCCTCACCGACGACGAACTGGCCGAGCGGCGCAAAAGCTGGGCTGGCCCACGAGAGACAATTTATGCCTCCGGCGCGTTGTGGAAATACGCCCAACTGGTGGGTGAGGCACGGTATGGCGCAGTGACCCATCCCGGTGGCGCCAAGGAAAAACACGTCTACGCTGATCTGTAGGGCCGCCGCTTCCAAAACAATCCTCCC
>JAESTV010000261.1 GCA_016763475.1 Roseicyclus sp.
CCCTGTGAACAACAACGTTAGCGCCCCCAGTCTTGCCGCCCCCCGCCCTGCCCGCTAAGGCAGGAGAAACCGAGGCTCCAATCGCGCAGGGACAGACAATGCCGAAAACAGATTTCAACGACCGCACCCTTTCCCTTGGCCTTGCCCGTGTGTCCGAGGCGGCAGCAATTGCCTCCGCCCATTGGATCGGGCGCGGCGATGAGAAGGCTGCGGATCAAGCCGCCGTAAACGCCATGCGCGAGCAGTTGAATAAACTCGACATCAAAGGTGTTGTGGTGATTGGCGAAGGGGAACGTGACGAGGCGCCGATGCTGTTTATCGGTGAGGAAGTCGGATCCGGCGTTGGCCCTAACGTGGACATTGCACTTGATCCGCTGGAAGGCACCACACTCACTGCCAAAGATATGCCCAACGCGCTGACAGTGATTGCCATGGGCCCGCGCGGCTCCATGTTACACGCCCCTGATGTCTATATGGATAAGTTGGCGATTGGGCCGGGGTTCCCCGAAGGCATCGTCAGCCTTGAGCAAACGCCCGCTGAACGTGTGCGGCTTCTGGCCGCTGCCAAACAATGCACCACCGCCGATATTACCGTCTGTGTCCTTGATCGCCCCCGCCACGAGGGGATGATTGCCGAGTTGCGCGAAACCGGCGCGGCGATCCGGCTGATCACCGATGGCGACGTCGCCGGTGTGATCCACTGTGCCGAGGCGGAGCAGACCGGCATCGACATGTACATGGGTTCAGGCGGCGCGCCTGAGGGGGTGCTGGCGGCGGCTGCGCTGAAGTGTATGGGTGGGCAGATGTGGGGCCGCCTGACCTTCCGCAACGATGACGAAAAGGCCCGCGCCGCAAAAGCCGGCATCACCGATCTGGACCGGATCTATTCCCGTGACGACATGGTCACCGCAGACGTGATCTTCGCCGCCACTGGCGTAACCGACGGCTCGATCCTTCCGGGGATCAAACGGGAACCCGCTCATTTGACAACCGAGACCATCCTGATGCGCTCCAAAACCGGGTCGGTCCGGCGGATGAGCTACCGCAACCCGCGCACCTGATATGGCGTCAGCGCTGATCCTGATCGACATCCAGGTGGGCTTTGACAGCCCGCTATGGGGGAGCCGCAACAATCCCGGCGCTGAGGACAACGCAGGCCTTCTGCTGGCGGCATGGCGCAAATCCTCGGCGCCTATCTGCCATATCCGCCATATCTCATCCGAGCCGGGCAGCCCCCTTGGCCCCGGCGCAGGGTCCACTTTCAAGCCGCAAGTCACGCCTTTCGACGGTGAGGCAATCTTCGAGAAATCGGTCAATTCCGCCTTCATCGGCACGCAATTGGAACAGCACCTGACCCAATCGTCGATCGCTGATCTGGTGATCTGCGGCCTGACCACACCCCATTGCGTCTCAACAACCACCCGAATGGCGGCGAACCTCGGCTTCACCGTTCGCCTGGCCCATGATGCCTGCGCTTCCTTTGCGACCAATGCCTCAACCAAATGGGCCGAAGCTATGGCCCCGCTGGCCCCACAAGTGATCCACGACACCGCAATCAGCCACCTTCACGGCGAGTTTGCCCGCGCAATGACCACCCAAGCCATCCTGATCGAGGGACCATGAGTTATCTGGGCGTCGAAAACTCGCTGACGGGTCGCCGCTGGGTCGGCCCGTCAGACGAGACAGAACGTCTGACCCAAACCCTGATGCAACGGGCCAATCTGGAGCCTGCGGTTGCGTCGGTGCTGGCACGTCGCGGGGTGATGCCCGAGGAGGTCGCCAGCTTCCTGTCTCCCGCTTTGCGTGACCTTCTGCCCGACCCGATGTCCCTGAAGGATATGGAACCGGCGGCTGAGCGGCTGGTGCGCGCCGCACGTGACGGGGAGCGTATTGCGATCTTCGCAGACTATGACGTGGACGGCGGGGCTTCGGCGGCCCTGCTGATCTGGTGGCTGCGGGCGCTGAACCGCAAAGCCACGCTTTATATCCCGGATCGCATTGATGAAGGCTATGGCCCCAATGATGACGCGATGGCTGCGCTGGCCCGCAACCACGACCTGATCATCTGCGTTGATTGTGGCACCCTCAGCCACGGCCCGATTGCCGCCGCCAAAGGGGCGGATGTGATGGTTCTGGATCACCACCTGGCCAGCGCAGAGTTGCCCGAGTGTGTGGCCGTGGTGAACCCCAACCGGCAGGACGAAGATGGCGCCAGCGGGCACCTGTGTGCCGCTGGCGTGGTGTTCCTTGTGCTGGTTGATGCCAACCGACGGTTGCGCGCCTCCGGCACCAAAGGCCCCGACCTGATGGGCCTGCTGGACCTTGTCGCATTGGCCACGGTTGCGGATGTGGCCCCGCTCATCGGGGTGAACCGCGCGCTGGTGGTGCAGGGCCTCAAGGTTATGGCGCGGCGCCACCGCCCCGGTCTGGTGGCGTTGTCTGACGTGGGCCGCCTCGACCGTGCGCCGACGTCATACCACCTTGGCTTTGTCATCGGCCCACGGGTGAACGCAGGAGGGCGCATCGGCGCAGCGGACCTTGGGGCGCGATGCCTGTCCACCGACAACATGGCCGAGGCCGAGGCGCTGGCCCGCCAACTTGACACCCTGAACACCGACCGCCGTGAGATAGAGATACGCGTGCGCGAAGCCGCCATGGCCCAGGCTGAGGATCGCGGGCTGGACGCGCCGCTGGTTTGGGCCGCAGAAGATGGCTGGCACCCCGGCGTTGTGGGCATCGTTGCCTCCCGCCTGAAGGACCACACCCGCCGACCTGCCATTGTGATCGGGTTTGACGGTGATGATGGCAAAGGCTCGGGCCGGTCCATCGCGGGGGTGGACCTTGGCGCCTCGATCCAGCGGCTTGCGGCCGAGGGGCTGATCCAGAAAGGCGGCGGCCACAAGATGGCGGCCGGCCTGTCGCTGTCACGGGCGCAACTGGTCCCCGCGATGGCGCGATTGTCGGAGCTACTTGCCGCACAAGGGGCGGGGATCGGTGGCCCCACTGATCTGCGCCTGGACGGCACATTGATGCCCGGCGCCGCAACACCTGAGCTGATCGAGAAGATCGAAGCCGCTGGCCCCTTCGGCGCCGGCGCCCCGGCCCCACGGTTCGCCCTGCCCGCCTTGCGCATCCGCCATACACGCCCCGTCGGTGAGAGCCACCTGAAGCTGACCCTCGGCGACGGAGGCCCGGTCACGCTTGATGCAATCTGCTTCGACGCGGTGCGCCAGGGCCTCGATGCCCTGCAAGCCCACAACGGCCGCACGGTCCATGTGGCGGGCCGAATCGAACTGAACCACTGGCAAGGCCGCACCCGCGTCCAGTTGCGCCTTGATGACGCCGCCTGGGCTGAGTGAGGCCAAACGAAAGAATCCTCTTGAACCCCCGGCTAGGTTTTTCTAGATACCACCTCACCGCCAAGTGCGGCCCGTTCGTCTATCGGTTAGGACGCCAGGTTTTCAACCTGGAAAGAGGGGTTCGATTCCCCTACGGGCTGCCACAAGTTTCTTGTAAATCGTTTGTCTTACAAGACTATTTGGAACCGCTCCAGGCTCCATCCCTCAGGCCATCCTCCACATCAGCACGCAACGCCCCGGAGTTTCCCGGATTGCGTTGCGGTGGAGTTGGAGCGCTTTGCGTTTGATTTGAGCCACCCTGGCCTAAGAGCGCGGTTGTTTCACAACCCACTGGCTCGCCGGTCAGGGGCATGTACGGCCTCAGACAAACCGCAAAACGCTGTAGAGCCGTGAAACCTCATCCGCAGAACCATCAGTTGCCTTCCCGCCGGAATTCGCCCCTACACAAGGTCCACATCGGTCATGATCTCGACCAATGCAGGCCCCGGCACCGCAAGCGCCTCGATCAGGGCCGCCTCCACATCCACCCCTGCCGTCACCTTGGCCCCATGTGCCCCGCAGAGCCGCGCGAAGGCGGCGAAGGACGGGTTGACCAAATTGGTCTCCCATACCTCCCAATCCCCGGCGCGCTGTTCCTTGGATATCTTTCCAAGCTCATTGTTGTGAAGCAGCACATGGGTGATATCCATGCCGTATTTCACCGCCGTGGTCAGCTCCATCGCGTATTGTCCGAAGCCGCCGTCACCCGAAATGGAGATCACCTTTCGCCCCTTCAGGTCTTCGATATCCTGCGTCGCGGCCCATGCGCCCAACGCAGCAGGCAGCGAGAACCCGATGGACCCGAGATACCCCGACATCAGCACCCTCTGACCCTTGGTCTCAAAGTAGCGCCCGAAAGAATAGGTGTTGTTTCCGACATCCACGGCGATGATCGCATCAGCGGGTGCGACACGTGACAGAGCCTCAAAAACCGCCGCCGAATGGACCCCGCGAGAGCCTTCCTCCGTTAATCGCGCTACCTTCTCATCACGCCAGATCTGCCAACGTTCCGCCAACTCCGGCATTTGCTCCACCGCATCCGCAGATTTACCCACGACAGGCCCAACAGCTTCACAAAACGCGCCAATCTCACCCCAGATCGGCAGTTCAACCGGGTGAAACTTACCCAACTGCATCCGCTCAAAATCCACCTGGATTATCGGCTTGGATGCCTCGATCCCGGTGTGGTTCGAGAACGAGGCCCCCAGCACAATCAGCAAGTCCGCCTCGTTCATGAACCAGCTGGCAATTGGCGTGCCGGAGCGGCCCAAAACCCCCGCCGCATTGGGGTGGCTGTCGGGGATCAGGCCTTTGCCCTTGAAGGTTGTGACAACCGGCGCGCCCAAAACCTCAGCCATCGCAATGATCTGATCGCGGCTTTCCCATGCACCGTGGCCGACAATTATCATCGGGCGTTTGGCGGCGTTCATCATCGTCACCGCGCGCGTTACATCAGCGTCTGACGGCTTCACCACCGCGCCCCCCATGCGCCCATCAGGCACGGCAGCGGGTGCATCACTTGGCAGAGTCTGCACATCATCGGGGAACACCAGATGCGCCACGTCACGTTCCAACAGCGCGGTTTTCACCGCTAACGATACCAGTTCCGTATGTTTTGAGGTCGACAGGACCGGCTGCGAAAACCGGCTGACCGCTTGAAAAGCCGACGCCAGATCAATGTCCTGAAACGCCCCCGGCCCAAAAACCTGGGTCTGGACCTGCCCCGTCAACGCCAGTACCGGCGCGCGGTCAACCTTGGCGTCCCACATCCCGGTCAGCAGGTTGGTCGCCCCCGGCCCCGCAATTGTCAGGCACGCCGCAGGCCGCCCGGTCAACTTGCCGTAAGCGGAGGCCGCAAACCCGGCAGCGCCCTCATGGCGGATGCCGTAGAAGCGCATTTCACCGTCCGCCACACGCCGACGGATTGCATCGGCAAGGCCCAGATTGGAGTGTCCGACCATCCCGAACACGCTCTGGATGCCCCAGTTTACCATGGTTTCGGCCATGGCGTCCGTCACCGTGCGCACATGTTGCGGTTCCACCGCAAGCCCAACCATCACCGCGCCGTCGCGGATCTCAACCGGGTAAGTCGTCTGCCCGGTATCCTCATGGCCACCGGGAGGGGCACCTGTCAGCGGGTCAAAATCCCAGCCGTGCCACGGGCAACGGATCCAGCATTTCCCCTCCACCCCACGTTCGATCGAGCCTTCCCCCAAAGGCCCACCCTGGTGTGGGCAGCGGTTGTCCATCGCGGCCCATTGCCCATCGTAATGGGACAGACAGATTGAAATCTTGCGCGCGGTCACCGTCTTCACCCGCCCCTCGGGCAGGTCCGTCACATCCGCTACTTTGATCCAGTCCAGATCGCTCATGCCACACCTCCAAAAGCCACACCCGAGATCTCGGACATGTCCCGTTTCCATGTTGTCAGGTCGTTGGGGTTGAATTTCGACAGGTGATCGTGGCCGCAGGCCCGCGCCATCACCTGCATCAACCCGGTTGATGCCTCAAAGAAATTCGCCAATTGCCGCGCTGATTTTTCGACCACCAAACGGTTCACCAAATGCGGCTTCTGGCTGGCGATGCCCACCGGGCAATTGTTGGTATGACAGGCGCGCATCGCGATGCAGCCAATCGCCTGCATCGCCGAGTTCGACAGCGCAATCGCATCCGCGCCCAAGGCCATCGCCTTGATGAAATCCGCCGGTTTGCGCAGGCCCCCGGTGATGACCAACGACACGTCGGGCCGGGTCTCATCCAGATGCCGCCGGGCACGGGCCAGTGCGGGAATCGTTGGCACGCTGATATTGTCCCGGAACAGGATTGGTGCCGCACCGGTGCCGCCACCCCGCCCGTCAAGGATGATGTAATCCACCCCAACCTCCAGCGCCGCGTCGATGTCTTTCTCGATATGCTGCGCCGACAACTTGTAACCGATCGGGATCCCGCCCGTGCGGTCGCGCACCTCGTCCGCAAACTCCTTGACCTGCGCGGGGTCGGTCCAATCCGGGAACCGAGGCGGCGAAATCGCGGGTTCCCCTTCCTGTAGCCCACGCACCGCAGCGATCTTGCCGGTCACCTTATGGCCCGGCAAATGGCCGCCGGTCCCGGTCTTGGCCCCCTGCCCGCCCTTGAAATGGAACGCCTGGACCTTGGCCAGCTTCTCCCACTCAAACCCGAACCGGCCTGAGGCCAGCTCATAGAAATAGCGCGAGTTCGCCTCCTGCTCCTCCGGCAACATGCCGCCTTCACCGGAGCATATCCCGGTTCCTGCCAGTTCCGCCCCCCGTGCCAACGCGATCTTCGCCGGTTCCGACAAGGCGCCATATGACATGTCGGACACAAACAGCGGGATATCCAAACGCAGCGGTTTTCGGGCGTTCGGCCCGATCACCACCTCTGTCCCGACAGCCTCATCCTCCAACATCGGGGCACGGTGCAGTTGAGCCGTCAGGATCTGGATATCGTCCCAATCGGGCAGCTGTGAACGCGGCACCCCCATGGCATCAACCTGCCCATGGTGGCCCGTGCGCTTCAGGCCGCTCCTGGCGTAGCTTTGGATCAGACCAGCGTAGGGTTCCTCCTCGGTGCCATGGGACGTGTCGGCATAAAGCCCGAGGTAAGATTTGCGGTTGAAAGGTTGCGGGTTGGCATGGCCCCAAGCTGCAATCTCATCTTCTTCTACAAGAATATCACCCCCTTCGACCCAGGATTCAAACTTCGGCAACACCTCTTCGTTGGCATATTCCGAAACCCCGGAATCCAGCCGGTAATCCCAATCATGGACCCCGCAAATCAGGTTCTTGCCACGCACATGCCCGTCTGACATCAGCGCCCCGCGATGCAGGCAGCGGCCGTAGAACACACTCACCTCGTCATCCCAGCGCACCACCACCAGATCAACATCCGCCACCAGCGCGTAGGTTGGCGTGCGGTCCGGCAAGGTCTTGAAATCTGCGACTTTGATCTTGGCCATGGGGACATCCGTTTCGGGGTTTGGTGTCAGGTATCGTCAGGTTCAATGGCGCGTGTGATCCAGCCGGCCACGGCTTGCGCCACCGAGAACAGGAGGATCGCGCCGCATAGCAACAGCACGTAGCGATATTCGAAAAACACGGTGCCGCGCAGGGCGTTCAACTCGAGCCACGCCCAATAGGGCAGCGCCGCTGCGCCCGCCATCAGCACAATCTGGGCGCTCCAGACCATCACCGCGCCAGCTCCACGCTCGCCGCGTCGATCAGGAACACATTCATCCCCCCGCGCCGCTCAACCCGGCCTTCGGCCTCGATCAGAAGCGCGGTGTAGTCCAGCATCTCATCCGGCATCGGGCCACCATCAGCATCCGCCACAAGGAAAAACTCGCTGCCGCCGACGCTGTCGGTGGCGACAAATACCGGCGGCAAACCACCCAGAATACACAAGTTGGCGCAGGCTCGGTGCGCCAGCCCGGTTCCGGGGCGCATCGAACCCGCAAGGCAATTGCCGTCACAAATTTCGCCGGTCAAACGCCAACGGCCCAGATCTTCCGTCACGGGCATGGCACCTTCAACCTCACCGTCCGCAACCATCACGCCATTTGAGCCGCCGCGCAGAATGATGCCGTTCAGTTCACCCCGGTTCAGCCGGACACCGTTGACCCGCACAATCTGCCCGTCCAGTGGGTCGGCCCGCCCCTGCACGCCGTTTTTTCCCTGCCCCATCAGCAGCACCGTTGTGCCAACCGCCAGTTGCTCGCTCTGCAACACATGTAACACCGGATACGGCTGTGTTTGCAGCACACCCACAGCCTGCACCGGCCCCATGCGCCCCCCATTGCCCGGATCATCCTGGGTCGCGGCAACCAGATACGAGACCGAAAACGCGGCCACAAAAGCCATCACCGCCACCGCAATCAGGAAGGGCCACAACCGTCGATCAGGTGTCGCCCAGCCGATGAAAAACGGGGTATCGTCTGGTTTTGCGCTCATGGCGTGGCCTCCATGCCGGTAACCGCCAGGGGGTCTACCGCTGTGCCGGGTGGGTTGGCGTGGCGCTGAACCATCAGTTGCCCATCCTCCAGCCGCAGATCATAGGTCGGGACCTTCTCGGTGAACGGCGCCGGCGCGCAGCCGTCAGCCATGCGGTATTGGAACCCGTGCCACGGGCAGGTCACACAGCCATCCAGAATCCGCCCCTCACCCAGCGGGCCATTCTGGTGGGCGCAGGCGTTGGAAATCGCCGAAAACCGGTTGCCATCATAGCGGAAGATCGCAACCCGTTCTTTTGGCCCGAGCTGCACAATCCGCGCGCGGCCCTCGGCGATGTCGCCGGGCGCACACACCGCAACCCACTCCCCTTTGGCGGACCGCATCCGGCCCACCTGCCACGCCGCCACATGTAACCCGACCACACCCAACGCGGCGGCGCTGAACAACAGCGCAAATGTCGGGTTTTCGGTGTCCTGCAAATAGCCCAGCGCCACATGGGCAACCAACGCCCCATAGGCCAAATAGATCAACAAATGCAGGCGTTTCCACAGCGGTGCCCCAAGGAACGACAGCCAGAAATCATGACTGGTGGCCGCAAGGATCAGCAGGATGACAAAGGCGAAAACCCCCAGCGCCTCAATCGGGAATCCCAGGATTTGCCCAAACGCGGTGTTGGACGATAACAACGCCTCCAGCCGGTTGATCTGCGAAAAGTTGAAGTACCAATTGTAGACGTAGGTGGCGTGGGTCCACGCAACGATGGCCGTCAGGACGCCAAAGTGGCGGCGGTTGTAGAGAATTGGCAAGAACCGATCATCCAGCCGTGCCAAAGGGCCGATGCACAAGATCGCGCTCAACATGAAAAATGCGCAGGTGCCGAAGGCGCGCATCCGCAAGACCGCACCATCTATGGGGCGCGAAACGTCAGCCTCCGCCGCGCCAAGCCTCAGGAAAACCGAGATGTAGATTGCCACAATCGCCAGCAAAACCGCGTCATAAACCCATTTGTTCGGGTTCCACTGGACGGGGGTGTATTTGACGCTCATTGCGCTGGCTCGATCAACTGTGCGGGCGCTTCGTTTGGCCCGTCCTGGCGCAACACCATCGCGCCCAGGATCATCACCGGCACCGCCACGGCCAGCAGCAGCGCCAAACGTGGCTGCCATAGCAGCGGCGGGCGAAACCGGCCTTGCCCTTCCGTATCTTCCGTATCGGCGCGTTCCAACTGCCACCAGCGGAACAAGACAAGCGGCCAGATCAGCAGGATTCCGGGGATCAGGAACGGTCGAAACACCCATGCTCCACGGGCATTTTCATCTATTCGGTCGAGGCCGATACCCAGGAACCCAAGCGCCGCAACGGCCCCTAGCCCAAGGTATATCTGTACCGCCCAGATCAGGTCAGCCGCCATTTGCTCCCCCGCATCGCACACCTCTCCCCGATCATTGCTGATGAGTTGGCGTGGAGCCAAAGCCTACGCAGATTGTCCCACAAGAACCAAATCACAACTGCCCCACCACGTCGTTATCGCCGGTAAAAGTTTGCAACCAGACCCATTTGGTGGGGCGTGGTGGGTGGTGTATGGGCTGAGGGGGAACCGGAGATCAGGCCAGTCAGGTGACGCTCAGGGGTGCGGTCATCCGGGAGAACCGTTGATCTTGGTGGGTGGAAACCACGTGTCACCAGGGGCGTGTCACCAGGGGGATATACAACCGCGTGTCCGCTACCGCGGTGCCGCGTTTGCGCGGATCGCGGATCGCGGATCGCGGATCGCGGATCGCGGATCAAGACTGAGGACTGAGAGCGCGCGCGTCAAGCGGGTCAAGCCGGTCAGGCGGGTCAAGCGCGTCAGACGGGTCGGACGGGTCAGGGCGGTGGCAAATCAGGGCGGTGGCAAGCCAGCCCGAATGCACGTTACCCGTTCCGAATGCATGATACCCGTTCAACCGTATAAGGCACCCGCAAAGACCTGCAACCGCGCCACCACAACACTCACCAAAGCCAATGTTGCCGTGTGGCTCAGGCCGCATCGAATGCAGACGCTCCTGCGCATCCACGTGCAATGACGGCTCCGGTCCACAACGCTGCTTCAGGTCTCAGGCTTTTGGCCCATGTCACCGGGTAATGTCGTCACTCGCCGATCCCCGCCATCAAAGATTGCAAACCGCCCACGTCCTCCGTTCTTGGCCTGGTAAAGCGCTGCGTCTACGTCAGCCATCATCTGCTCAATCGAGGGGCGTTTGGAATAGTGTTTTGTTGATACAATCCCGATGCTGGCCGAGATTTTACAGATGTGGTTTTCAAACCGGATCGGCTGTTCGATACGTTTGATCAGGCGGGTGGCGATGGCACCGGCCACCTCCGTTTCAAGCCTGGGGCGCAGCACAATGAGGAATTCATCGCCGCCCACACGCGCCGGGAAATCGTTGCGCCGCATTTCCTGATCCAGAATGTGCCCGACTTCCACCAAAACTGCGTCTCCCGCAGCATGGCCGTAAGTGTCGTTGACGGTTTTGAACAGGTCCAGGTCCAGATGCAGCAGCGTGAAATCATCCCTCCTGACCGTCAAAAGATGCTCCAACTCGTCGTCCATGGCGCGCCGGTTGCTAAGGCCGGTCAGCGCATCGGTGCGGGCCTGGTGTTGGGCGGAGGCGTGGGCGGCTTGCAGCCGTTCCGACAGATGCCGCGACAACCGCGCGGTAGAGGAATTCGCCTCGTGTAAATAGAGCAGTTCGATTATCTGGTCGCAGGGTGAGAAATCCGGCAACGTCAGCGAGAAATCGGCCACGGCGCGCGCAAATGACAACCCCAGCGACAGGTCCAGTATCGCGCCGCCCCGGTCAGGCAGTGGCAGGATTACCCCGCGCAAAGGCAAGTGCGCCGCCGTCCTGGGGGCCAATGACAGGCGAAGGCCCGCCTGCGCCATCAAACCCGCAAAATCTGCGATCCCTGCCGGGCGGCGCAAGTCAAACACGTCTAACAACGGCTGCCCAACCACAGAAACACCGGCCGCACGATCACCGCCCACAGGATCACCGCCCAACATTTTGGCAATTGTCGGGCCAGCATGGCGGATGCGCCCCTGGGCGTCGACGGAGACATGCATCGGCATCATCACGTCCAACACGGCAGAGGGTAACCTCAGGTCGGGCGCAGGTATATCAGCGCGCACGTTCATCGGGACGCCTCTGCCAAAACAAAGTTGCGACCTTCGGCGTGGTGGGTGTCATGCACCACGATGCGCAGGCATTCGGCGCCATCTTCAACCCCATCGAGGCTCAGGATCGCAAGCGCCCCGTAATCATCCGCCATCGCACGGAGTGAGCCCAACAGGATCGGCCCGATTCCCGGCAATTTCCACCGCGCCCGCAATCGAAAGCTTGCGGTATCTTCCTGGGTCACCGTGATCTCGGGCATTTCGATATCCGGCATCGCCATACGCCCGCGATCCGCCAGTTCATCCAGCGACAGCACAAATTCGGTGAAACTTGCGCCGCCAAATCGCAGCAGGCGGCGCAGCGGGTCCAACGGGGGATGGGTGATCAGGAAGGTGCCCAGATCCTCCAACACCGCGGTTGGGCTTTGGTGCATCACTTCGGTTGCGGCCTTGAAGCAGGCCATCGTCAGGTCATCGTCATACTGAAGCATCGATTCGAAATCCTCGAACCGAAAGTCAGCGAGGGTTCGCACCTCTGCCCAAACATCCGGCCCGTAGGTTTCCGTCAGGAACCCCTGAAGCGCGCGATTTATCATCCCGTGCATGGTTGGCGGCCTCTTCCCACAAGTTCGCGTCACCGCCACGCTAGGGGAAAGAGGTAAACAACCGTTGAACGCATTTCCGGCCAAACCGCCAAAGGCTCAAAAATCGGTTGGCGCGCCGCCCTCAGATTTGCGGCGGGCGACAAAATCGGCCAACTCGTCCTTGATTGCGATGTCCATAGGTGGTGCCTCAAACTCCCCGAGGATCTCCTTGTAGGTGGTGTGGGCACGTTGCGCTGTCCACACCGCGCCATCCAGACGCCAGGCCTCAAAATTGCGCCAATCCGACAGGAACGGCCCGTAAAACGCCTCCTGATACCGCTCCTGGGTATGCTGACACCCAAAGAAATGGCCGCCGGGGCCAACCTCCTTGATGGCGTCAAAGGCCAGATCGTCATCCGTTACACCCAACATCTGCGGCTCGAAGTACCGTTGGATTTGCTGGATCAATTCACAATCCATGACAAATTTCTCAGGGGATGCAATCAGCCCGCCCTCAAGCCAACCGGCGGCGTGGTAAACCATATTTGCGCCTGATTGCACGGCAGACCAGAGCGAATTCGCCGTCTCCCACATAGCCTGCCCGTCGGGAACATTGGCCGCACACACCCCCGAGGCCCGCATCGGCAGGCCGTAATACCGCGCCATCTGGCCGGTCATCTGGGTGGCCCGCATATATTCAGGGGTCCCAAACGCTGGCGCGCCGGATTTCATATCGACGTTGGAGGTGAACGTTCCAATTGCCACCGGACACCCCGGCGCGATCCATTGCAGCAAGGCAATCGCCGCCAGGCCCTCGGCCAAAGACAACGCCACAGCACCCGCCAGAGTCACCGGCGCCATTGCACCTGCCAAGGTAAACGGCGTCACCACCACCGGCTGCCCCCGCCGCGCCAACCGCATTGCACCATCAAGCATCGGGAAGTCATGTTTCAGGGGGGAAACCGAGTTGATATTGGTGTACATCCGCGGCGCGGCATCAAACTCCTCGTGGGTCAGCCCCGCTGCGATCCGCACCATCTCCATCACATCTTCGACACGCTCGCGGCCCAGCGAATACGCATGGGGCACCTTATCGGTCAGCACCAGCTTCTCATACAGGCAGTCCAGATGGCGGACGCTGGCATGGACATCCATCGGCTCCACCGGATAACCGCCTGCAAAGTGGATGCAGTTGAAATACTGGGTCAGCTTGATGAACTCGACGTAACTTTCCATGTCGCCGGGGCGTTTGCCCCGCTCCAGATCCCAGACATTGGGCGGGGACGACACGTTGCCAAACAGCATATGACCGTCACCCATGATCAACTGGCGATCCGGGTTGCGGGGGGTGATAGTATAGCTCGCAGGCGCGCGCGCGACCATCTCGGTCACAAAATCCTCGTCAAAGAAGACGTTCTGGCCCTCAACCTTACAGCCCGCCTCCGCCAGATACCCCACAGCTTCGTCATTCAGGAATTCAATCCCGATCTCTGACAAAATCCGCATCGCGCCACGATGTAACGCCTGGACACCCTCTTCATCCAGCGGCTCAGTCGGGCGGTCGTTGTTTTTCGGCAGCCGCCACGGCGACTGGTCGATCACATGGGCGGAGGCCCGAGCGGCACCTGCGGCACGCCCGCCGGCGCGTTTACGGCGAGGGGGGGAGGCATCTGTCATGGGGGTTTGGCCTTCGCAAGGGGTTCGGACGTTGGCCTAACCCTCACCCGGGCACACCGGGCAAGGTTTGGCGGATAGCGACTCCGTTGCGTCGTATTTGACCCATCCCCCCGATCAACGCGATCAATGGGAGTCGAGCCAGTCCCCAAGTGCTGCGATATCAGGCAGGACAACGTCCGCATGGGGGGCCAGATCCTTTGCACTGGCCACACCGGTCAGCACCGCAACACAGGCAAACCCCGCCGCGCGGCCCGCGGACATGTCGTGGGTGCTGTCACCCACCATCACCAAAACATCCGGCGACAAACCCGCGCCCTGTGCAAACGCCAGGCACATGCCGGGGTCAGGCTTGGCCCCATAACCGCTGTCAGACCCGTTCACGATATCAAAGAGGTCCAACACATCCACCGCTTGCAACTGGGCGCGCGCCGCAGATTCCGTATCATTGGTCGCCACCCCAAGGCGCAAACCACGGGCGCGCAGATCTGAAAGGACCGGGCGCAAGGGAACTGCCGGGGCAAGAGGTGTTGCGGCGGCTTGCGTGTCTAGAAACTCATGTACGTCGTCAAAACTGCGCTCCGGCAAGTGAGCGGCCACAACCCCGGATACCTCATGGGCGGCACCGGCTATCACAAAACTCTCTGGCCGGAAGCGGCGCGTGCTCATGTCATAGGCCAGCGCATCAGCCAACCGCTGCGCCAGCGCCCTGTCGCCATCCGACAGCATTGTAATTATCCGATGTGCCCACCCCCCCCAGGTGCGCTGGAAATCGAACAACACTCCGTCCTTGTCAAACACGATGCCCCTGATCTGCGGTTTCGGCATCGTCAGGTCCAATTCGGCAATGCGCCACCGGGAAGGGCGGCACGGATCATGGCGAAGTCCTGGGCCGCGATTCCCGTGGCCTCGGCCCCTTGCAAAACGAATGCATCGTCGATCAAAAGGAAATCCAGCACCGAGGCTAGGAATTCTGGCTCCCCTGCCCGTTTGCGCAGATCCTCCTCACTGACGCCGGTCGCGCCCATGAAAACCGGCAGGATATCTTCTTGCCCGGCCAGCCACGCCAGAAGCGCCAGCGCCTTTGCCTCGGCGAAATCTTGCTGCATCCTTATAAGTCCAATTCTTCTTAAAGGGTTTGTTAACTATTCGGGGTCAGGTTCTGCCTATGATACAGTGGTAGGTCTATACTACCGATAGTAGTTGAAGAGGTGAGGTGTACATGGCGGGGCGTATTCTTGTCGTTGACGATGTTGCGACCAACCGCATTGTCATGAAAGTGAAGCTCGCTGCTGCCTGCTATGCTGTGGACCAGGCCGAGAATGGAGCTGATGCGCTCAAAGCGGCCCGCGACACGATGCCGGACCTTATTTTGTTGGATGTCATGATGCCTGATATGAGCGGGCTGGACGTGTGCCGCGCGCTTAAAGCTGATCCCGCAACCGCCGATATCCCGGTTGTGCTGATCACCGCCCTGACGGATCGCGGCTCAAAGATGGAAGGGCTGGAGGCAGGGGCCGACGATTTCCTGACCAAACCTGTAGAAGAAGTCACGTTGTTGGCGCGGGTCCGCTCGCTGCTGCGGGCCAGTGATTCTGTGCGCGAGTTGCGAGGGCGCAACGATACCGTTTCGGCCTTTGGCTTCGCCGAGCCCGCCGTGGGGTTTGAGGGCAAGGTCCACCCCGGACGCATTGCGCTGGTTGCGCCCGGCCCCAAAGGCGCGGTGTTGTGGAAAGCTGCAATCGACGATCGCATCGGCGGCGAGGTGCGGATCATCCCCCGTGAAACCGCGCTTACAGAAGCCACATCCGAGGACAGAGATGCCCCGGATGTCTTTGTGATCTCTGTTGATCTGGCGCAACGCAATGAGGGTCTGCGCCTGCTGTCAGACCTGCGCTCGCGCCCCGGCACCCGGCACGCGGCGACGGTGATGATCTTGCCCGAGGGGGACACCGAACGTGCCGCAATTGCGCTGGATCTCGGGGCCAATGACGTTTTGCACGATCCCTTTGATGCCAAGGAACTTGCGATCCGGATCTCGGCCCAGCTTGAGCGCAAGCGGCAAATTGACCGGATGCGCGCCGGAGTACGTGCCGGGCTTGATGCCGCAATCACCGATCCGCTGACCGGCCTCTATAACCGCCGCTACGCGCTGCACCGGATGGAGCAGATGATGGCCGATGTGGGTGGTGGGCCGGCGGTGATGATGATTGATCTGGATTTCTTCAAGAACATCAATGACACCTACGGCCATGTGGCGGGTGACAAGGTCCTGCAACAGGTCGCCCATCGCTTACGCGCGCAGCTGCGCAGCAATGACCTTCTGGCCCGCATCGGGGGGGAGGAGTTTCTGGTTGTGCTCGCTGACACCGATCATGAGGGGGCGACAGATTGCGCCGAACGTTTGCGCCATGCGGTTGGCGGCGCCGGTTTCGACATCGGTGGCAACGCTGCCCCGGTGACAGTGACCGCCAGCGTCGGCCTGTCGCTGCCGGGGCATCTTTCATCCCTGTCAGTCACGCCTGAGATGTTGATTCATCAGGCCGATACCGCGCTTTATGGCGCCAAGGCGCATGGGCGCGATCAGGTCAGCCTGGTCCGGGTCGACGCGGCCTGATGTGCGCGCTTGCGCGGGGCGCGCGCCATAACGCGGCCTGATGTGCGCGCTTGCGCGGGGCGCGCGCCATAACGCAGCCTGATGTGCGCACCGGCGCGTAACCGAATTTCCCCCTACCTACGCCTTCCGAGCCGGCCCATGGCACGGGTCAATTGCTCCGCCAATTCCACGCGTTCCGCCGTGGTCATTGTCTCTATCTGATCCAGCAAGGCGGTGTGGCCCGCCTCTTGCAGCGACAAAACCCGCCCACGGGAACTCTCGAAAGCTGCCTCAGCGGTGGCGCGATCAAACGGATCAGCCAATAACGCCTCCTGCACCACACGAAGGGACCGGCCAATGGCCCGGCGTTCCTCTCTCAACGGCGCACTGCGCCCCGCGATCCGGTCCCGCAATTCGACGCGGTCCCCATGGGACAGCGCCATCACAAACGGCCCAAGCCCCAAGGAGCGCAGCGCCGGGGACCCGTTTTGATTATCCAGCCCGCCGCGCCCCAGAACCGCGCCCCCAATCAGGCCGACAATTGCCAGGTTCAGTGCCAGCGAGATCGCCAAGGCGATCTTTACGCCGCGCCCAGTTCGGGGCCCAGTTCGGGGCCCAGTTCGGGGCCCAGAACCGCGTCCAGAACCGCGCGCATTCCGGGGCTCTCCGCCGGTGTTCTTGGTCTCAGACATCCCCGTCCTCCGTCCACAATGCGCCCATGTCCGGCGTCAGATCATAGGCACTGATCCCCAACGGAAGCGTATCACTCTCCAGCCAATCCGCGACCGTGTCAGGCGAATACAGACCAACTGCCAGCCCCATCACTCCCGCTGCCGTGATCCCCGAGACAGCGCTCCATCCGCCCACGGACCCAATCAGCGCCGCCAACCAGCCAACATCTGGAGTGCGCGCGGCCGGCGCAGGCGGCGCGGCCAGTTGCGATTGCACGTCCATCGCATCCGCCATCACCCGCGCCATTAGCTCCGGGTCGGGGGCCTCATCACGGGCCTGTGCAAACACCCCATCAAGGGCGATGTCTGCGGCAACGTCGTCGCGATCATCCTTACGCTCATTCGCCATATCCCAGGGCCTCCTTTTGATCCACCAGCGCGGCTTTCAGCGCTCGCTTGCCACGTGCGGTCAAACTCTCAACCGCCTCCACGCCGATACCCAACGCCTCTGCTATCTCAGGGTTCGACACCCCCTCGATGTGGCGCAAAACCACCGCCTGACGCTGGCGTTCCGGCAAGGTTGCCAAGGCTGCATCCAGCGCATTCATCCGTGTCGCCTGCTGCATCCGCGCCTCTGCGCCGGGGCTGTCATCGGCGAAATCATCATCCCCCAGTTCAACCGAGCGGCCAGACCGGCGCAACCGATCAATGGCGAGGTTCGCCACCACCTTGTGTAACCACGTCGAGGGCTTCGCCGCCCCATCCGTGCGCCAATCCGCCGCCACGCGCCACAGGCGCAGCATCGCCTCCTGCGCTATGTCTTCGGCTTCGGCGCGATCCCCCAGAACACGGGCGGCATGGCGGAACGCGCGCGGCAACAGCCGCTCACTCAGCAGCCGCGCGGCCTCCGGATCACCTTTGGCGAAAAGCACCATCAGTGTCCCGTCGTCCAGCGCCCCAAGCTCTGTGTGAGCCGTTGTCATTCCGCCCGTATACCCTGCCCCGGCCTGTGGTTAAATGGCCCCGTGTGAAGTGAATCCGTGTGAACTGGCCCGTGTGAAGTGAGCCCGTGTGAACTGGCCCGTATGAATTGGA
>JAESTV010000262.1 GCA_016763475.1 Roseicyclus sp.
GGTGCCATTCTTGTGGGCCGTCTTTGCGACTTTGGTGGCGTTGTCGTAGCCGATGGTGGGCGCAAGCGCGGTGACCAGCATAAGTGACTCGTTCATGATCTTCTCGATTCGCGCCGTATTCGCTTCAATCCCGACCACACAATTGTCGGTGAATGTGGCGCAGGCATCACCGATCAATTGCATCGACTGGAGCACGTTGTAGGCCATCATCGGCTTATAGACGTTCAACACAAAATGGCCCTGTGATCCGGCGAAACCCACGGCGGCGTCGTTGCCGATGACATGGGCACAGACCTGGGTCAGGGCCTCACATTGGGTTGGGTTCACTTTGCCGGGCATGATCGAGCTTCCGGGTTCATTCTCGGGCAAGATCAACTCGCCCAGACCACAGCGCGGGCCAGAGCCGAGAAGGCGGATATCGTTGGCGATCTTGAACAGGCTGGCGGCGGCAGTTTTCAGGGCGCCGGACATGTGCACCATGGCGTCGTGGGCCGCGAGGGCCTCAAACTTGTTGGGAGCGGTCACAAACGGCAAGCCCGTGATCCGCGCCATGTTGGCCGCAACCTCTTCACCCCATCCATGGGGAGTGTTCAGGCCGGTGCCCACAGCGGTGCCCCCTTGGGCCAGCTCATAAATATCACCCAGCGCGGCCTCAACCCGTTCAATGCTTTTGGCAACCTGATGGGCGTAGCCACCAAACTCCTGTGCCAGCGTAAGCGGGGTTGCATCCATTGTGTGGGTGCGGCCGATCTTGATGATGTCACCCCAGGCCGCAACTTTCGCCTCCAGCGCGCCATGCAGCTTGCGCAGGCCGGGCAAGGTCACATCCCGCGCCGTCATTGCAGTGGCGATGTGCATCGCGGTCGGGAATGTATCGTTTGAGGATTGGCCCATGTTGCAATGATCGTTGGGGTGTACCGGGGTTTTGGAGCCGATCACACCGCCCAGGATCTCAATCGCGCGATTGGCGATGACCTCATTGGCGTTCATGTTCGATTGGGTGCCGGACCCGGTTTGCCACACCACCAGCGGGAAGTTGTCATCCAGCTTGCCGTCGATGACCTCTTGCGCCGCTTCGATCACGGCATCCCCAATCCCGTCCAGCTTGCCGCGGGCAATGTTGGCCTCTGCGCAGGCGCGTTTGACAACGCCAAGCGCACGCACAATGGCAATGGGCTGCTTTTCCCAGCCAATCGGAAAGTTCAGGATCGAGCGTTGGGTCTGCGCCCCCCAATATTTGTCGGTCGGAACCTCTAACGGGCCAAAGCTGTCGGTCTCGGTACGGGTCGCAGTCATGAAATCTCTCCGGTATGCTGTTGTATGCCGTCTAGCCTCGACCCACGTCACAGGCAATATGACAGCTTACACGTGTTCTCCGTGGGAAAAACGATACACGCGGGCAGGGGGCATGTTCCACCAGATCTTGCCGCTCCGGCGCCAACTGAGGTTTAGCTCATCGCGCACGGCTTTGGTGACAGACGGCTTGGGGCCGTAGGTGAATTGCACATATTGCCCACCCGGCGCGACCTTTTGGGTGAACCCGGTGAGGATATCGCGCTGTAGCTGCGTCGGCATCGACAGGAGCGGCAGGCCAGAGATGATGGCCTGTACGTTCTCCACCGGCAGATCCCCGCACTCACCGGCACTCATCTGATAGACGTTCAGGCCGGGAAAACGGTCACGCAGATGGTCGCAGAACTCGGGGTTCATCTCGATGGAATGGCAATTTTCCGGTGCGATCCCGGCATCGAGGATGGCACGGGTGATGTTGCCGGTGCCCGCGCCAAGCTCAATCACCGGGCCGCCGTCCGGGTCCAACTCAGCCACCATTTCAGCACATAGCCCTGCGGATGACGGTGCAAGGGCAACGACCTGGTGTGGTTTTCGAAACAGCTGCCCCATGAAGAGCGCGAAGTCACTGGATGCCATGGGCGGCGCTTTCTTGATATCTGGGGAGGATCAGTGATTGCGCCGGAAGGTGTCGAGGCTGACAACCTCGGCGTCCTGGGAGGAGGCGCCATCGATGGTATCATCCGGGGACGGCGGCGGGGAAGGCGGGTCATCACTGGGTGATGGGTCATCGGGGTCATCGGTGCGCTCAAAACGCCAGCCAAATTCGACGGAGGGGTCCACAAAGGTCAGGATCGAGTCGAAGGGGATACACAGACGTTCCGGCGCGTCTCCAAAATTCAGCGTGATCGCAAAGCCGTCGGGCTTGACCACCAGATTGTCATACCAGTTCTGGATCACAATCATCATCTCTTCGGGGTAACGTTCACGCAGCCAATCAGCCAGTTCCACCCCTTCGTGGCGGGTGTCGAAGGTGATGAAAAAGTGGTGCTCTCCGGGCAGGCCGTCGCGGGCGACATTCCGCAACACTTGGCCAATCACGCCACACACGGCCTCGTGCATGAGGCGACCATAGGGGATTGTTGGTGTGGTGTCGGTCATGTCAGGCGGGCCGTGGGTTTGTGGCAGACAATCTTACCCTATTGGATTCGCCAGCGGATGAAAACGCTAGACCGGCGCGCAGAGCCACTAAATGGGTGTCACGGATTGGGTGTCAAAAAGGGGGTGTCACGAAGTCAGCAGGTTGGCCAAGACCAGCCAGGGGCCAAGGGCGGCTCCTATCCCGAAAAACGCCCCGCTTTGGCGCGGGGCCACCATGTTGCGCCGTATCGAGGTGCCAGACCGCAGCGCAGTTACAGGCGAAACCCAACCTCTGACTAACGCGGCCAGACGGCTGGCGGAGCATTTTCGGGTGCGGGTTCAGGGGCGATCGGGCGGGATGGCACCACGTCGGGATGGCACCCGGATCAACGGCGCGGCACAGGTGGTGAGCAGGTGGGGTGCAGGCGTGGGACTCAGGTGGGGTGAAGGTGCCGGATTCTGTTGCCAGGCTCCGGCGGGCCCCGCCTTACACTGCTAGGCGCAAGGACTTAAGTTCGGCGACTTAAGCAGCTTACGCTGCCAAAGCCATTGCCGGAGCACGGTTGTCATTTGCAACTGTACGATTTGTACCGATAACGGTGGTAACTCACCGAAACAAAGCTAACCCCTTTAGACGTTCGTCGATCCTATTTCGACCCCATCTGTCCCCAAATGAGGGAGTTGGTGGTGGAGTCGCCGGGTACCGCCCCCGGGTCCGATCCGCTTATTGCGAGCGCGTTTATGTCCATAGTCCCCGAAGAGACCCCTTAGACATACGGATGCGCGGGTCTGGTTTCAAGCCTTGACCGGATTGAAATGGTGCGGATCGGGACGTGCGCGGACAGTGCCGATGCGGTTGTTCTCGGCCACACGCTCCCTCACGTCGCGCAAGCGCCCGTCAATATCCGTCAATGGCCATCGCTCAAACCCAAGGGGTGAAACCACGGTGCCGACACCTGAGCGCAGGTCCAGTCGGACGTTTCGTTCATCATAACAATTGGATAAGTATATCGGTATCGACCTTCCACGGAAAGCCCGCGCGATGGACCAGAAATTTCGCTCTGCCGCCCTGAGTGCCGCCGCTCTGAGTGCCGCCGCTCTGAGTGCCGCTGACGCCAACACCTATCCCGGTTCAATCCGGGCTGTGATCCCGCATCCGCTGGGGGGGAATTTGGCGATGACGGGTTTTCCGGGGTTGGAGACTGGGTTGGATGGATCAGCAATGTTCACCCCTGATCATTGCCGAGAAACCCTGACCGGGCTGTATTGCCATGGCGCGCGGCACCTGGTTGTGCTGGTCGAGCGTGATGAGTTGGCTGATGTGGGGTTTGGGTTGCTGGACAGCACTGCGGCAGAGGTTGGCATCAACCTCAGCTATCATCCGGTGGTAGATTATTCCGTGCCCTCTGAGGCTTTAGCGCGGCGGTGGCGGCAGGATCGTGCCACGCGGGACGCGCTGCTCCAACAGGGCGGTACCCTGGCCTTCAGTTGCCGACACGGGGCCGGGCGCAGCGGCCTGATGGCTGCGTGGTCGCTGATTGAGGCGGGGCTGGCGGCGGATGATGCCATCACTTTGGTTCGGCAACATTTCCCGGAAGCCGTTGAAAACGTTGAACAAGAGGACTGGCTGCGGGCGCAACCCGCGCCTGTGGCGCTGTGACGACGGGAACCGTTCCGCCATCAGTATCGCAAAAGAAACGCGCGCCGAAATATCCGGCGCGCGCCTTGATTGCACTGAATTCAGCGGCTTAGAAGCCTGCCTTGATCCGTTCAAACGCTTCCGCCTGACGTTCGCGCTGATCATTGGAGATCGGCAATTGCGCCAGAACCGGCACTGTCACCTCACCCAGGCCCGCAGCTTCCATCGCCTCAGCACCCAAGGCTTGCAGGGCGACATCATTGGCAGAGCCAAAGCCGTTGTCCAAAAGCGGACCCGCCGACACATCAGAAAGGAGAGCATTCACATAATCATAGGCCAGCGCTTCGTCCGCTGTGCCCTCAAGCATGTTCACATAACCGCAGAGCCACACCGATGTGCCCTCGGCGGTGTTGCGTGCGTATCCGATCGGGAAGCCTTCCTCGGCCATGGCAACAGGCACCTCGTTCCAAACCCAGGCGGCCAGAATCTCGCCTGACCCCATCAGCTGGCTGATCTCGGCCGGGTCGGTCCAATAGGTGCGCAGGTTGGCGTGGATACCCCGCAGCCACGCGGTTGCGGCCTCAAACTGCTCATCTGTCACATCGGCCCAATCCGTGACACCGGTGGCCAGATAAGCCAGCGCATAGGCGTCATCGACGTTGTCGGGGATCGACAGGCGGCCCGCAAAGGCCGGGTTGTTGAATATCTCAAGGCTGGCGACATCGTCAGCCGTCAGCTCTTCGGTATTATACGCCAACGCGGTGGAGCCATAATCTGTGGGCAGGAAAAACAACTCCTGCGACCCGGCCAGCACGTCTTGCCCCACAAGATCGGCGTTCAGGGTCTCAAACGCCGTGATTTGGTCGGTGTCCCACGGCTGAATGATGCCAGATGCTTGCCAACGGGGCACCGACCCGGCGCAGATATGTGTCACGTCGGATTGAAACCCTGCCAGAAGACGCTGAAACGCCTCATCCTCATCGCCAAAAAACACGAACTCAGGCGCCGTGCCGTGGGTTTCGATATAGGGCTGGTGGAAGCTGGGATCTTCAAACCCGGAATAGTCGAAGACGGTCAGATTCTGCGCGGATGCGGGCAGTGCAAGGGCCAGCGTTGCCGCAGAGCCGAGAAGAAGAAGTTTGGTCATTTTGTATGAGCCCCTGTTGGCGGATTTTGGTGTCAGACTGGCGCGGATATTAGGGCCGGGGCAGGGACGCGTCCAGTGATTTTGGCAGGCACCCGCAGTTGGCGGCTCCAACGCTCAAGGCGCGACACCATCGGCGATTGCCGCCTGCGCCTTTGCGGCAAAGACCGATTGCGCCAACATTTTGGTGTAGGTCTCAAGCTCGGTCAGCGCTTCGGCCACCGCCGCGCTGTTTCGCGCTTCTGACGCATCTGCGATACACGTGTGCAGGCGTACAATCTCTTTGCGTGAGCGCGCCGTAAAGGTGATCATATTCATCAACGGCTGCATCGCCTCAACCGCACCCGCCAGCTGATAGGACAGGACCGGATTGTCCGCACCATCCACCAGCGCCCGGTGAAATGCCACGTCTGAGGCGCAAAACGCCTCATCGGACAATCCCGGCTGCGCTTGGCGCAGGGTCTCGACCCGCATGGTGGCCAGATGATCCGGTGTGCGGCGTTCAGCTGACAGGACAGCGCAGGCCCGCTCCAACGCAAAACGTGCTTCACACGCGGTATCAAAGCTGACCCCGTTCATCCCAAGCAGCAACGTCGATGTGGTGATGTGATGATTATAGGCTTCCTCATAAGACAGCCGGTTCACAAACGCGCCGCCAAAGGCCCCACGCTGGGTGCGGATCAGGGATTGCGCCGCCAACCGTTTCAAAGCCTCCCGAACGGTGGGGCGGGAAACGGCAAAGTTTTCCGCCAGTTCCGCCTCGGACGGCAGGCGCGAATCCATGATCAGCGCCCCCGAGATGATCGCATCCCGGATTGCGCCGGCAATTTGCGCCGAGAGATCAGCTTTGCTGTTCGGGTCGATTTTCATTTGTCAGACATTTAAATGTCTGACATCACAATCGGCAAGAGGAATCGTCTGTCCGTTTGAGCCTTGGGGAGGGCGCCCATGACCCACACTGTCAAATCGGCCCTGTGGCTGCTGTTCTTTTCCACCATCCTGATGGCGTGGGTGGCCTTGTACCAGATGAGCACCGGCATGGGTCTGGACCTTCTGGGCCGCCCGGCGATGGACATGGGTGCGATGGACATGGGCGCGATGGATATGGGCGGGTCGGACTCGGATGTGATGGACACGGGCGCGATGGATACGGGCGCTATGGGCACGGGGATGGGGCCAGACATGGTTCCCATGGCTGATGAGATGCCGCCGGGTGCTGAAATGCCGGTCGAAGATGCCATGCCGATGGCCGCATTACCCGCCATGGAGA
>JAESTV010000263.1 GCA_016763475.1 Roseicyclus sp.
GTCGAGCATGATCGTCAGCTTCGCGATGTTGCTGAACCTGGCGTCGGTCGCGTCAGCGGAGGACAAAGAGGCGCTCTGGGGCTTTATCCGCCGCTACGCACCTGACGCGAGTGCGCAAACCCACCCTGATCTTGATCAGGCGGCGGGTTTTGCGGTGCGCTACTACAATGACTTTGTGAAGCCGACACGGGTGTTTCGGGCCGCGGATGACAAGGAGCGGGCGGCGATGGAAGATCTGGTGGCGCGTTTGCGGGTCTTTGATGGGCCGTTGGAAGACGAGGCCCTGCAAACCATCGTCTTCGCCGTCGGCAAGGAGCATAATTTCGAGCCGCTACGCGATTGGTTCAAGGCGTTGTATGAAGTCTGTCTCGGCGCGTCCCAGGGCCCGCGTTTTGGCGGCTTCATTGCGCTTTATGGTTTGCCGGAGACGGTGCAATTGATCGAAGATGGATTGGCCGGCAAGCTTTTGGGCTGAAACTTCTTGTACCTGCGCTGCCTGTCGGCGTTGGTTCGTGTTGAGAATTTGCGCCGCCTGACGGTGTCGCCGGGGGCGGGCCTCGGTCGCGCTTCGCGCTCCCTCGGCCCGCGGTGCCAAGTTGTTATCCCGACGTCTGGGGAAGATGGAGGAGGGGCTTTGGCCCCGGGTGCGTTTCCCCTAATGACCCAAAAGGTGGATATTTTCAGCAAGTGGAAGACGGTTGCGCAGGAATTGTCCGGTTTTCGTTAATCGCCGCTTAACCTCTGTGTCGTAAACATGGCGATGCAATCCGGGTGATTGGCCGTCCCAGTCGGCTGCTCCCGGACGTTTTCAGACATTGCAAAACAACCGAGGTGACCGTTCAGGGCGCCTCGGTTGCCCCTGTTCCGGTCGATGGATGACGCGGGGCCCCTTAACGGGTGTATGGCCTCGTGCGGAAAAGGGGTATGATATGAACCAGGTGATCACAGACGGCCTAATCCTGATGCCGCCGCCGCTCGCTGACGACTTGAGCGTATGGTCCCGGCAGGATGGCCGGCCCGGCAGCGATACATGGGCCACCGCGCCCAACGCGGCCATTGTGGCGGCTGACAGTGATTTCGGCGATTGCCTGGAAATCCTGAAGATCGATAGCACCACCAAGGTGCGCTACATGGGGCAGACGCCGATCATTCCGGGCATGTATCTGCGGGTTTCAGCGCGGGTGAAGGTTTTGTCAGGCAACTTGCCTGACGTGCGCATTGCCGCGTGGCCTGGGGCGGGGTCTGACATCCATGTCACCGGCCTGGATGAGATCGCTGATACGGTCGATATCGCCAACTATGGTTCCATCATCACCGTCACCGCCATTCTTGGCACCGGCGATCGTGGCGGCGTGGATATGGCATGGGGCACCGGCCCGAGTTACGCCCATGTGGGCCTTGACCTGACTGGCCCCAACGGCGGGCAGGTGCGGATTGAGAGCATCACCGTCGAAGATGTCACCTCGGTCTTCCATCGCAAGTTGATGGATTGGGTTGATGTACGGGACTTCGGCGCCGTGGGTGACGGATTGACCAATGATCGTGCGGCATTTGCGGCGGCAGACGCGGCAGCCGCAGGGCGCGAGATTCTGGTGCCGGCGGGTGATTATTTCATTGGATCCAGCCTGACCCTTACCAACCCCACGCGGTTTGAGGGCAAGATCACCATGCCCGACAATGTCCGCTTGGCGTTGAATGAGAACTTCGATCTGGATGGCTATGCCGAGGCGTTTGGCGATGAGGTGACGGGCCTCAAGAAAGGCATCCAACAGCTCTTCAACCAATCGGATTTTGAGGCGTTTGACTTGTGTGGCCGCCGCATCGTGCTGGATGAGCCATTGGATATTCAAGGCATTGTCGAAAACCGCAACACCTATGCAAACCGTCGCGTGCTGCGCAACGGGCAGTTCACCGCTGCCGCGTCGAGCGCCTGGAACGATACGAGCACCTCGCGCAGTGCAAGCTGGTCAGCCTCATCGGCATTTGAGCTGACGGGTGTGTCCAACGCGGCCTCGATCCCTGTGGGATCATTGGTCACGGCCCCCCAGGGTGTGGGGCGTGAAGTTTACGTGCGGGCAGTCAATGCGGCCCAAAACAAGGTGTTCCTGTCGTCGCCATTGGGGGCGCCGCCGTCCAACCAGACCTACACCTTCACCCGCTTCAAATACATTCTGGACTTCATCGGCTGGCAGAACCTGCAGCGCTTCATCATCTCGGATATCGAGTTTCTGTGCGGTGGCCTGTGTTCGGCGATCAATCTGCCGTTGGATGGTCTGGTGTTCCAGATCCAGGATTGTTTCTTCACGGGGCCCAAGGACCGCGCCATTACCAGCGCTGACGAGGGCTGTCAGGGGATGCAAATCGACCGCTGCCAGTTCTTGTCAAACGAGCAGACGCTTAATGTTCCGCAGCGCAAATCAATTGCGTTCAACATCAACTCCTCGGACTGCAAGATCCGCGACAACCGGTGCAACAAGTTCCTGCATTTTGGTGTGATCAGCGGGTCGGGCAACATCATCTCGGGGAACCACTTCTTCCAGGGGGATAGCATTGTAGAGGGGGTGCGCTCACCTGGAATTGTACTTGCCGATGCCAATGCGAAGATGACCTTCACGGGAAATTACGTCGACAATTGTTATATCGAGTGGACCAATGAGAAGGACCCGACACCCGATTTTTCAGGCGGGTTGTCGTTCCACGGGTTGACGGTTCAGGGCAATATCTTCTTTGCCACCAACACGGCGCCCTG
This sequence comes from Roseicyclus sp., assembly GCA_016763475.1. Taxonomy (GTDB): domain Bacteria; phylum Pseudomonadota; class Alphaproteobacteria; order Rhodobacterales; family Rhodobacteraceae; genus Gymnodinialimonas. The sequence continues at coordinate 2,750 of JAESTV010000263.1, forward strand.
GATGCGGTTCATCTCTATCAAGCCGCACGGGACGGATCATTTCATCAACGGCATGTCGGTGACCGGAAATCTGTTCAAGAAAACCAACGGGGCGCAGCTTGAGGCCGTCGATGGCGTGGACAATTCCATTGCCAACCTGGACCTCAACCGCACAGCAGACCTGGAGTTCAAGGGCAACACCTTCCATGGCATCATCAAACGCACGGAAAACCCGATCTCGGTGCGTGCCGTGCAAGGCTCTGCGGTGCAAAGCTGGAACGTCGATCTGTCCGACTTCCTGCCGTTTGGCGCGCCGGTGAAATATGGGCTGTCGGTATTGCCTGACGGGCCAGTGCGATCGGCCTCCAACGTGGTGGTCTATTCGTCACCTTATACTCAGGGCCTGCAAGGGGCCGGTGGGCAGACATTGCGGGTGACCTGGTCACAGGCAGTGAAAGGTGCGGCTTATGTGACGGCGCGCTGCGATAATTGATCCGCTGAGTGATGCTCCGGGCCGGTGACGGCAAGGTCCGGGGATCATCCATGGCTTTCCCTCTTGACCAAGGCGCGTTAGGTCGCGTCTTGGTCAAGTGCATTTGGCCAGCGCTTTGGGAGGGCCAGCGCTTTGGGAGGGGTCGAAGTTCGTGCTTGCGGTTGAATGTGTTCAGGACTTTCCGCGCCCCCCGGCATGGCAGCATGTGCCACAGCGCTTGCGCGCAATTTTCGCAGGTATTCCGGTGGCCGATACTGTGGCGGGCCTGCGGGTTCTGGAAACAGGCCATGCCCCGGATTACTATATTCCGCCCGCCGATGTCCTGACCTCTGCCCTTGTCCCCACATCACGAGAGACGTTTTGCGACTGGAAAGGCCGGGCGATCTACTATGATCTTGTTGTGAATGGTCGCCGTGCGCGGAACGCGGCTTGGAGCTTTCCTGCCCCAACGCCAAGGTTCGAGGCGCTGCGCGATCATCTGGCCTTTTTCGCCACCTCGTTGGACGCGGCCTTTGTGGGGGATATCCGGGTCGGGCCGCAGCCCGGCGATATTTATGGCGGCTGGGTCACACCCAATCTGACCGGGCGCATCAAAGGTGCGGTTGGGATGATGCATCGCTAGGGCGCTCAGTGGCGGCTACAGCGTTTTGCGTTTTATTTGATGCAAATCAAACGCAAAGCGTTCTTATCCCGCCGCGCTGCGCACCATCCGTTCGGCACTGATATAGCGCGATACCTCCAGCCACGTGTCGGGATCCAAAAGGGATAACACGCCATCCGAGGACGCGTAGCCATAACTCAGCGGCTCTCCCGTGGGGGTCACAAACGTCAGATGTGCGCCGTCAGTTTTGATATCTGCCTGCTTTTCGCAGGTCCAAAGGCTGGTTCCCTCATTGCGGAGCGCCCAGATGCCGGTGAACGTTTCTTGCGGGTCCGGGGCGGACATCAGGATTGTGTAGGCATGATTGGCGGTAAAATCCCAGCCATCACCAGTGGCCTCTTCGCGCCAGGTGCCAACCGGAGTTTCACCCTCGCCAACGATGCGCAAATAGCGCCGACCACCCCAGTTCATGATGGCGCCAGCGCCGTCAAAACTCAGCGGTTCCTCAGGTTCGGCGATGAAATATTCGCCGTCCTCGGTTATCTCATAGGTCTGCGGTTGGCCCGGCAAAAGCCAGATTCCGATCAGGGCAGCGTCGATGAGTGTGTCAGCCATGGGTGCAGAATGGCACGGAAGCCCGGCCCTGCCTATTGGTTAACGTGTCAGCCCGTTCGGCTGAGTCTGTTCGGCCACAAGATCGCCGTTCGTCAGGCGAAACGCCTTGCCAAAGCCACCGTTCAGGAGCGCACTTCGGGGCGCAAAGCGGATCAGGCGGAAGTCGCTGAAATCGTAGTAGAGTTGCGCCTTGGGGTAGAGGTTGAGGTAATGTTGCCTTAGCGCCTCTTTGTTGGCGGGCATGGCCTCGGCCTGCATGCTCAGGCGCGGGTGGGTGAGGGGGTCCCCCTTGGCACCCGGTTCTCCGATCAACAGCGAGCATGTGGGGTTGGCATCAAGGGCGCCGGTGTGGGCGGATAAGGTGGAGATCAATGTCAGCGGCGCGCCGTCCGGGCCGGGAACCAATGCGATGCGTGTGACCAAGGGGGCGCCGGTTTCAGGGTCCAAGACAGCCAACGCCGCGAAGCGGGCGGCGTTGATGAGGAAACGCGCCTGCGCACGTGCCTTGTCGTCCGTGGGGCGGATCGGGTCTTTGGGTTTGTCGGTCATGGCCTCACGCTAGCAGGCGGTAGATCACGTGACGAGGTTTCGGAGAGGTAAGGCTCGCGCCAAGGCCGGGGCTGGAGACGGGGGGCGCAAAGACGGGGCGAAGTTATATTTGCGCTCAGAACTCCTGCCAGAGTGACAGGGATACGCCAACGGACTCGCTTCCTGTCAAAGCGCCACGCGCACCTAGGCGAAGGGATGTGCCGGGGCGGATCTGGAACACCAAGGATGGCGAGACCGTCACCAACGGCTCTGCGCCCGGCCAGTCTTCGGCCTTCAGGGAAAAGACGGCAGAGGATCGGTCCGTCAGGCTGAACCCAACTGTGCTTTCGGCCTGAAAGATCGGCTCTTCCAACTCCAGATCATACAGCGCCGTCAGGTCCAGCGTGACCCAGCCACCCTGGTGGCGCATCGGCATGTACCACGCGTCACCGCCGCCGCCAAAGCCACGGCCAATCGAAGCGCCTAGGCGCACAAGGCCGTGGGCGTCAGCCTCGCCGATCTGGCGCGCGCCAAGGCCCGCATCCAAAGCGAATTGCCAGATCGCGTCCGGCGCGCTTAGGGAATAGCGCAGGAATCCAACGGCTTGGCGGCTGACATCTCCCCGTCCGAGGTCGATGCCGAGGGTCAGGCTACGCCCTAGCCCGATCTCGCCATAGGCGCTGAGATAGGTCTCAGGCTCCCACAATCCGGCCATGATGTCAGACGGCGCTTCATCTGCGGATATCTGGAACGAGACAAACACATCACCTGCACCGCGCGCCCACGGGCCAGCGCTGGCAGGCGCGCTGATCAAGCCCGCCGCCATACTCAGACCCAAAACCGTGACCCCAGCGCAACGCATTAGGTGATTAGGGCCTCAGAGGGTTAACAAAACCCTAACGTGACTTGCTCGATCCGCAGGCGGGCAGGCATGTTGTACCTCTGCCACGCTACAGATTCGGGGGGATCGCTGCCATGGCCCTAGTGCGCCCATTGGATGAAAACGAGATTGAGCCAAACCTGCGGGAAAACGTACAGTTTTTCAAAGGCCCGTTGGGTGTGATCCCCAATTCGGTGCGCACTATGGCGCATCGTAGCCCAATTGCGCAGGCCTTCACTGACCTGAACGTCGCGGTGATGACCGACTACGGTGCGGTCACACCCGAATTCAAACGCCTGCTTGGCTATGTCTCCAGCTTCGCATCCGGGTGCCTCTATTGTCAGGCCCACATGATCCTGGCGTCCGAGCGCTTCAACGCCAGCGAAGAACGGTTAAACGATGTTTTCGATTTCGAAGCGTCCGCCCATTATTCCGAAGCCGAGAAAGCTGCCCTGGCATTTGCCCATGGGGCAACCCAAGTGCCCAACGCGGTGACCCCAGAGATCGGCGAGCGCCTGCGCGCCCATTGGGACGAAGGGCAGATTGTCGAGATCATGGGGGTGGTGGCGCTGTTTGGGTTCCTGAACCGCTGGAACGATTCCATGGGGTCCGCGTTGGAAGAGCTGCCAGCCTCCAAGGGAGAAGCCCGTTTGTCCGGGGCAACCGGCTGGAATGTGGGCAAACATGTATAAGGTGACCAGTGACTGATTTAACCAGAGCAATCCGCGCCGCCTTGGCTGACGCGGGCACTATCCCCAGCACAAAGCGATATTTCGGGACACCGATGCGGCCCCTGACCGGCCCGTTGGCGGACCATGTCGTCACGATATATCGCGGTGGCCGTGACCCGGATGTGCAAGAGCTTCTGGCGCGCCGCCGTGATGCTTACGTGGATTGCCTGCGTCTTGCGGGTGTTCTTGTGCCCGACACCCACCTGCGGCTGATGGATGATGCGGGTGTGCAACGCCCGGTGATTGTCCAGCGCGCCGTGCCCGACGAGATGATGTTGGTGCCGCTATTGCGCAAAGCCGGGCCGGAGGCGGCGATTGGCCTGCTCGACCGCGTTGCAACTGATGTCGCCGAGTTCTGGCGCCGGGTGGCGCAGCGGCCTGAGCGGATTGGGTTTCACGCACAGATCGAACGTTTCGGGATGGATGAGGCCGGGCCGCTGTTCCTCGATACGTTCCCGCCACTGATTTCCTACAATCGTGAAGAGATGGGCAACCTGATCCAACGGTTTGCCGACAATGGTTTGGTTCGTGGGTTGGGCAAGGTGCTGCCGGGGCGGCTGCGGGATATGCAGGACCGATGGTATACGCCTGCCGGGTCGATCTCGACCCTGATCGACGGGGCGCTCAGGCTGCGCCCGCATGACGGCGAAGAGATACTTGAATGGGCGGAAGGTTTTGCCGCGACACGGCTGGAAGGCCCATGGCGCAATGCGGTGCAGGCGCAGCTTGCCCGCCACGCCCGCGCCGCCAGGGTTGGTGCCGGGCGGTGGACTGCATTGGGCGGCCGTGACCGGCCTCATGCCTGACCCTGTGCCTGACTCCGTGCCTAAACCTGAGCCTAAATCCGTGCATGACTCCGGGCAGCCGGGCATGAAAGTTGTCCTGGTCCATCCCGAAATCCCGGGCAATACTGGCGCGATCGGGCGCTCCTGCGTGGCGCTGGATTTGGAGTTGATTTTGATCCACCCAATTGGGTTTGACCTGTCCGAGAAGTCCGTGCGCCGGGCCGGGTTGGATTATTGGCAACACGTGCACCTGACGGAATTCGATAGCTGGCAATCATTCATGGACAACCGGAAGCCGTCGGAAGATCAGCTTTTTTTGTTTGAGAACGGCGGCGAGGGCGGTTCGGTCTATGACCCGGATTACCCGCCTGATGCCTATCTGGTGTTTGGCAAAGAATCTGCGGGTTTGCCCGCTGAGGTGCTGGATGGCCGCGCCGCAAGGACGTTCCACTTGCCGATGACCTCACGCCATATCCGCTCCCTGAACCTCGCCAATGCGGCGACGGCGGTGATCTATCAGGCGATGCGCACCTATCTGATGTGACCTCATGCGCCTCCGGTGCCTCGCGGAGGGTTCAAACCATTATCAATGGCCAGACCACGGGGCTTTTCATGTCTCCAGGGCGAAAGCGTTTTGCATTTAATCTGAGTTTCAGATTTCATGCACAGCGCAGGTAAGTTGCCCAGTGTCGGCCTTTTCTGCTTTTCCTGATCCGGGAAAGGCGCAAAAGGTTTTGGGTAAGCGTGTGTGGTGCAATTTGTTGCACATGTTGGAACAAAGGGGAAAATGATGTCCCAACCCGATGAAACCTCTGGCGCGGCGCCAAATCCGTCCGGTCTGGAAGCTGAGGTTCGCGCCCTGCGCGATGAGCTGGCGTTTCTGCGCCAACATCGGATGTTTGTGATCTATCAATCGGTTTGGCGCATTCTGCTGTTCCGGTTTGCGGTTGGCATGGCCGTGGGGCTTGGGACCGTGATTGGGGCCACGGTTCTTTTGTCTCTTATCATTTGGTCGCTTAGCCAGATCGAGTTCCTGCCGATCATCGGTGAATGGTCGGCGCAGATCGCCCAAGAGATCGAAGCGGCCATCGGCGGCGGGGGCGGTGGGAATTGATCGGATAAAGTAGCAGGAACGCTGGCTCTTTGCGGCGCGACACAGGTTTTTGCCTGAGGTGACTACGGGTCACGCGATGCCACTTTGTTGAGCAAATCAAAGTACTGCCCGCCGACTTTTGCCCACGTGTAGTGCTGTTCTGCGAATTCGCGCAGCCCGTCACCGTCCTGCAACTCCAATGGCCCCTGTAGGGCAGCAACAAGGCTGTCCCTGTCTGTGAAGAACAGCGCCTGGTCCTGGGTTGTTTGCCGGTTGAACACACAGTCAAACGCCAGGATCGGGTGACCAATGTGCATCATCTCGACCAACGCCGGGTTGGTGCCGCCAGCCGAATGGCCGTGGATGTACGCTGTCGCCCCGCGCCGCAGCACAAACAGGGGGCCGGGCGCATAGATCGGGTCCAAAAGGCGGATATGGGGCAGGTGGCCAAACCGCGCCCGCAAGGCACGGCCATAGGGGCTGTTGCCCCAATTTCCGACGAAAACCAAAGGCGCGGCAGCCTCGGCAAAGGCCTCCAGGATCATGTGGGCGTTGTTTTCAGGCTCTATCCGGCACAGGGCCAGCGCGTAACCTTCAGGTAGATCAGCGGGTGCTGGTGAAGGCGGGGTCGGCACTTGCGTCGCGTGATCGCCGCCATAGGCGATGACGTCGGCCTTCACCCCGTATTCCTGCATCAGATGTGTTGCTATTGCGGGGCTGTCGGCGATCACAGCATCGGAATGGCGCACGGCCAGCCGCTCGGACCAATGCAAAAATGCGCGCGCCGGACCAGACCATTTTCCGCGTTGCCATTCCAACCCATCCACATGGGTCACGATCCGTGTTCCCCGGCGCGCCAACGCCGGTAACGCAATTGCGCCAGACACCCCCAACAGCAAGACCACGTCAACACCGCGCCTGATCGCGTCACGCAAAGTGGTTGCGTCATAAAGCACACTCGCAGCGCCATTGGCGCGAAACCGCGAGTAGCGCAGCGTGGCATTGCCGAATTGTTCGGGCCGGTCGGGATAGGTGGGAGAGCTGCAATAGACGCTAAGATCTTCGGAGCGATCTGTGTCAGCATGAAAACGGACAAGATTGTCGGCAAGGGTCTCAAAACCGCCATACCGTGCGGGCACTCCGACAGAGCCGAGGATGGCGATGCTTGGCCAGTTTTTGTTCGCCATATCAACCTCTTGGGCGCGGGCGTGTTTTGTGCCGCCTCGCAACGTTAGATCTGTGATACCCGAGTTTCGCCATAATGTGAAAAGGGACTTGGGTTAAGCGCCGCACCACACCTCTAATCGGCATCCGAGCATTAATTTAATTTTCACTCCAATGGCGTTGACTGCTTTCAGCTTCTGTTGGCGCAAACCAATTGCGTCCGTCTGTTTTTGCCTGACCCGCCCGGGGTCAGACCTCTGCCTGGGGAATATGATGACAATTGTCCCGGATTTTGACCACGCCGTCGCTCTGCCAGTTCCGAGCAAAGCACGCCGCGCGGCCTATCCACTTGCGGGTGTTGGCGGGTCTCGCGCATTCTGGCGGGCCAAATCGGCGGTCGACATTGTCGGCGCTCTGTTCTTGTTGCCGTTTGTGGCTGCTCTGGCGCTATTCCTCATTGTCCTGAACCCGGTTTTCAACCCTGGCCCGTTGATCTTTCGCCAGCGGCGGATGGGCCAAGATTGTGTGCCGTTCATTGCGTTGAAGTTCCGCACCATGATCTTGGCGAAATCGGAGCGAGGCCCCCATGACCCGGTGGAGGTTGAGCGGATTACCTCCCTTGGTCGTATCCTGCGCCGCATGGGTCTGGATGAACTTCCCCAGGCGCTTAACGTGCTGAGTGGGGAGATGAGCTTGATTGGTCCACGCCCGGATTGTGTCAGCCATGCAGAGGAGTACCTTGCCGTAATCCCGGAATACAGCCGCCGCTTCTGCGTCCGTCCGGGGATAAGCGGCCTGTCTCAGATCAGGTTGGGATATGCGGTGGGAACTGAAGCGACACGTGCCAAGGCGCGGACAGATATGGAATATATCGCGCGGGCCAGCTTCGGGATGGAACTTTGGATCGTTTGGAGGACCGTGGTGACGGTGTTAACTGGTCGGGGTGATTAAGGCCTCGTAGGGGCGCGCGACAACGGTTCTGTTTGGCAAGGATGGCCGCCAGCCCGCGCGCACTCAGACGCTGATGAAACTCACGTCACCCTCGGGATCAATCCGCGCGGCGGTCAACAGACCACCATAAACCGCGCCGGTGTCCACTGCGATACGGCCGGCCTCTGCAAATGGTGTCTCAAATGGTTGATGGCCAAAGGCCACCCATTGGCCATCGTGACGCTCTTCTTGCAAAAACGCCTCTGTCCCCCACAAAAGCGTTTTGGGTTGCTGCAGATCCATCGCAACAGCGGGATCGGCCCCGGCATGGACAACCCAAAGTGTTCCCGATGACCACGACAGCGGCAAGTTGGTCATCCAATCCACCAGCTCCTGACCCATCGCATCCATCAAGTCACCAGCGGCGTCCAACAGATCACCTGCATTTCGTGTGTCAGTTGTCAGGCCTGCACCCACCCCGAAACTTGCCAGAGTCTGGAGGCCACCATAGCGGATCCACCGCTTCGCGGACCCGGTGGGGTCGGACAGGAAATCCAGTAACATCCGTTCATGATTGCCGATCAGGCCGACCAATCGGTCAGGGTAGTCAACGGTCACTTGCGCCAAAAACCGCAAGACGTCAGCGCTCGCCTCGCCCCGGTCGATATAGTCCCCAACAAACACCACTTTACCACTTGTGTCGGGGTTGCGCAAAATATCGTCGTCTATCCGGTCGAGCAGCGCGCTCAACTTTTCGATGCTGCCGTGAATATCGCCGACCACATAGATCAACTCTTCCGGTTCGGGTGCATGCCATTGCGTCATGATTCGTCTCCCCATGCATCGACGTCCTGCCTAGTCGACTTTTTGTGGGAATAGAATCGAAAGACGCCCGGCGGCAATTCGCAACTTCGTGAAGGAAATTACCGCCTTAGAGCGCGGCTCGCTAAGACATGAGCGTGTCCTGATTGCACCTTCGCAGATATTTTCCGCTGGTCGGGGGCGGCCACTCCCTTCGCCCGGCGACTAGCCGTTATAAAGGCGCTGAGCGTAGGCAGGGATTTGGGGCGAAACTCCAAGCCCGCACGGAGGATGTAATGATATTTAGAGTGCGCACCGCAATTGCGGGATTCGGTTTGTTGTACCTGACGGCTTGTGGCACGGCTTACATCTCGCCTGAAGTGTCACAATTTGCAGGCGAAGGTGGTGTGCAGGTGGTGGAATTGTCACCCGCTGTTGTGGCTCAGGCCAACCGAAGCGCCTACCAGCCCCAGGCTCTGCCAGCGGCCTTCTCGCACATTGCGGGTGCGGGCGACGGGCCGCGCGGTGCAGCGCGTCTGCCTGATCCTGTGTTTGGCCCCCAATCCCGGCCCGGTGCCCTGGAATTGCGCGTCCCGCCAGCCGCCAACCCGGGCTCGTACCGAATTGGTGTGGGTGATGTCCTGATACTGGCCACTCCACGGGGTGGTTCAACGGTTGAAGAACTCGCCGGTCTGGTTGCCGCCCAAAGCCAGCGGCAAGGGTACACCGTACAAGACAACGGAGAGATCGCCATTCCCGATGTGGGCCGGGTCACCGTGGGAGGCATGACTTTATCCGAGGCCGAAGATGCCATTTTTGAGCGCCTGATTGATGCACGTATCGACCCGTCCTTTAGCCTCGAAGTTGCGGAATTCAACTCTCAGCGGGTCTCGATCGGCGGCGCTGTACGCAATCCCGGCGTGGTTCCTGTTGGCATGACACCCGTTTACCTTGATCAGGTTCTGGCCTCGGTTGGTGGCCTGTCGCTGAATGATGATAATTTTGCCGTCATCCGGATTTACCGCGACGGCTCGCTTTATCAGATCCCGACGTCCGAGTTGTACTCCGACCAGGGCCTGCAACGGGTGCGCTTGGTGGGCGGCGATAGCCTGTTTGTCGACACCGCTTATGATTTCGAACAGGCGCAGGCCTATTTCGAGGAGATTATTGCACGCGCGGAGTACACAAGGACGGCTCGGGCTGATGCGATCCGCGAGCTGGAAGTTGAGGTTTCGATCCGCCGTGCCGCGCTGGAAGAAAGCCGCCAGAATTTTCGCGATCGGGTGGAATTTGGCGCTGCGGGTGACGAATACGTCTATATCGCTGGCGAAGTGAACCAGCCCGGACGTTTCCCTTTGCCGTTTGAAAGCCGCGCGGTTTTGGCGGATGCGCTGTTTGATGCTGGCGGGTGGAGCCAAAGCACCGGCGACCCGTCTCAGATATACCTGCTGCGCGCTCAGGAAGGCCCCACGTATCTCAGCGGCGTGATTGCGTATCGTCTTGATGGCTCGAACGCTGCGAACCTGGTTCTTGCTACTCGTTTGGAGTTGCGGCCGGGAGATGTTGTGTTTGTGGCGGAGCAGCCTGTGACCCGTTGGAACCGGGTGATTGACCAGATCACGCCTTCGATCATTAACCTGGGTGTGGCTGCGGTTAACTGAGTATTGGCTTTGCAGCTGCCCGCTGTGCCTGCCGTGGGCTTCTCTTCCGCATATTCCGCGTAATGTCAGAGACAAAAAATCCCCGTCCGGATTGTCCGGCGGGGTTTTTTGTATTGTTTGCTTAGGTGCCGACTTTAATCAGGTGCCGTCGGACGATTCAGCCAATGCCACCACTGCGGCAACTGTGATGCCCACTGCGGCGATCACAGCAATCACCTGCACTTGTGACAGAGAGCCGACGGTGAGGGCCGAGTTCTGCCCGCTGGTTGTGGTGA
>JAESTV010000264.1 GCA_016763475.1 Roseicyclus sp.
ATGTCCTCGACCTGACCGCGCCCACCGGCATGTTCGAGGCGCGCGACTTCCTGATCCGCGATGGCGACACCGTGTATGTGACCTCGGCACCAATCACACAGTTCAACACCGCCATCTCTGCGCTGACTGGCACGTTGACCTCGGTCACGGGCGTGGGTGACGCGATCAACGGCACAACCAACTGATCCATGGATCAGCCCGGCAACATGGATGAGGGGCCAACCGGCCCCCGCCGCCGGGCGTTCCATTTCAACGCCGGTTTCCTGACAAATACCCGCGTGCGCCGGATATTGACCCTGGCGGGTCATGACCTGAAAATCGGCAAACCGGGCGCGGAAGATGACGTTGTTGTCTGGGGCCACTCCCCCTACGCCCCTCGTGGCGAAACCGCGGCTGAGGCGTCCGGGGCACATCTGGTGCGGGTTGAGGATGCCTTTTTGCGCTCGCTCCACCCTGGCCGTTCGGGTGAGCCGCCGCTGGGTTTGGTGATTGACCGAAAAGGCATCTACTTCGACGCGACAACCCCGTCAGACCTCGAACACCTGCTCTGCACCCATCCCCTTGACGACACGGCCCTCCTGAACCGTGCCCGCGATGTGATTGCACGGATGGCGGCGGCGCAGCTCTCCAAATATTCCGCCAATGACCCGGTGCTGGCACCGCCTGCCCCCGGCTATGTCCTGTTGATCGACCAGACCCGTGAGGATGCCTCGATCAGGCTTGGCCAGGCCACCCGGGACAGCTTTGCCGAAGCGCTGACCTGGGCCCGCGAGGATCACCCCGACGCCCGGATCGTGATCAAGACCCACCCCGAAACCCGCGACGGCCACCGTCCCGGCCATTTCGACGCCGATGCCCTGCCCCCGAATGTCACGTTGGATGATCGCCCGATCAGCCTCTGGCGGATGTTTGAGGGCGCACGTGCGGTTTATACAGTCACCTCGCAGGCCGGGTTTGAAGCCATTCTGGCCGGTCACCGCCCGGTCACCTTTGGTGTGCCGTTTTACGCCGGTTGGGGCCTGAGTGATGATCGCAGGCCAACACCCGCCCGCCGCCAGCGCACACTGACCCGGGCCCAGCTCGCTGCCGGCGCATTGATCCTGTACCCGACCTGGTACGATCCGTACCGGGATTGCCTGGGGGAGGTCGAAGACGTCCTTGGTGCGCTGGAAGCACAGGTGCGCAGCTGGCGCGAAGATCGCGCCGGTTACGTCGCCCTTGGCATGCGCAGCTGGAAGAAGGGCCACCTGAAGGCGGGTTTCGGCAGGCACGGCCGCCTCGACTTTGCTGATGAGCCAACCAAATCTGCCACTGACGGCCGCCCGGTGATGGTCTGGGCGGGGCGCGAAACCGCCGAGATCCGGCAAGCCTGCGCCAATCGCCCGCTCCTGCGGATGGAGGATGGTTTCCTGCGCTCGCGGGGGCTTGGGGCAAACCTTGTGCCGCCGCTTTCTCTGGTTCTGGATGATCTTGGCATTTACTACGACCCGACGCGCGAAAGCCGTCTTGAACACCTGATCACCGAAGCCGCCGACCTACCCGCCGCGCGCCTCGACAGGGCTGAGAAGCTGATCCAGTCCCTGCGCCGGGCGGGTCTGACAAAATACAACCTCACTGGCGGCACCTTGCCTGAGTTGCCTGATGATCGTCCGGTCATCGTGGTTCCCGGACAGGTCGAGGACGACGCCTCCATCCGTCTTGGTGCCGGTGACGTAAACACCAACGAAGAGCTTCTGCGCACCACCCGCCGCCTCAACCCGCAGGCGTTTATAATCTACAAACCGCACCCGGATGTGGAGGCTGGTCTGCGCATCGGCCACCTGCCCGACAGCGCCCGCGCCCTTGCCGATCACATCGCCGAAGATACCGGAGCCGAGGCGCTTTTGGCCTGCGCTGATCGGGTTGTCACAATGACCTCCGCCATGGGGTTTGAGGCCCTGATCCGTGGCATTCCTGTTACCACCCTTGGGGCGCCATTTTATGCTGGATGGGGCCTGACCACCGACCTTGGCCCGGTGCCCAAGCGCCGCATGGCACGCCCTCGCCTCGCGGCGCTGGTCCACGCAGCCCTGATAACTTATCCGCGTTACACCGACCCGGTTACGGGGCTTGCCTGCCCGGTTGAAATTGCGGTGGAGCGGCTTGTCACCGGGGATGGCGTCCCCCGAAAACCAAGCCTGCGTGTATTGGCAAAACTGCAAGGGTGGCTTGCGGGGCAAAGTTGGATATGGCGGCGATAAATTGCACAAACCCGGCCAAATTTTCGCTTATTCACAGGTTTATCCACAGAAAATCGGCTAATTCCCAATCTGTGTGACGCGCCGCCGCCACAGGCTCAGCACATCAGATCCGATCCGCTCCACCCCCTGAAGCGCAAACTGCGGCGCCTGTGCCAATGCCGCAATTCCCAGTGCGCCTATGGCAGGGATACCCTCTGCCCCCAGCATGATTCCGCCGCCAAACACCGCCATCTCATCCACCAGATCTGCCGCCAGAAATGACGCGCCCAACGTGCCGCCACCTTCACAAAATACGCGCGTTAGCCCGATGTCACCCAACGCGCACAGCGCCGCCAAAACGTCCACCTGACCGGTTGGCCCGACCGCCACTTCAATCAGCCGCGCACCGGCCGCGCGCCACGTATCACGTGCCCGGTCCGGAGCCTCTGGCCCATGGATCATCCACACCGGCACCGCTGTTGCCGTGCGCCCCAAACTCGACCCAACAGGCACATCCAGTCGCCCCGAGATAACCACACGTACCGGCTGAGCCATCTTCCCCATACCACGTACAGTCAGTGACGGATCATCAGCCCGCGCTGTCCCCGCGCCCACCAGAACCGCATCGTGGTTCGCGCGCATTCCATGCACCCGCCGCCGCGCCTCCGGGCCGGTGATCCACTGGCTCTCCCCGGACCCGGTTGCAATGCGCCCATCCAAAGATGTCGCGAGCTTCAGGGTCACCATCGGTCGCCCGGACCGGACCCGTTTGAAGAACCCGGCATGGGCCGCTTCAGCCTCAGCGGCACACACACCCGTCACAACCTCAACACCCGCGGCGCGCAATCGCGCAATCCCGCCGCCTGCAACACGGGGGTCCGGATCTTCGCAGGTCACAACAACCCGCGCTACACCGGCATCAATCAGGGCCTGCGCACAAGGCCCGGTGTTTCCACGGTGATTACACGGCTCAAGTGAGACATAGGCACAAGCGCCCCGCGCCCCGCGCCCGGCTTGTGCCAACGCAGCAACCTCGGCATGGGGCCGTCCGCCCGGCGCCGTCCAGCCGCGCCCAACAACGCGGCCTTTCGAGACCAACACACACCCCACCGCTGGGTTTGGCCAGGTCTGGCCCAAACCCCGTGCGCCCAAACTCAGCGCCAGACGCATCCAGCGCTGATCGTGCATGTCAGCTCTCAGTGGTGGGGTTCGGTGGGCGCAGTTCGGACAGGAAGTCCTCAAAATCACCCGTCGCCTGGAAGTTCTTGTAGACGCTGGCAAACCGCACGTAAGCAACCGTGTCGATGGACGCGAGGCGTTCCATCACAATCTCGCCGATGACCTTGGACTGAACGTCCGTCTCACCCAGTGATTCCAGCCGTCGCACGATGCCAGAGATCATTTGATCAATACGTTCCGGGTCAATCGGCCGCTTCTGCAACGCCATCCGAATCGAACGGTCCAGCTTGGTTCGATCAAAATCCTCACGTTTGCCGGATGATTTGATCACCACCAGATCGCGCAATTGCACGCGCTCATAGGTCGTGAAACGACCCGCACAGGCCGGGCAAAACCGCCGCCGCCGGATCGCTACATGATCCTCGGCCGGACGTGAGTCCTTCACCTGAGTGTCCACATTTCCGCAAAATGGGCAGCGCATGGCGGCACCCTCCTGTCCCTAACGCGCGTAAAGGGAGCCTTGCCGCGCCTGCCTCGTTCATGGGGCTTATGCCCGCTTATCCACAGGCACTATAGGGAGGCGCGCACGTCTTGTGTAGGCCCAAATCACCGCTACAGCATATAGCGGCCTGCAACCTGTTGCCTTCAGGTCATCACGCGCATGATGCCGTGAAACGGGCGCTGCCGCCTCGGTGCCCCCGTCAAGCCCCGACCCGCGCGTCACGTTCTCAAACGCCCCGTACCTGGCATCTCCTTCGGCCTGCCCTGAACAGAGAGGGCACTCCGGCTCACCCCAGACAAACATCAGCGGCGGCGCGCTTGAGAACCCGCCACGCGCCCACCTGAGCGCCAGGGCAAAGCCCGCCCGCGCGAGGCAAACAAACGCGCGGAACGCGCTCCTTTAACCAGCGGCACGCCGGACGGCCTCACGCCCGGCCTCAGTTAATGCATACACCCCGAGCGCCACCTTCTCGAACCAGCCATAGTGGTTGTTTCGCATGATCGCCGTCGCCCGCCCAACACCGGTAGAGCGCGCTACCTCTGCGCCTTTCGCCTGCCCAGCCAACGCCAGAAACTCCGCACACAACGCGGCCTCCTGACGATAAGCGGTCACCCGTGCGCCGCGCAGGCCGCCAAGGTTCGGGTCCCCGTCTCGCCGCTCAAACTCACCCAACATCATCCGGCGTCGCCGGGCCACCTTTCGGGGGGCGTAGGGACCGGGATCACAATGAACCTGCACCACGCCCGCCCCAGCGCCCGCCC
>JAESTV010000265.1 GCA_016763475.1 Roseicyclus sp.
AGGTCGAGACCCCGGCGCGTTCCGCCACATCTTTTAGAGTTACACCCATTTTTCCCCAAGCTCCTCACCCTGGCCGCGTTGTGCCGGGCGCCGTGTTCTGCGCCATGCCCCACGTTGTGTCTTGCACCATGCCTCCTAACACGGCCAACAAAATATGCACTATCCTGAGGTGGTCCGGCTTTTTTTGCAACCGGTTGCAAAATGTATGATTCGCAGCTACGGTTTTCCGCAAGGCGGGCGTGGCAGGTGCCGATTGATCCGCTGGAGACTTTTTGGGAGGACGTTATGAACGCATTTTTCAAGACCGTGGCTGTGACTGCTGTGGCCGCGACCGCACTGATGGGCGGCACCGCTGCCTTTGCAGACGGCCACGAACGCCTGCGCTATGTGCTGGTCAGCCACGCCCCTGATAGCGACAGCTGGTGGAACACCATCCGCAACGCGCTGACCCTTGCGGGGGAGCAGATGGACGTTGACGTTGAGTATCGCAATCCGCCCACCGGCGACATTGCAGATATGGCGCGCCTGATCGAGCAGGCGGCGGCTTCTGGCCCCAACGGGATCATCACCACGCTGGCTGACCCGACGGTGCTCAGCGACTCGATCCGTGCCGCCGTGGCACAGGGTATCGACGTTATCATCATGAACTCCGGCACGCCTGAACTGGCGGCTGATGTGGGGGCGCTGATGTATGTCGGCCAGCCCGAATATGACGCCGGCCTTGCGGCTGGTCAGCGCGCGGGCCGTGACGGTGTCACAAATTTCCTGTGTGTGAACCACGTGATCTCCAACCCGGTTGTGGCTGAGCGTTGCGTTGGCTTTGCGGACGGTCTGGGTGTGGAACTGGGTGACTCGATGATTGACGCGGGCCAAGACCCGCAGGAAATCCAAAACCGGGTTATGGCGTATCTGAATGCCAATCCTGAAACCGATGCTGTCCTGACCCTCGGGCCGACATCCGCTGATCCCACCATCCTGGCCCTCGAAGAGCTTGGCCTGGCCGGTGAGATCTACTTCGGCACCTTTGATCTGGGTGAGAACATTGTCGCGGGTATCCGCGACGGCGTGATCAACTGGGGCATCGACCAGCAACCCTTCCTGCAGGCGTATCTGCCGGTTGTGGTGATGTCGAACTATCACCGCTACGGCGTGCTGCCGGGCAACAACATCAACTCCGGTCCCGGCTTTATCACCGCTGACGGCCTTGAGTTTGTGGAAGCACTGGCTGGCGAGTACCGCTAGGCGTCTGGGCTGAACAAGGGGCAGGCGGCGGAGACGTTGCCTGCCCGTTTTTTATCGACTGCCCTGACAGGGGCCATGTTCGGGGGAACCTAAGATGAGCGACAATGCACCTGCGGCCGGAGGGCCGGACGCAAATTCAGACGAACGCGTCAAAGAAATGGGCGGCTTGCGCAAATGGTTGATCCGGCCCGAGCTTGGCGGGATTGTCGGGGTCATCGCGGTTTTTACCTTCTTCGGTATCCTTGCCGGTGACAGCGGCATGTTCAGTGCTCAGGGGATCATGAACTGGGGCCAGATTTCGGCGCAGTTCATGATTATCGCCGTGGGCGCATGTATGTTGATGGTGGCAGGTGAATTTGACCTCTCCGTCGGCTCGATGATCGGGTTTGCGGGGATCTCGATCGCCATGTTTGGCGTGGTCTGGGGCCTGCCGATGTGGATCGCAATCCTGATCACGTTCGCCATCTGCCTCAGCATTGGCGCGATCAATGGGTTCATCGTTGTGCGCACCGGCCTGCCGTCCTTCATTGTGACGCTGGCGTTTCTGTTCATCCTGCGCGGCTTTACAATCTTTGTGCCCCAAACCGTCGAGAACCGCACAATCATCGGTGGCATCGAAGAGGCTGCCGAAGGTGACTGGCTGGCCGCAATCTTCAACACCGACCTGGCGGGCTGGCTGTTTGTCTGGCTCGGGAATAACGGAATTATAGACACATTCTCGCGCGGATCGCGCGAAGGCGAGCCGGTGATCAGCGGCATTCCGATGCTGATAGTCTGGGCAATTGTGCTGGTTATCATTGGCCATATCATCCTGACACGGACCCGCTTCGGCAACTGGATATTCGCGGCAGGTGGTGATGCACAGGCGGCGCGCTATGTGGGTGTGCCGGTGGACCGGGTGAAGATCATCATGTTCATGACAACGGCATTTTGCGCCACGGTTTTCGCCTGTGTTCAGGTGTTCGAGTTCGGCTCTGCCGCCGCGGACCGGGGGATCCTGAAAGAGTTTGAGGCGATCATTGCCGTGGTCATTGGCGGCGCGTTGCTGACTGGCGGCTATGGCTCGGTCATGGGGGCGGCCTTGGGCGCGCTGATCTTTGGCGTGGTGCAACAGGGCCTGTTTTTTGCCGACGTCGAAAGCTCGTTGTTCCGGGTGTTCCTGGGCATCATTCTCCTGTTTGCGGTGGTCCTGAACACCTACATCCGCCGTATCATCACCGGGGAGCGTTGATCATGACCGAGCCAATTGTAAAAATGATCGATATCAAGAAGCACTTCGGCCCGGTGATTGCTTTGAACGGGGTGTCGTTTGATGTGAAACCGGGGGAATGCCACTGCCTTCTGGGTGACAACGGCGCCGGTAAATCGACGTTCATCAAGACGATGTCGGGTGTACACAAACCCACCAGCGGCCAGATCATGTTTGAAGGCAAGGAGATGAGCTTCAATTCCCCGCGCGATTCAATGGAAGCTGGAATAGCGACGGTTTATCAAGACCTTGCCATGATCTCCTTGATGAGTGTCACGCGCAACTTCTGGATGGGGCGTGAGCCGGTCAAACGGGTTGGCCCGTTCAAGCTGATCGACTTCGACATGGCCAATTCGACAACCATGGCCGAGATGAAGAAGATGGGCATCAACCTGCGCTCACCTGACCAGGCGGTTGGGACGTTGTCTGGGGGGGAACGCCAGACAGTGGCCATCGCCCGTGCGGTTTATTTCGGCGCCAAGGTGCTGATCCTGGATGAGCCGACGTCGGCTTTGGGGGTGCGACAGACTGCAAATGTGCTGGCGACGGTGGACCGGGTCCGCAAAAGCGGCATTGGCGTTGTTTTCATCACCCATAATGTCCGTCACGCGTTGGCGGTTGGCGACCGGTTCACGGTGTTGAATCGCGGCAAGACCCTTGGCACCGCTGTGCGGGGTGAGATCACACCTGAAGAGTTGCAGGATATGATGGCGGGTGGTCAGGAAATGGCGAAGCTGGAAGGCTCCCTTGGGGGAACGGTGTGAACCATGGGTAACATGGGCTATTTTGAAGCGGACAGCGGCACTCTGTCCGACTTCGCCGCACTGACGGCGCAAAAATTGGTGGCCACAGAGGTGCCTTTTGCGGTCGCGGAGGAGTCAGTCCACTCCAACATTCCAGTCTATGACATGCCCGCGTTGGCGGATGTGTTGGCCGACCCGCTGCAACGCAGGAAATTGATGGCGGAATGGGCCTGGGTCTTGGGCAAATCCGCGGGGGTAATTGTGCTGCGTCAGGGGCAGCCGGATCATGATGCGATTGATCGCGCCACGGGGGTGTTTAACGACATCATCGTGGCGGAGGAGGAAGCCTCGGGCGCCAAGGCGGATCATTTCGCGGCGACTGGATCAAACTCGCGGATCTGGAATGCACTGGAGAAACAATGCCTTGCGGACCCGAAGGGGTTTGCCGCGTATTTCGGTTCGGTGGCAATTGAGGCGGCTTGTGAGGCGTGGGTTGGTCCGGCTTATCAGATGACGGCACAAGTCAACGTGGTCCGCCCCGGTGGTCAGGCGCAGGTGGCACACCGAGATTATCATCTGGGGTTCCAGACAGCGGCAGTTGCGGCCCGGTTTCCGGCCCATGTCCATGATCTGAGCCAGGTGATGACCTTGCAGGGGGCTATTGCCCATTGTGACATGCCAATTGAAAGCGGGCCGACGAAACTGCTGCCGTTTTCGCAATTGTTCCGGCCCGGTTACATGGCTTATCGGCGGCCTGAGTTCGCGGCGTTCTTTGAAGAAAACTACGTGCAGATGCCGTTGCAGAAGGGGGATGTGCTGTTTTTCAATCCGGCGTTGTTCCACGGGGCGGGGCCGAATACGTCCCATGATATTCACCGGATGGCGAACTTGTTGCAGGTGTCTTCCGCGTTTGGGCGGGCGATGGAAAATGTCGACCGGCGTGGGATGTGTAAGGCGCTTTTCCCGGTGATCCAGCGGATGTCGCCAACGTCTGGCCTGTCGAAAGTGCGGTGTGATGCTGCGATTGCGGCGGCGGCAGAGGGGTATGGGTTTCCCACCAGTCTCGACACTGATCCACCCGTCGGAGGCTTGGCCCCGGACAGCATGGCGCAGCTGTTCCACCGCGGCCTGGAACAGGGCATGTTGCCAGAGGCGTTTGGGGATGCGTTGGACGCGCAGGCGGCACGGCAATGGGGAAAGATATGAGTGATCTGTTACGGAAGCCGTTGGGTGACACGGGCCATGTCCACGCGATCACACCTGACGCGGCGGGATGGAGCTATGTGGGGTTCGATCTGTGGCGCATGACCCCCGGTGATACTGCGGGCGGTTCTGCGGGCGGTTCTGCGGGCGGTTCTGCGAGCGGTTCTGCGGGTGGTTCTGCGGGCACAGATACGGGCACAGATACG
>JAESTV010000266.1 GCA_016763475.1 Roseicyclus sp.
ACACACGGGCCGGGTTTTGTGCGGTGCCGATAGTCACCGGGCTCACATATCGTGTGAAACCTTCGCCAACCTGGCCAATGCTGATAATGTCATTGGGGTTGCCGGGACCATCCCAGGTGACCTCGATGATGGATCCCATCGGTGCCTCCGCGGGGCCAGATACGCTTGCCGTGGGGACCGGCACCGGGAACACGACGATGATCTCACGTGGTTGATCTACCACAACAAAATCAACCGATTGCTCCACTTCCTGCACCGTCCAATAGGCGGTAACGCGGTACGCACCACGGGTCATCGGCAGGGTTGCGGGGTTGGAGGTGGCGATCTCGGGGGCTGGTGCCAGCGGCGTGACCTCCCAAACCATTGGGTCAGTGATGGTGACCCCGCCCACATCGCCGATACGCGCAACAAAGTTGATGTTCACGCTCAGGGCGGGCAGGGGGATGATAACCTCCTGCGGGGTGTTTGCCTCAACCGAGAAGCGGGCCTCGTGGCGGGTGCCGGTATTGGCGCGCTCAACCTCCAGGCGGTAGTCCCCCGGCAAAAGCGCGACATTGCCGCCGGGGGCCACAACCGGCCCCAGCAGTACGGCGTTAGCCATGTCATAAAGCGTCCAGGCCAATTGCGAGGCGGGCACCGACATGTCCGGCTCAACCCGCGCGGTGAAGGTCACCTGGCTGGTCTCGACAATCGAAGGCATGGCAACCTGTACCGGCGCAGTTTGCCCATCGGCCACGATAAAGCTGGTCCGGTAGGCGACATCTCCGCCTGGTTCCGTGCGCGTCGCTTCCGCAACATAATCACCCGGCAAAAGGTCTGTGGCAATGGTGGCGCCGTTGAGGCCAGACACAATCGCCGCGCCAGTTGCATCAAGCACCCGCCACGTAACTGGGCGTGTAGGTGCAACCATTTGCGGCACCACAACGGCTTCAATCCGGGTCGGGACAGGCAACACGACGGCAACAATTTGCTCCAGCGCGGCGCTCAGCTCAGCGGCGTTATCTGCGGTCAAGAACTGCCCGCCGGTGTTGTCGGCGATGCATTGCATCTGTGCGCGCGCCTCAGGTTCGGAGGCGACATCAAAGCCAATCACATGGGCGGTAAAGGCCACCCCTGTGGCCTCCAGCTCAGCCGCAATGGCGCAGGGGTCGGGGTTACAATTCTCAATCCCGTCGGAGACCAGGATCACAGTGGCCGCCTCTTCGGTGTGGCGCAGCGATTGTGCCGCCGCAACAACCGCGTCAGTCATCGGCGTGCGACCACGGGGGTTGATCGAATTCACCGCCTCAAGGATGCGATCCTGGGTAAATGGCGCAGGCTCAACAATGGTTTCGATATCGGTGCAGCTGCCCCGCTGGCGATGGCCGTAAACCGTTAATCCCAAAGAGACATCATCAGCCATTTCTTCCAGCATCTCGGCAATCACGTTGCGCGCGATGACAATTTTGTTGACCCCGTCGATCTGCCCCCACATTGAGCCTGACCCGTCGAGCACCAGAATGGTGTTGGGCCGGTCGGCGGATTGGGCCAACGCGGCGATCGGCAACATGAGAAGCGTAATCAAAGCGAGGAGAAAAGCGCGCATTCGGGGGGCATCCGTATATGGGAACAGGGGTAGCGGGCCGGGCAAAATCCGACCGTTCGCGCCCACGCTAACCTGTTCCGGGTGATCCGCAAAGGGCGGGATATCCCGCAGCACTGGCGGAAGTTGACCACCGGGTTGAAACAGACCATGGGGGAGCCATGTCAATTTCCCGCACACCCTGGCCGCTGATTGCAGCCCTTTACATGGCTGGCCTGATCGCGGGGATGCATTTCTCGAAAATCTCGCTGACACTGGGAGCTTTGGCGCAAACCTATCCAGGCTGGCCGGTGGCGTTTGCAGTGTCGGGTGTGGCGGTGATGGGGGTCCTGTTTGGCGTGATAGCGGGTGGGATCACCGCAAGCATCGGGCCGCGCCGGGCCATTCTGTGGGCGCTTGGGGCCTCGGTGCTTGTGGGGGCAGCGCAGGCAGTCTTGCCGCCTTTCCCCGCCTTCATGGCGTTACGGGTGGTGGAAGGTGCGGGCCATCTGGTGCTGGTTGTGGCGGTGCCGACGCTGATGGCACGTCTGGCCGCCCCCAAAGACCGCGCCATGGTGATGGGCCTTTGGGCAACCTTCTTTGGCGTCGGGTTTGCGGTGGCTGCGTTGGTGATGGGCGACAATCTGCGCCTGGCATATGGAGGCCATGGGGCCTTTGCTGCAGTGATGCTGGTGATCTTGTGGGTCATGTTGCCGCGCGGTGTGGTTGTGGTGCGCCGTCCGTTGCCACGCCTGTCAGATCACCTGATGATCTACTCTACGCCGCGCCTGTTTGCGCCCGGACTTGGCCACGGCATCTACGCGATGTTGTTTCTGGCGCTGATTACCTTCCTTCCAGCGGCGCTGGGCGCCCTGTGGTTGGCCCCGGTCTTGCCGCTTGCCGGCATCGTCGGGGCGTTGCTTGCAGGTGTCCTTGCACGTTGGGTCACGCCGGGTACGTTGGTGTGGACGATGTTCCTTGCCATGGCGGGCCTTTTCTCACTCACCATGGTTGCGGGAAGCGCCGCGCCTTACGTCCTGATCCTCGCCATGGGGGTCAGTGGAATTGTCGCGGGTGCGGGGTTCGCCGCCGTTCCGTGGTTAAATGAGGCGGACGACAACCGCGCATTGTCAAACGGCGCATTGGCGCAGCTTGGCAACATCGGGACCTTCACCGGCACCCCGCTTTTGGCGGCCATGGGGCAGGGGGCCTACCTGCCTGTCACCATCATCGTCTGCATTTTGGCAGCAGGTGTCACTGGTCTGGCGTACCGCGCTACGCGTTCCTGATACGTTCTGCATTTTCGGTTGGAGACTCGGGGCGCTTCCCCTATGTGTTACCGGGTCGTTAACGGGGCCACAGGTCGGTTTAGGAATTTCTCATGCCAGAGATGAAGTACATCGAAATTCGCGGCGCGCGTGAACATAACCTGAAGAATATCGACCTCGATATTCCCCGTGATCAGCTTGTGGTGATCACCGGGCTCAGCGGTTCGGGTAAATCCTCACTGGCGTTTGACACGGTGTATGCCGAAGGCCAGCGCCGCTATGTTGAATCCCTGTCGGCCTACGCTCGCCAATTCCTTGATATGATGGAAAAACCGGACGTCGATCATATCTCGGGCCTGTCACCCGCGATCTCGATTGAGCAAAAGACGACCTCCAAAAACCCCCGTTCCACCGTTGGCACTGTCACCGAGATCTACGACTACATGCGCCTGCTGTTTGCCCGTGCCGGGACGCCGTTCAGCCCGGCGACTGGTCTGCCAATTGAAGCGCAGCAGGTTCAGGACATGGTGGACCGCGTCATGGCGATGGAAGAGGGCACCCGCGCCTACCTGCTTGCCCCCATCGTGCGCGACCGCAAAGGCGAATACCGCAAAGAATTCCTGGAGTTACGCAAGCAGGGGTTCCAACGGGTCAAGGTGGACGGAGAGTTCTATGAGTTGGACGAACCGCCCACGCTCGACAAGAAATTTCGCCACGACATCGACGTGGTTGTCGACCGGATTGTGGTGCGTGAAGGCACCGAAACCCGGCTGGCGGATTCGTTTCGCACCGCCCTTGACCTCGCGGATGGCATTGCCTTTCTTGAAATCGCTCCCGGCTCAGCGCCTGCCACCGCATCAGCCCCCGGCGATAGTGACCCGGAACGCTTCACCTTCTCCGAGAAATTCGCCTGCCCGGTGTCTGGCTTCACGATTCCCGAAATTGAGCCACGCCTGTTCTCGTTCAACGCGCCCTTCGGCGCATGTCCAACCTGCGACGGTCTGGGCCGGGAGTTGTTCTTTGACGAAGGCCTGATGGTGCCGGACAAGGCCCTGAGCTTGGAAGACGGCGCAATTGCCCCGTGGCGCAAGGGCAAATCACCGTATTTCATCCAGACCATTGAGGCCATCGCCAAGCATTATGGCTTTGCGGCGAAAACCAAGTGGAAAGACCTCGACGAGGAAATCCAACAAGTGTTCCTGCGCGGTTCGGGTGAGACCGAGATCAAGTTCCGCTACGACGAGGGCGGGCGCGTTTACCAAGTTGAGCGCACCTTTGAAGGTGTGATCCCCAACATGGAACGCCGCTACCGCGAGACCGACAGCGCGTGGATCCGCGAAGAATTCGAACGGTTCCAGAACAACCGCCCCTGTGGCGATTGCGGCGGCTATCGTCTGCGGCCAGAGGCGCTGGCGGTGAAAATTGCGGGCATCCATGTGGGCCAGGTGGTGCAAATGTCGATCGCCGAGGCGTTTGCCTGGTGTGAAACTGTGCCAGACAGCCTGACGAAACAGAAGAACGAGGTTGCCCGCGCCATCCTCAAGGAAATCCGCGAGCGCCTTGGGTTCCTCAACAATGTCGGCCTGCAATACCTGACGCTGTCACGCAACGCTGGCACCTTGTCAGGTGGTGAGGCGCAACGGATCCGGCTCGCCAGCCAGATCGGCTCCGGCCTGACCGGGGTGCTTTATGTGCTGGATGAGCCGTCCATCGGCCTGCACCAACGGGACAACGACCGGCTGCTGACAACACTCAAGAACCTGCGTGATCAGGGCAATACCGTGATTGTTGTGGAACACGATGAAGAGGCCATTCGTGAGGCTGATTACGTCTTCGATATCGGCCCCGGTGCAGGTGTGCATGGCGGTGAGATTGTGGCCCAGGGCACCCCGGAAGAGATCATCGCCAATCCCGCCAGCATCACCGGCGATTACCTCTCGGGCAGGCGTGAGATCCCGATTCCCGCCACCCGGCGCAAAGGCAACAAGAAGAAGCTGAGTGTGGTGAAGGCCACTGGCAACAACCTGCAAAGCGTTACGGTTGATTTCCCGTTGGCCAAGTTTGTCTGTGTGACCGGGGTGTCAGGTGGTGGCAAGTCAACCCTGACCATTGAAACGCTTTTCAAGACTGCCTCGATGAAGTTAAACGGCGCCCGCCAGACACCTGCGCCGTGTGAGACAATCAAAGGGCTCGAACACCTCGACAAGGTCATCGACATCGACCAGCGCCCGATCGGGCGCACCCCCCGCTCCAACCCCGCCACATACACCGGGGCGTTCACTCCAATCCGCGATTGGTTTGCCGGCCTGCCGGAATCCAAGGCGCGCGGCTATATGCCGGGGCGGTTCAGTTTCAACGTCAAGGGTGGCCGCTGTGAGGCCTGTAAGGGGGACGGGCTGATCAAGATCGAAATGCACTTCCTGCCGGACGTCTATGTCATGTGTGAGACCTGCAAAGGCGCGCGTTACAACCGCGAGACCTTGGAAATTCGGTTTAAGGGCAAAAGCATAGCTGACGTTCTTGATATGACTGTCGAAGACGCGCAGATCTTCTTCAAGGCGGTGCCATCTATCCGCTCGAAGATGGATGCGCTGGTGCGTGTGGGGCTTGGCTACATCAAGGTCGGCCAGCCGGCGACCACCCTGTCGGGTGGTGAAGCGCAGCGGGTGAAGCTGTCAAAAGAACTGGCCAAGCAATCAACCGGGCGGACGCTCTATATCCTTGATGAGCCGACCACCGGTCTGCATTTTGAGGACGTGCGCAAGCTGTTGGAATTGCTCCATGAGTTGGTGGATCAGGGCAATTCGGTGATTGTGATTGAGCACAACCTCGACGTTATCAAAACCGCTGACCACCTGATTGATATCGGGCCGGAGGGTGGTGACGGCGGCGGCCAGATCGTCGCCATCGGCACGCCGGAACAGGTGGCCGAGATGCCGGACAGCCACACGGGTCGTTATCTTGGCCCGATGTTGAATGCACGAAAACATGCGGCCGAATGAGGGTTTGGTGCCATCTGGCAGATTGTGCCGACCAGACTACGGGTCCGGGACGCCGCTTGGTTTGCCCTATGTCAGGTGAGCGTTGGGTTGAACGTTAGCGACTGGCGGCGAATGGGGCGAAAGGCGGCGGCCTAAGTCCTGACGTGTAGCGCATCCAAGTCGTGAAAATGATAGATGTCAGCGTAGCGCGGCGCCTGGGTCAGGCGCAGATCAGGGCAGCGCTCAAACAGGATCGGCAGGGCGGCTTGCAGCTCCAGCCGGGCCAAAGGCGCGCCGACGCAGAAATGCAGCCCGACCCCAAATGCCAGATTGGCAGGGCCTTGGCGGCTTGGATCAAACCGGTCGGGATCGGGATAGACCTCGGGATCACGGCCAGCGGCGGCCAATAGAAGGCCCACCTGATCCCCCCGCCGGAAGGTGTGGCCTGCCACGGTGATGTCCTCATAGGCGTAGCGGGTGAACATATGCAGCGGCGGGTCGATGCGCAGGACCTCTTCGACAAATGGCGCCGGGTCCGGGCCGGGGCGATGCCCCTGTTCCAGACATAATTTCAAAGCGTTGCCCATGGAATGTACTGTCGCTTCATGGCCCGCGTTCAGGAGCAGGATACAGGTGGTGATCAGTTCATCCGTTGACAGTTTCTCGCCGCCTTCCTCCGCCGCGATCAGGCTCGAGATCAGATCATCACCGGGCGCGGCGCGGCGCTTGTCGATATAGGTGCGCAGGAAGGCCACAAATTCCTCAGTTGCGGTCACGGCGGCGTCTTCATCCGCGCGGGTTCGGCCCGCCTGATACATCCCCACCATTGCATTGGACCAACGCAAAAGGTCCGGGGCCATTTCTTCGGGCACCCCAAGAAGCCGCGCGATAATGGTGACGGGCAGCGGGCGACACAGGGTATCAAGCAGATCGTGGGGCGTGTCGGGAAATTGGTCAATCAACTGATGGGTGAGGCTGTGGATCTCGGGCGCAAGTTCGGCAATCCGCCGGGACGTGAAGGCGCGCAACACCAGAGAGCGCAGGCGGGTGTGGCGCGGCGGCTCCAACTCCAACATGGAATGCGCCTCAACCGCAAAGAAGGCTTTGAGGTGCTCGGGGACCGGCAGCACCTCCACCGGTTCGCGCCCGAAGCGACGGTCACGCAGCACGGCATTGGTGGCCGCGTGTGTGGTGGTGACCGGCAAGTTGTAGTCAGCCCAGTGGACCAGCGGGCCATGGGCGCGCGCCTCGGCATAGAACCGGTAGGGGTTCTGGACGAAGTCCGGGTCAGTCGGGGATTGGTGCAGGGTTTTCATCGGTCCCTTAAAAGGGAACGGCGCCCCACTTGGTAGGGGGCGCCGGGTTTTTTGTGTCGTGTTGTGGCGTGTCGGGGCAGGAAGGTGAAGCGCCAGGCAGCGTTTGTTAAAGCGTTTCGCCCTGCATTTGAATCATGGCCCTTGGCGAAACCTGCGCTCCCCGGACGTGTTGCGGGCGTTTCGCATCCAATTCGTGACCCGGATTGAATGCGAAACGCTTTAGTCGGCACCTCGCACCGCAATGGTGGTATTGGGGGCAGGCTTCAACACCCGTTGCACAAAGTAGACACCCGCCGCGATGCCGACACCCGCCAGATCCGTGACCCAGCCGCCAGCGATGAGGGCCAGCGAGGCGAAGATCAGAGCAACACGCAAGAACCACACTGGTCTGCCGCCAAGGAACCAGCCCTGAATGCCTGACGACAGAAGGAAGATGCCGAAGATCGCAGTGGTGCCCGCATGCGCGATATTATACCAGATAGCCGATTGGTGGACCATCTCGCCGGCCACTTCCACAATCGGGCCCTGCATCAGCAAGTTGCCGTTATAGAAGAACATGAACGGCACGATGAAGGCGGCGATCCCGATCTTGAAGCTCGCCACCGAGGTTTCCATCGGGTTGGCGCCAGAGATTCCCGCCGCAGCGTAACTGGCCAGAGCCACAGGTGGCGTGATCGCGGACACAACCGCGAAGTAAAAGACAAAGAAGTGCGCCGTCAGTTGTGGAATACCCAGCTGTATCAGCCCCGGCGCCACAACAGATGCCGCAACGGCGTAAGCCGCTGTTGTCGGCATCCCCATCCCAAGCATGATTGCGATGCACATGGCGAAGAACAGCGCCAGAAGTTGGCTGACCCCGGCCAGATCCAGCAGCACGGACGAGAATCGCGCCCCGACTCCGGTAAGGGAGATCACCCCGACGATGATACCCGCACAGGCGCACACCGCGATGATCTGGATCGACATGACACCGCCGATTTCCAGCGCCCGGATCATGCCTTTCAAGCCAAGGCCCCCATCCTCACGCCCGATGAACTCCTGCACCGTCACATATAGGAACGTGACCAGCACCAGAGCGCTCAGGATCTGCGACACGGCAAGTATGGTAGCATTTGCATCGGCGCCCGGTTCAGTTGCCGGCGAGGCGAGGTAGATAACCGTCAACGCGACAGTCAGCGCAGCAATCGCAAGCACAAGCAGGCGCTTGATTGACCACGGGCCAGAGGTGCGAAAGGCGAAATGCTCGGGCTGTGCCCAACTCACCACAACCGCAGACACCGTTGCCAGCGTACCCGCGCGGATCACGGAATAGCCGAAGAACAATGCCACAATCAGGATGATGATCGGCAGGAACAGAAAGATTCGGCGCGCCATCTCCCGGAACTTTGGCAACTCATCTTCCCGCATGCCGCGCATCCCGAGTTTTGCAGCCTCAAAATCCACCATGAAGTAGATCGACGTGAAATACAGGATCGCCGGGATGATCGCCGCGATGGCGATATCCTGGTACGCAATCCCGGTGATCTCAGCCATGATGAACGCACCCGCACCCATGATCGGCGGCATGATTTGACCACCGGTAGAAGCGGCAGCTTCCACGGCCCCTGCGGTTTTCTTGTGGTAGCCAACCTTCTTCATCAACGGGATCGTCAACGACCCGGTGGCCACCACGTTGCCGGCACTTGTGCCGTTGATCATCCCCATCAAACCCGACGCGAAAATTGCTACTTTGGCAGGTCCGCCGCGGGAACGGCCTGCGGTGGCGAAGGCGAAGTTCACGAAGTAATCACCAACTTTGGAGGCCTGAAGGAAGGCCGCGAAGATGATGAACAGGATGATGTAGGTGGACGACACGGCTGTGGTTGGCCCAAGGATACCCGCATCGGTGTAGAGGAAGCCGAAGAAACGGTGCCAGGTGTAGGGGTTTTGTACCGCCAGGATGCCCGGCATCAGATGTGCCGTGAAGGTATAAGCCAAGAACACGCCGGTGATGATGACCAGCGCGAGGCCCGCGACGCGGCGCGTCAGCTCCATGATCAGGGCCGAGCCTGCAAGTGCTGCAAAGGCGACGCCGATGGGGACTTGTGCCGTTCCAACGGATTGACGCGCCTGGGTGCTGTAGATCGGGATCAAGTAGAGCGCGACGACGACGCCACAGAGCATCAGGACGATGTCGGAGGCCGCGATTTGGGAGCGCGCACGTCTTTCGAACCACCCCAGCGTGATCGCGCCGAAGGTGGCAATCAGAAGCGGCAGGCCGAAGCCGGATATCTCGCGCTCGTAGATACCGAGGTACGGGGCAAAAAGATCATTTTGAAACGCGGGATTGTCTGGCGGTTGCGAAAGCCATGCAGCGCGACCGCCCATTTCGACCAACTCGCCCGTCGATATGAAGTTGATGAAGCCCAAAGTTGTCCAGCCCGCATAGAGGGCCGGAATTAGCAGTAACGCCGCCATTATGGTCAGCGGATGCGTAATCGGGCGCGGTATGTCGCTGTCATTCGAGAACGTGTGCGCCGAGAACAGCGTGAAACCCAACACAAGCGCGCCCGCGATGTGTAGAATGCGGAAATTCCACGTCTCAAGCGGGAATTGCGGCAGGAACGGCAGCTCAATCCCGGTCATTCCCGAGATCGACATGCCGTTCAGCGCGGCCATGTGAAAGGCCGCGTAAAACGTCGAAAGGATCGCCACGATCAGAAACGGCTTACCCGTAAATAGACGGCGGTTGGTTTCAACCGGCTCGTCATCAATACCTTCCGCAAGGATCGGCCCGTCTGTTTGGTCTTCGGCGTCAGCGGTCTGGTCGGTCATGGGAAGTCCCTCGGGTTGGTCAGGGTGCGGCCGATGCGAGGTCCCCCGCAAGTCGGCGCAAAATTGGTTTGGCGCGGGATCAGTCGCGGGCAGGTTTCTTCAGCGCCGGGTTGGATATCGCCACGACAGGCCAGGGCTGACGGTTTGCGCCTGATGGCGCGGAGCCAGCGGCCTTCACACAGGCCTCGATTGCCTCACGAGGGATGGCTCGATCCGTGAAGTCGCGGATCGTGTGGCGGGGGCGGATATCATCATAGGCGGCATTGGCGGTGGCCGGTGCCTTGGTGGCACTCAGGTTTGCCCGGTCCGGCAACGCAAGCGCTTCGTATGGCATGTTTGAGCGACTCAACATTTGGTATTCCGGGGCAAGAGGTCGGGCGGGCCGTCATGAACAGCCCGCCCGGAAGCAACACTTAGTTGCCGTGGATCATGTCTGCGCCAATCTCTGCGCCTGCATGTTCGGTGAACCACTGAGCCGCACCGGGGTGCCAGTTCAGAACCGCGTTGCGATCCCAGTTCTCGGGGACAGTTGAACGCGCCGCGCGGTGAATGTTCATCATCCGCTCATTGTCGGACATGATGATGTCCACTACCGAATAGACGAAGCTATCGGGCAGCTCGCAATTGGCAATTGCGAAGTTCCACATCGAGACCGAACGGGCGTCGGATTCCAATGTGGTGTAGGTGTCGGCGGCGATATCAAACTGGGCAACCGGGAAAGCGGCCAAGATCGCGGCTTGCTCTTCTTCGGTGAACTCGATGATGTTCACGTCGGTCTGCACTTCCAGCTGACTGACAGCAGGAACCGGAACACCGGCGGCAAACGCAATCACGTCCAGCAGGCCGTCCTGCAACTGGCTACCGAGATCGTTCCAGCCGCCGTTGCGGCGATCAAAGTTGACCCCAAGCTCTTCCATCATACGCGGGAAGTAGGTGTCCGAGGTGGAACCAGCAGGGCCAAAGCCGATGCGCGCGCCGTCGGGGATGTCCGCGATAGTGGTGATCCCGGAAGACGTCAGCGCGGTCACCGAAAACGGTGTCTGATACATCGGGAACATCGCACAGGCGCCGGTCATTTGCAGGCCAGGCGCGATTGGGTTGGTTCCGCCAAGCGATTCCGCCGCCGGGCCCATGGTGGTCATGCCGAACTGGGCTTCGCCGGTGTGGACCAGCGCCATGTTCTGCATCGGTCCGCCGGTAACTTCGCCGCCGCCCGATATGCCAAGCTCTTCTGCGACCAGGTTGGCCCAACCGGAACCGTAGGCAAAGTAGGTGCCGCCCTGCGACGCGGTGCCAACCGTGAAGCTTTCAGGCCAGCCGGTGCGGTCCACGTGGCCGTCTGCAAATGCAGAGGTGGTGACAATAGCGGTGGTGAGCGTCAGTGCGCCCAGTTTGGTAAATGTCATGGATATCTCCCTGAGTTTTCTGCGCTCCGGCTCCCGTCCGTAGCGCTTGGGCTGAGTGGTGCGGACATTGTGGCAGGCCGACAACAGCATAAATCGCCTGTTTGCGCTAACGTAGCGAGGTTTCTGTCGGTATGGGTGGATTTCGACCCAAACGCGCCCGCATATGGGAGGAAAGTGACCCATCCACAGGCGCAAAATCTCTTGCAAGAGATTTGTAAGACCCTTGCAAGGGTCTTGGCGCGCCTAGTTGTTCCGGAATTCCCTGCGATCCAGCCCGTGCTTTTGCATCTTCTCGTAAAGTGCCTTGCGACTGATTCCGAGGGCCTCGTAGGTCGCTTTGATCGCGCCGTTCTGTGCGCTGAGGGTTGCGGCAATCAGGCTACGCTCATGGGCGGCCATCCGGTCCGCGAGCCGTCCGGTAACCGGAGCGTCCATGCCTGATCCAAGACCAAGAACCGCACGTTCCGCCGCGTTTCGCAGCTCCCTCACATTGCCGGGCCAGGACCGGGCTGCCAGATCCGCCAACATCTCGGGGGATAATGGCGGCACCGGGCATTTGTGTTGGGCCGACGCTTTGGCCGCCAGAATCTGGAACAGGCCGGGAATATCTTCGCGCCGCTCTGCCAGCGGCGGCATACGCAGGGTCACGACATTCAGGCGATACAGCAGATCATCGCGGAAGGTTCCGTTGGCGGCGGCCTCGGACAGGTTTTGCTGGGACGCGGCGATGACCCGCAGGTCAAGGGGAATGACCTCGTGGGAGCCAAGCGGCGTGATGGTGCGGTCTTGCAGGGCGGTCAGCAGCTTGCCTTGCAGGGGCAGCGGAATGCTGTCGATCTGATCAAGGAAAAGGGTGCCGCCACGGGCATGCTCAAACTTGCCATACCGCGCGCGGTTGGCACCGGGAAACGCGCCGGCGGCATGGCCAAACAACTCGGATTCGATCAACGCATCGGGCAGGGCGGCGCAATTGACCGCCACAAACGGTTTGGCGGCGCGGGCAGATTCGGCGTGTACGGCGCGTGCGGCGACCTCTTTGCCGGTGCCCGTGGCGCCCTCGATCAACGCGTCGGTGTCGCTGTTGGCCACGGCGCGCAATTGCGCGCGCAACCGTGCCATCACATCACTGCGCCCGATCAAACGCGAAGCGATTGGGTCTGTGTTATGGCTTGACGCCTGCTGCTTCAGCGCCCGCACCTCCATGGTCAGGCGGCGCTTCTCAAGCGCCCGGCGGATGGTTTCGACAAGGCGCGCGGGATCATAAGGTTTCTCGATGAAATCATAGGCCCCATGGCGGATGCTTTTGACCGCCAGATCCACATCGCCGTGGCCAGTGACAAGGATCACCGGCAAGTCCGGGTCCCGCGCCAAAGCGGCCTCCATCAACGCGGTGCCGTCCATCCCCGGCATTCGGATATCCGTCACAAGGATGCCGGGAAAATCGCGGGAAACGTGGGTGAGCGCATCAGTGGCGGCGGCGCAGGCAATCACCGTCAGATCAGCCAGTGACAGGGTCTGTTCACCTGCCAGGCGCAAATCAATTTCGTCATCCACAAACAGGACCGGCCCGAGACCTGAAGGCAATGTGTCTGTCATTCGGCGGCCAGCCCCCGTGCCTGTTGTGGCGCAGGCTCCAGGGTCATGCGGAAAATTGCGCCCCCATCGGGGTGGTTTTCCGCAGATAACCTGCCGCCAAAGTCGCGGATGATATTGTAGGAGATCGACAGGCCAAGGCCGAGGCCCTGCCCGGGGTCTTTGGTGGTGAAGAACGGGTCAAACGCCTGTGTCATTGCTTCTTCCGACAGCCCCGGCCCGGTGTCCCACACGGCGATCTCGGGTGTGTCACCGCCGGTCAATGTGATCTCGATGCGCGCGGGGGGCGCGTTTGTGCCTGCGGTTACGCCAGTGCCAGTGCCTGCGTTTATGCCTGCGCCTGCGGTTACGCCTACGCCAGTGCCTACGCCTGCGCCTGCGCCTGCATTCATGCCCGCCTCTGTGTTCCTCTGAGCGCCCGCATCCTGCATCGCATCCAGCGCATTCCCCAGAAGGTTCACCACAACCTGTTGCAGGCGGACCCGGCCGCCCCGTGCCCAGACCTCGTCGGGTGGTGGATCATAAACCACCTCCACGCCGCGCAAACGCGCGTTCATCAACTCCAACGCATCGGCAATCACCGGCTTCAGGGGCACCGGACCGGTCTTGTCGCCGGGCCGACGTGCAAAGTTGCGCAGGTGTTTGGAGATCGCGGCCATTCGGTCCGCCAACACGCTGATCCGTTCTATGTTGCCGCGCGCCTCCGCGGGGCGATTGCGGTCCAGGAACGTGCCTGCGTTCTCGGCATAAGATTTCACCGCCGCCAGGGGTTGGTTGAATTCATGGCTTAAGGCGGCAGACATCTGGCCCAATGCGGCCAACTTCCCGGCCTGCACCAGCTCGGCTTGGGTTTGGCGCAAGCGGGCCTCTGTTGCGCGCCGCTCCTCAACCTCGGCCTTCAACTCTCCGGTGCGCTCCGCCACCCGCGCCTCCAGCAACGTCGCCAGCGAATGTTCTGCTGCCAGACGCTCGATCAGCCGCGCCCGGCGGCCAAGGATTGCGGCCGCCACAAGACCCGCCATCACCACAACCAGCGCCAGCAACAGCATGGCGGTCCACGCGCGCTGCCCGGCGGGGCCAGCGGGCGTCAGGATCGACACCCGCCACCCGGCGGCGGCAATCAACGAGGTTTGTTGCACAAACGTTTCGGCCCCGATGTCAGCCAATTCCAGCCCAAATCCAAGGTCGGGATCCAGGCTTTCAACGTCGATCCGAAGCGGCGCAAGGTGTGTGGCGGGGTACTGGCGGGTTGCCAATATCCGGTCCAGTGCGGCGTCGGGCAGGGGGGCGATTGTGCGAAAATGCCAATCTGTGCGATCCGACAGGAAGATAACGTTGTTGGTGTCGGTTACGATGATCGACGCGTCCGCGGCAGCCCAGGCCCCCTCAAACGCATCAAGTCGCAGTTTTACAACCACGACGCCGACGATCCGGGTGTTGTCGATCACCGGCGCCGCGAAAAAATATCCGCGTTGGCCTGACGTGGTGCCAAGGGCGTGGAACCGGCCAAGGCCTGCGTTCATCGCATCGGTGAAATAGGGGCGGTAGGCGAACTGCTGGCCCATGAACGAATGATCACTCCGGTAGTTCGACGTGGCAACGGTGCGCCCGGTGACGTCGAGCACATAGATATCGGACACATCCAGGGACAAGGCCGATTGGCGCAGCAATTCGTTGGTGAACGGCAAGATGCCTTCATTGTCCGGCTCAGCCAGCAACCGGCGCAGAATCGGGCGGTCTGCGATCAGGGCGGGCAGGGCTTCGGTGCGTTCCAAAGCACCGCGCAGGACCTGGGTGGCCAGCCGAAGCGTCGCGGCATCTTCGGTTCCGGCCTGACGCAGGTAGAGCCGCTCGAACCGTGGATAGGCGGCGAGGATCACGCCAAGCGCCAGCACAACCACCAGCACCACACCCCAGATCGCCCGGCGTGGTCGGATGGCGCGGGGGCGCAGAGGGGGTAAAATCGGGGCTTCGGGGCGATTATTCATAACGCCCACATGTATGGCACCGCCCCCCCGCGCTGGCCAGAGCGCAGCAATCACGTCGGCATTCGCCAGAAATTCCCCGCGAGGAATTGAGCCGCTATGACTGGAAACCGGAGGCATGGCGTGCATAGATATTGCCAAGGAGCCGGTGCGTGACACTGCGTGACACGATGCAACGGCACGATTGGAGGATTACAAATGAATTTTACGCTTTCTGCATTCGCCACAACCGCTGTGCTTGGCCTGACGGCTGGCGCGGCCTCTGCCCAAGCTGGGGCCTGTGGCGGGATTGGTGCTGGTGCCCCGTGGATCGGAGGGAGCCCTAACACGTCCGATATTTCCGTGGCGACTGGCCCCCTGACAATGACCGGATTACCCGTTTCCCCGAACGGGACCACCGTGATCCGCTTCAGCTTGTCTGCCCCCGGTGATGTCCGCCTGGAGGCGCAGCCATGGCCCGGCGGCGATAGCGTGATCGAGCTGTACGATGCAGCCGGCACTTTGTTGGTGACGGACGACGACAGCGGTGGCAATTTTGCCTCCCGTGCCGAGACGTTGCTGCAACCTGGCCAATATTGCCTCGCCACCCGTGGCTTTGGCGGTGCCGGCCTCAGCACCGATGTGCGCGTCGGCCGACTGGAGCATGAAGAGATAACCGCAGGCCTGTCCGGCGGCTTCTTCGGCGATGGTGGCACGAACGGCCCGCTGTTTGTGGGGATTGATCCGTGTACCGCCCAAACACTAGCGGTCCCCCTTGGCAGCGGTCCATTGGATGGCCAATTGTTTCAGGGCGGGGTCAGCGCGGTCAACACAATCACCGGCGTGCCGTATTATCGCTTCACCCTGAACACGCCGCAGTCGATCTCGATCCGGGCCGAAAACCCGAACGCTGATCCCTACATCTATTTCTTTGATGGCAACGGCAACCTTCTGGCCGAGAATGACGACTACGACTCGCTCAACAGTCGGATTGATTTCACCAGCCCGCTGGATCCGGGCACCTATTGCATCGGGATGCGCTCGCTGAGTGATCCAAACCTGCCGGTGACAGTGTCCGTTGTGGGGTATGACGCAAGTGCCGCGCTGATTGAGCTTTACGGGTCCGGTGATGCAGTTCCGCCGCTTGATGGCTCTTACCCGATTATGGATATGGGCGCGCTGCCCGCCCGCACCGTGCGTGACACAGTGGTTACGGGCCAGAATGCGGTGTGGTTTTCGTTTGATGTGGTTGAGATCGGGGCGCTGGTGATCGACGCAGTGTCAGTCTCCGACAGTGATCCGGTGATCATCCTCTACACCGATCTGGGTGAAGAGATTGCCTTCAACGACGATTCAGGCGGCTCATTGAACAGCCAGATCGTGGCGCGGGTGCAGCCGGGCCGATACCTGTTGGCGGTGCGGCAGTATTCCGACAGCTACCAGGGCATCATTCGCATCGCCACGGAACGCTACGTTCCCGCTCCGTGATGTGTTGTGATGTGTTGTGATCTGAACCGAAGGCCGCCCATCAAACCTGGTGGGCGGCCTTTTTCGTGGGAGGAGCCTACGCCGCAGACAGGGCGGCGACAATGCCGCCGAAATCTGCGGCCTTCAGGGACGCGCCACCAACCAAAGCACCGTCCACATTGGACACCGCAAAGATCTCAGCCGCATTGCCGGGCTTCACGGAGCCGCCATACAGAAGCGGGATAGCAGCCGCGCCGTCACCCAAGCGTGCCGTCAGTTCGGCGCGGATATGGTCGTGGACCTCGGCGATCTGTTGCAGGGTTGGGGTGCGTCCGGTGCCGATGGCCCAAACCGGTTCGTACGCAACCACAATACGTGCAGGCTCGGCGTTTTCGGGGACAGAGCCGGCAATCTGGCTCGACACAACGTTCAGCGTGACGTTTGCGTCCCGCTCGGCGGCTGTCTCGCCGACACAGATAATCGCCACCAACCCCGCCGCAACCGCCGCCGTGGCCTGGGCCGCGACGTGCGCATCAGTTTCGCCATGCTCGGCGCGGCGCTCGGAATGGCCCACAATCACATGGGTCGCACCTGCGTCCGCCAGCATGTCAGCCGAGATGTCGCCGGTATGCGCGCCGGACGCCTTGGCATGGCAATCCTGCCCGCCGATGGCGACAGAGGCAGCACCGGGCCGGGCGGCCATGCGGGCGATCAGCGTGGCGGGCGGGCAGATCAGCACGTCGCATCCCGGCGCGGGAAAGGCC
>JAESTV010000267.1 GCA_016763475.1 Roseicyclus sp.
GCCCGGTCCAAAATTCACAAATTGAACACCCGCTCCGGGTGCAACTCCCCCGACCGAAACCGCCCCACTGCCACGGGCAAGCCACCATAAGACGCCCAGGCCAGGTCGCCATACTCAACCGCACCCGGCAACACTGCACCTGGGTTGCCATTTCGCAACCGTGCCGCGCCCGCATCTGTTGCGCGCAGCTCTGGCATCTCGTGCAGGGCCATCGCAATCGGCTTTAGCAACGTGTCTATCTCTTCACTCCGCGCCAGCTCTTCGACCCGATCCAACCCAACCGCGTCTTCAATATCAAACGGACCAACCCAGGTCCGACGCAGCCACAAGACGTGGCCAAAACAACCCAGAACCTGCCCCAGGTCACGCGCGATGGACCGGACATATCCGCCCGACCCGCACACGAACTCCAGGTCCACATGATCGGCATCAGGCCGCCCTTTCAACTCAAGGTTCTCCACATACAAATCCCGCGCCGCCAGGTCCATCTCGCCACCCGATCGCGCAATATCATAAGCCCGTTCACCATCAACCTTCACGGCTGAGAATTGCGGCGGAACCTGCCGGATATCTCCCACATACGCAGGTAACGCGGCGGCAATCTCTGCATCCGCCGGCCGCAGATCAGAGGTCTGCAAAACCTCGCCTTCCGCGTCATCGGTGCGAGTGGACACTCCGAGCCGCACCCGGAACTCATAGGCTTTCAGGGCGTCACCCATGTAGGCAATGGTCTTCGTCGCCTCTCCCAACGCCACCGGCAACATACCGGTCGCGTCCGGGTCCAGGGTGCCCGCATGGCCCGCCTTTTTGGCGTCAAACGCCCAACGGACCTTGTTCACAACCGAGGTCGAGGTGATGCCCGCCGGTTTATCAACCAGCAACCAGCCAGAGATATCGCGGCCCTTTTTCCTGCGCGCCATGTGGCCTATTCCTGTTCAAGACTGGCAATTGCCAGAACCGACGTTCGCTACCCGTCACCTTGCGCGCCGTCAACATCCCCGTCGCCGTCGCCGTCCGCGTCTCCGTCCGCGTCTCCGTCCGCGTCTCCGTCCGCGTCTCCGACGACAACGCCGAGAATTGGCCCGATCGGAAATCCGCGATCAGAACGCCCAATCTCTGGTGCATGGAGGCGCGAGACGCGCCCATCAAAGTACAGCGCATTGGGTGTTTCCAGGTAGTCCCGGAAGAATCGCGCAAAATGGTGAAAGTTCACCGCCTGGTCCGAGATCACCATCCACATCCGGTCCCCCCCACTTGTCACGCCAACGCCATTTCGAATGTTCAGGCTATCGCTGTCGCGCAGGAAACGTGGGTGCAGTTCGCCGTCGATCACCAACATCGGGCCGGATTGTGTGGCGTGTTGGCAAGCAGGCGGATTTTCAGCGAATGCCCGGCTCTCGATTACCGTCGCTTCGCCCGCGACCAAACAAAGCACCCCATTGGGCAGCAGCCCGAAGTTTCCCGGCCCCTCCGACGTGATGATCCGCATTTCTTGCTCACCATCTTCCACATACAGCCCAACCGGAGAGCGGTTGTCGTGGAACATTCCCGCATTCATCGCGATACTCAGCCGAACCCCGTCCGGCAGCGCACCTTCCACACGATCAAAAGTGCCAAACACTTCACCCGCGTCATTGCGCAGGAACAGGCGCACATCCGAACGCTCCAATTCAACCTCACAGGCGGTGAATTCTGCGCCGTCAAACAGCACTGTTTCACATTGGGCTGCACTTTGTGTGGGCGCAATCAGCAGGGCCGCAAACGCAAGCGAGCGGATCATGCGCCGTCCTCCGCATCCTCGTCCCGAACCAATTCCACGTCGCGGCGCACTTCAGCGCGTGACAACATCTCACGGGTGGCATCCATCTGGTCAAACGTCTGGTCAATGAGGAACCGCAGGTCAGGCAAATACTTCAGCTTCAGGCTCTTCCCCAACAGCCGCCGCAATTCGAACTTGTTGCGCTTCAGCGCTTCGATGGCATCTTCACGTCCATCACCACCCAAAGGCATCACATAAACCGTGGCGATCTTCAGATCGGACGAGGTTCGCACCTCACCCACCGTGATCGACATCGCGTTTAGCGCCGGGTCATGGACCTCACCACGCGCCAACAGGGTTGATAACGTGCGGCGGATCAATTCCCCAACCCGCAGCTGTCGCTGCGTTTTGCTGGGTCCGTCTTGGTTTTTTCTACGTGCCATGGCTCTGAATCCTCTGCCCCCAGAGGTAGGCCATGACAGCGCGTCCTGCAAGCTGGCGCTTCCCAGATGGGCCAGCTTCCGCTACGACCCTTTCGTCAACAACTGGAGATGGAAATGGACAGCATTGGCATCGCAGTAATGGGTGCATCAGGCCGCATGGGCCAGATGTTGATTGAAACCATCACCGCCTCGGACCGCGCACATCTTGTAGCCGTCACAGAACGCCCCGGCCACAATTGGATCGGCACCGATCTGGGTGAGGCGCTGGGCGGCATGGCCACCGGTGTGCCGGTTGTGGATGACCCGTTGGAAGCCATCGTGAAGGCACAGGCCGTGATAGATTTCACCAGCCCCGCCGCCACCGTGGCTCATGCGAAATTGACGGCCCAGGCCCGCGCTGTCCACGTCATCGGCACCACCGGGCTGAGTGACGCGGATATCGACACGCTGGACGCATGTGCGCGCCACGCCACAATTGTGCGCGCGGGAAACATGAGCCTTGGGGTGAACCTCCTTGTCCGCCTGACCCAACAAGTTGCAGCGGCATTGGACGAGGATTTCGATATCGAGGTGGTCGAAGCCCACCATCGCCACAAGGTTGACGCCCCGTCCGGCACTGCGCTGATGTTGGGTGAAGCCGCCGCACGCGGGCGGGGTGTGAACCTGGACGATGTCTCTGACCGGGGCCGCGACGGCATCACTGGCGAGCGAACCCGTGGCGATATCGGCTTTTCGGCGATTCGCGGCGGCGATGTAGTGGGCGAGCATGACGTGATTTTCGCCGCTGACGGTGAACGCATCGTGCTGCGCCATCTGGCCACGGATCGCGCCATCTTCGCGCGCGGCGCTCTGAAGGCGGCGCTTTGGGGGCAGAATCGCGCGCCGGGACATTACTCGATGATGTCGGTCCTCGGGCTGACTTGATCGCAGACATCTGCGTTTTCGCGCCGCGCCAAAACTCTTCAAAGAGTTTTTCAGGAGCCGTCACACCCGTTGACGTACGCACAAAATCCCTTCGAAGGGATTTATCAGATCCTTGTAAGGATCTGGCCCGGCCGCAGGGTTATCGCCTAGAAATCAACGGCTATGCCTTTCCGCTCCCAATCGCCATAACGCACCGGCTCCGGACCGCCGCGGCCACCCAACTCGGTCGGTATATTCACCGCCTTTGCCGTTTGCCGCCGCGCCGCAGCCTCCGCCAGGGCGCGTTCTGCTTCCGGGGTCAGGTCCTTGGGGCCGCTGATCACATCACTCATCGATTCACCCGTTATTTCGCCGATCAATTGGCCCATCACCGGGGCCTTCGCTTGTGTGTCACTGCCTCCTGATATACCCGCCATGGCTTGCATCACAAGGAGCCCGCGCCCATGAAGGCCCGCCAAGCTGCCCTCATCTTACTCGACGCCGTTCTGCGTGAACGCCGCATGTTGGCTCAGGTCGAGGTGCCCGCTGAAGGAGCCGAGGCCGCACGTGCCAGCCGTCTGGCGACAACGGTCCTGCGCAACATCGGGGCCGTCGATGCCATTCTCAGGCCTTTCAGCCAGCGCAAACCACAGATCGAAGTGCAGAACCTGCTGCGCCTTGGCGCGGTGGAACTTCTGGTGAATGGTGAGGACGCCCACGGCGTTACCAATGATATTGTTGGGATCGCCAAATCCGAACCTCGCTCCCGCAAAGCATCAGGCATGGTCAACGCGATCCTGCGCAAGGTCGCCCTTGAGGGACCGGAGAAATGGGCCAAAGCCCCGCCGCAGCGCCTGCCGCCATGGCTCGACAAAGCCCTTCGCAAGCGCATCGGTGCGGAGGGCATTCGCGCAATAGAAGTGGCGCAGGCAAAAGCCCCGCCAATTGATTTGACCTTGCGAGATACTGATTTCACGCTTGCCGATGCCGATCTTCTGCCCACCGGCTCTCTGCGTCTGCACAACCAGCCGCAGGTTTCAGCTCTTCCCGGTTTCACCCAGGGCGCGTTCTGGGTTCAGGACGCCGCCGCTGCCCTTCCCGCGCGCCTTCTGGGTGACGTCAAAGGCAAACGGGTGCTCGATATCTGCGCCGCCCCCGGCGGCAAGACAATGCAATTGGCCGCCGCTGGTGCGGATGTCACCGCGCTTGATATTTCTGGCCCCCGCATGGCGCGGGTGGCTGAGAACCTCACCCGTACCGGCCTCAAAGCCACGCTCATCACTGAAGACGCCTTCCAGCATACCGGCACATACGACGCGGTCTTGCTTGACGCGCCCTGCACCGCCACTGGCACCATTCGCCGCCACCCGGACCTGCCGTTTGTGAAGTCCGGCGAAGAGGTCGAACCGCTGACAAAGCTGCAAATGCAGCTTCTCGACCATGCTCTGAGTCTCCTGAACCCCGGCGGCATGCTGGTCTATTGCACCTGCTCACTGCTGGCGGTGGAAGGGGAGTTTCAGATCACCGCCGCTCTCAAGCGTCACAAAAACCTGCAAATCGTCCCGATTGACCCCACCACTCTTGGTGGCGATCCCGACTGGGCCAGCCCGGAAGGTGGCCTGCGCCTGTTGCCGTCCCATTGGCCTGACAAGGGCGGTATGGACGGCTTCTACATGGCCGCGTTGCGCCTGTCGTGACACTGAAGGCCACACAATCTATCCTCCGCCTCAAAACCCGCAGCTGAGCAGCCCCGCACCATGTCAGAGCCGATCCCCCCGTCCCCCGGAAGGCCCCGTCCGCGCCAGGGCCACGGTACACGGCTGTCCCATCGTTTGGCGGCGCTTTCCGCCGGTATGGGGCCCCGGATGCAGGGATTCCTCTGGCAACCTGAACCGCGCTTTCCCGGCTCTGCGGCGCGCGGACGCCAACTTCTGGCGGGAAACTTCCGCCTCGGCGGCGCATTTATTGAGGCGCCCGGCGTAAGCCCCTGGGACATCACGCCACCAACTGATGCCTTTGAAGCTGCGCTACACAGTTTCGACTGGTTCGATGATCTTGCCGCCATCGAAGACGGCGCAGGCCGCACCACCGCGCAAGCGTGGCTCGCCGATTGGATCGCACGTTTCGGGCGCGGCAAAGGGCCGGGGTGGAGCGCCGATTTGACCGGCCGTCGCCAGATCCGCTGGATCACCCACGCCCTGTTCCTGATGAGCGGGCAACGACCACCCGAAACCCGTCTGTTCCAACGTACATTATCGCGGCAGGCCAATTTTCTCGCCAAACGCTGGCCCCGCACCTCCAGCGGCTTGCCGCGCTTAGAGGCCCTGACCGGCCTGATCTATTCCGCCTGTGCGCTGATCGGGATCGAGACGCGCCTGGACCCCGCCTTGCGCGGTCTAGCGCAGGAATGTGCGACCCAAATTGACGCCCAGGGCGGTATCGTCACCCGGAACCCCGAAGAACTGCTCGAAGTTTTTGTGCTGCTGACATGGACCTCCCAGATCCTGCAGGAAACCGGCAAACGCGCCGACCCCGCAGTTGATACTGCCATCATGCGCATCGCGCCGACCCTACGTGCGCTGCGCCATACAGATGGCAGCCTGATGCGCAGCCATGGCGGCGGACGGGGTGCGCCGGGGCGTTTGATCGGAGCGCTGGTGCAATCAGGTGTGCGCCCTTCGCGGATGAAGGGCCTCGCCATGGGGTATGCGCGTATGGCCTCGGGCCGGGTCTCGGTCATCACTGATGCGGCCCCACCGATGATGGGAGCAGGGTCCACCAACGCCCACGCGGGCACGTTGGCGTTTGAGATGACGTCCGCCAACCATCCGTTGATTGTCAACGCAGGCTCCGGCGCCAGCTTCGGCCCCGAATGGCGCCGCGCGGGCCGCGCCACGGTCAGCCATTCGACGGTGTCTCTGGAAGGGTATTCGTCTTCACGTTTTGCCCATAAGGCCGCTGATGTGCCGCCAGAGCGGCAAGGCTTTGACGAGGGGCCAACTGATGTCTCGATTCAGGTATCCGAGATCGCGGGGGGGGAAGGGCTGATCCTGTCCCACGACGGGTGGCGGCGCACCCACGGGCTTGTCCACCTGCGCTCACTCACGTTGGAGGACAACGGAAGCCTGCTGCGCGGAGAAGATGGCCTCGCGGCACTTGATGCCAATGACCGCGAACGTTTCATGTCGATCAACCGCATCCTGCCCACCGACGTGGGCCTGCGCTTTGCCACACGGTTTCATCTGCACCCCGATGTGGTGGTAGAACTTGATATGGGCGGCGCCGCCGTCTCGCTGACGTTACCCACCGAAGAGGTCTGGGTCTTTCGCCATGGCGGAGAAGCGCAGCTGTCGATCATGCCGTCGATCTTTTTCGACGCCGGCCGCCTACAGCCCCGCGCGACAAAACAGATCGTTTTAACTCAACGCGTAAGGGGGTATGGCGCAGCCGTCAGCTGGTCCATCGCGCGCCCCGCCGCGCTTTTGCCCGCACCCGACCTGTCCTCGTGATCTTTGCGAGGGTGCCACGTTGAAGGATTGCCAATGTATGATCCCGCCCCCCAGAAGTGTGCCCCGCTGAACCGCGCGCTTCTGTCTGTGTCCGACAAGACCGGCCTTGTGGAGTTCGCCAGTGATCTGGCCTCACGTGGGGTGGAATTGCTGTCCACCGGCGGCACCGCGCGCAGTTTGCGCGACGCGGGGCTTGCGGTGCGCGATGTGTCCGAGGTGACTGGCTTTCCGGAGATGATGGATGGCCGCGTGAAAACGCTGCATCCAATGATCCACGGTGGCCTTCTGGCGCTGCGCGACAACCCGGAGCACGTGGCCGCGATGGAGGCCCATGGGATTGGCCCGATCGACCTGCTGGTGGTGAACCTCTATCCGTTTGAGGCGACCGTGGCGGCGGGTGGCGATTATGACACCTGCATCGAGAATATCGACATCGGCGGCCCCG
Source organism: Roseicyclus sp. (assembly GCA_016763475.1). Classification (GTDB taxonomy): domain Bacteria; phylum Pseudomonadota; class Alphaproteobacteria; order Rhodobacterales; family Rhodobacteraceae; genus Gymnodinialimonas. The sequence continues at coordinate 7,060 of JAESTV010000267.1, forward strand.
CAATGATCCGCGCCGCCGCCAAGAACCACGGCGCAGTCACCGTCCTGACGGACCCGTCGCAATATAGCGGCTTGCTGGAGGAATTGGACGCGCAGTCCGGAACCACCTTCCCGTTCCGCCAACACATGGCCCAAGCCGCTTTTGCCCGCACCGCCGCTTATGATGTGGCTGTGTCAACGTGGATGGCAGGTGCCGCCGACATCACAACACCTCCCCACCGCGCCTTCGCAGGCAGCCTTGCGCAGGAAATGCGCTATGGCGAGAACCCGCACCAGAGGGCCGCGTTTTACCTCGATGGCTCCTCGCGCCCGGGCGTCGCAACGGCGCAGCAACATCAGGGCAAGGCGCTCAGTTACAACAATATCAACGACACCGACGCGGCGTTTGAGCTGGTGGCCGAGTTCGCACCCGCCGATGGCCCCGCCGTGGCGATCATCAAACACGCCAACCCCTGTGGCGTGGCCCGCGGCGCTTCGCTTGTCGAAGCCTACCGCGCCGCGTTTGACTGTGACCGCACCTCTGCGTTCGGCGGGATTGTGGCGCTGAACCAGCGGCTGGACGGCGCAACTGCGGAACAGATTGTGCAGATATTCACCGAAGTGGTGATTGCACCGGACGCAGACGACGACGCCAAGGCGATTTTCGCCGCCAAGAAGAACCTGCGCCTGCTGACAACAGGTGGCTTGCCTGACCCAAGCACACCAATGACGGCCTACAAACAGGTCGCAGGGGGGCTTTTGGTGCAGGATAAAGACACCGGCCATGTGCCCGCTGGCGCGCTGCAAGTTGTTACCAAACGCCCGCCCACAGCCCGGGAGATGACGGATTTGCGCTTCGCATGGACCGTGGCCAAACACACCAAATCCAACGCCATCATCTACGCCAAAGACGGCGCAACCGTCGGCATCGGCGCAGGCCAAATGAGCCGCGTGGACAGCTCCACCATTGCAGCGCTCAAGGCCGCGCGGATGGGCGCCGAATGCGGCCATGGGGACACACCCGCCAAAGGCTCGGTTGTGGCCTCCGACGCGTTCTTCCCCTTCGCCGATGGCCTCCTGGCTGCGGCAGAGGCCGGGGCAACAGCGGTGATCCAACCCGGCGGCTCGATGCGGGATGCCGATGTGATTGCCGCCGCAGATGAGGCGGGGCTGGCCATGGTCTTCACCGGAATGCGACACTTCCGGCACTAGAAGTGTTGCGCACACACCTTGAAGGCGCGCCGGTCGGCGCACATTTTCCCCTCACCTTGCTGCGCTGCGCGCTTTGGGTTCAGGTAGGCGTTTGGGGCCGATCATTGCGCGCTGTCTCTTGCGTCATCGGGCCCGCGAAGGCAGAGGGGACACAAATGTTCGTGAGGCTTATTCATAATGCGACTTCTTAGCTTGTCAGCGGTGATCTGGTTTCTGCTCGATCAGGGATCAAAATACGGCGTGCTTTATGGGCTGAACCTGATTGAGCGCGGCCAAATGGAAGTGCTGCCTCCGCTGCTGAACTTTCGCCTCGGCTGGAACACCGGCATCAACTTTGGCCTTTTCTCGGGCGGCCCCGAGGTGACGCGCTACGGGTTGGTGGTACTGGCGCTGGTGATTTGCGGCTGGATAATCTGGTGGGCGAAGACTGGCTTGACCCGACCCATGGCCCTAGTCGCAGCGGGCGCGATGGTCGGCGGGGCGCTTGGCAATTCGCTGGATCGCCTTGTCCAAGGGGCTGTGATCGATTTTCTCAACGTGTCGTGTTGTGGCATCGACAACCCATTTGCGTTCAATATCGCGGATATCGGCATCATCGGTGGCGCTATCGGGTTGCTGATCTTTGCCGATTCCCGCCAGAAGGCAGTGTGATACCCCGTGACGGGCGTTTGAAGATGCGCTAGACCCGGTCCGCAAGGAGAGTTCGATGGCCATTCGCACGACAATTCTGGTTTTGGTAGCCGCCGTTATGGGGTTGTCTGCGTGCGCAAGTGGCACGCCGTCGTTGATGAACCTGCGCAATACCGAAGACGGTCCCGATGAGTTTTCCATCGTCCCCACAAATGAGCTGGTGCTTCCGGCAGATCGCAGCGCGTTGCCGACACCCACATTGGGCGGCACCAACCGCGCTGATCCCAATCCTGAGGCGGACGCAATTGCCGCCCTCGGGGGTAACATCAACCGCGCCAATGCGGCGGCAAGTGGCTTTGTGTCCCATGCCTCGCGCTTTGGTGTGGCCGCTGATATCCGCTCCACATTGGCGGCAGAGGATGAAGCGTTCCGGAGCCAAAACGGCGGGCGTCTGTTGGAGAGGCTTTTCAACAACATCGTCTACTACCGCGCCTATCGTGTCCAATCGCTGGACCGCTACGCTGAACTTGAGCGCCTCCGCCGCTCTGGTGTGCAAACCCCAAGCGCACCGCCGCCCGGCCTTTGATTTTTCGACAATTTGCTGACCCATGACTGGCTCCGCCTGTAAGGCTGGCGGCCAACCTACGCCAGTTTCGCACAGGTAATCTGGAGGTGCGCCCTGCCCCGGCGCTCGGCCCGTTTCCGGCTTGATCCATCCACCGGACGGACCACCTGCGTTGCAGGGCGGCCCTCCTTAACCGCCAAACCTACGGCTTTCCCCACTCCCCCTTCCATAACGTCTGCGTCATGGCTGTTGATGCCGCCGTCAAACCCCATACATTCATCGGCAACTGACCCATTCTCCGGAGACCCCATCCATGCCCCTCCCCCAAATCCGGCGCGCCCGCCTTTCTCGCGGCCTAGCTTGTGGCCTTGCCCTCGGCCTTGCCACCGCCCCACTCGCCGCCAACGCGGCAAGGGAAGTCACTGAATTCACGCTGGAAAATGGCATGCAAGTTGTGGTGATCGAAGATCACCGCAGCCCCGCCGTGACCCATATGGTCTGGTATCGCGCTGGCGCGGCGGATGAATTGCCCGGCCAATCGGGCATCGCACATTTCCTTGAACACCTGATGTTCAAGGCCACGGATGATCTGGAATCCCGCGAATTTTCGCGTATCGTTGAAGAAAATGGCGGCTCCGACAATGCGTTTACGTCGTGGGACTATACTGCCTACCACCAGCGCATTGCATCCGATCGGTTGGGTCTGATGATGCAGATGGAAGCGGACCGGATGCGCGATCTGATCCTGGATGAGGCGCAGGTTGCGACCGAACGTCAGGTGATTATCGAAGAACGCGCCCAACGCACCGATACCTCCCCCGGTGCTCTGTTCAACGAACAACTCTCTGCCGCGATTTACCTCAACCATCCCTATGGACGTCCGGTCATCGGCTGGCGGCACGAGATGGTGGAACTCAGCCTCCAAAACGCATTGGACTGGTATGAAACCCATTACCACCCCAACAACGCCATTCTGATTGTGGCCGGAGCCGCCACACCCCAGCAGGTTCGCGCGCTGGCGGAAGAACATTACGGCGTGATCCCCGCCAACCCCGATATCGAGCCTGTTGAGACGCGCACGCGCCCAACCGAGCCACCCCATACTGCCGAACGCCGGGTGATTTACGAAGACGCACGGGTCGCCAACCCCTACGTCTCGATCAACTACCTCGCGCCTGAACGCAACGCCGGTGACCAGGAAGACGCCGCCGCCCTGACGCTGCTGGCTGAAATCCTCGGCGGCTCCGGCTTCACCTCCGTCCTGCCGCGTGAATTGCAGATGGAGGACGAACGCTCACTTTTTGTCGGCGCCTATTACGGCGGCACCAATCTGGACGGGACAACCTTCACGCTTATCAACATGCCCCTGCCCGGCAGATCGCTGGAACAGGCCGAGGCTGACGTTCTGGCCGAAATCGAGGAATTTCTGGTAGAAGGTATCGACCCGGACCAGTTTGAGCGAATCCGATTTCAGATCGAAGCCTCACGTATCTACGAGGAAGACGATGCCGCTGGCCTTGCCCGCACCTATGGCGCAGCCCTGACCTCGGGCCTCACGGTTGCTGATGTGCAGGCGTGGCCTGATGTTCTGGCCGCCACAACCATCGAAGACGTTATGGAGGCCGCACGCGCAGTCTTCTCTCAAGGTGGCACAACAACAGGTTACCTGATGCAGCCTGCCCCTGAATCCGCGCCTGACGAAACCCCCGAAGACGGCACAGTAGAGGTGTCCCAATGATCGCCCGTTTCCTGACCCCGCTTGTGGCCGCATTGGCGTTTGCCGTGCCGTCCCATGCAAATGTTGAAATCGAACGTGTCACCTCCCCCGGCGGGATCGAGGCATGGCTGGTCGAAGACCCCTCGATCCCTTTTGTGGCCATTGACCTGTGGTTCTCTGGCGGCGGCTCCCTTGATGCAGCGGACGCGCGCGGGGCCATTCATCTGATGACCGCCTTGATTGAGGAAGGCGCGGGAGATCTCGACAGCGCCGCCTTCGCAGCAGAAGTCGAAGGTCTCGCCGCCTCCTTCAGTTTCGACGTCTATCGCGACGAGGTGGTGATTTCGATCCAGATGTTGTCTCAGAACCGGGACGAGGCCGTGGCGTTGCTGCGCGAGGCACTGATCAACCCACGCTTTGATCCAACGGCCGTTGAACGGGTGCGCGGCCAGGTGCTGTCGGTCATCGAAGGGGATCTGACCGATCCCGATACGATTTCCGGGGCCTCGTTTAATGAGCTGGCTTACGGCGATCATCCCTATGCAACACGTCTGGAAGGCACCATTGAAAGCGTCACCGCGCTGACCCGTGATGATGTCCTCGCCGCCCATCGCACCGCTTTGGTGCGGGATCGGGTGTCCGTGGGTGTATCCGGCGACATCACACCTGCAGATCTTGGCCCGCTGCTTGATACGCTTCTGGGGGATCTGCCCATGTCCGACGCCCCCCTTCCCGGCCCGGCTGAGGTTGCACTCAGCGGCGGCGTGACCATCATCGACTTCGACGTACCACAAAGCTCCGTCTTCTTTGGTCATTCCGGCATTGCCCGTGACGACCCGGATTTCTTTCCGGCGTTTGTCCTCAATCAGGTGCTTGGCGGCGGTGGCTATCGCTCACGCCTGATGGAGGAAGTCCGTGAACAACGTGGCCTGACCTACGGGGTCAGCACATGGCTTGGCCTCAGCCGGTCTGCACCGATGATGCAGGGCGGATTTTCATCCTCCAATGAGTTGGTGGCCGAGGCGATATCCGTTGTGCAAGCCGAATGGGCCGAGATTGCCGCAAATGGCATCACCGAGGCAGAGCTTGGGGCGGCGAAACGCTACATGACCGGCGCCTATCCGCTGCGCTTCAATGGCAATGGGCAAATCGCAGGCATCATGGCCGCGATGCAATCTGACACCATGCCGATCGACTACATCGCCACCCGCAACGACCGCGTTCTGGCGGTCACGGTTGAAGACATCCAGCGCGTCGCCGCGCGGCTGGTGCGCCCAGAGAACCTGCATTTTGTGGTTGTCGGCCAGCCCGAGGGGCTTGAACCGTCCAATTGAACAACGGTGCAGCGGGGTGACCCTCACCCCGCTGGTCTACGTCAACGGCACTGGCTATCCCATCGGACAGGGTTCACCTCACCGCACGGGTATTTTGCGCGCGACTGCCCTATGGGCGACGTGAGTGGAGCCCCAAGTGCGCGACCCACCCTGCGGGCTACATGAGCGTGTTTCCCAAGCCGACCCGTAGACCGGGGTTCACCCCGGAGCCGCCCTCACACTTACGCGAATCAGTTCCCTCCGATGGGCCGCCCATGCTACACTTAGCGCCATGTCCGCCCCGAACCCCTACATAGGCGCTGAAATGCGCCCAACGATCGCAAGACCTGTGATCCGTCAGCTTGATGAAGCCGCGATCAACCGTATTGCGGCGGGTGAGGTTGTGGAGCGCCCCGCCTCTGCGGTGAAAGAACTGGTCGAAAACGCCATTGACGCCGACGCGCGCCGGATCATCATCGAGGTCGCCCATGGCGGCAAAACCCTGATCCGGGTGAGTGATGACGGTTGCGGGATGGAGGCGGCAGACCTGCCCCTCGCCCTCTCCCGCCATGCGACATCCAAGATCGACGGCTCTGACCTTCTCAACATTCAGTCCTTCGGCTTTCGGGGTGAGGCGTTGCCGTCGCTCGGCTCTGTCGGCAGACTCACCATCACGTCACGCGCCACAGATGAAGCCCACCAAATCCGCGTGACTGGCGGCACCCACGACCCTGTCAAACCCGCCGCCCACAATCGCGGCACCTCCGTCGAGCTGCGTGACCTGTTTTACGCAACCCCGGCACGCCTCAAATTCCTGCGGACCGACCGGGCTGAGATGCAGGCGATCAGCGATGTCGTCAAACGCCTCGCCATGGCAGAACCCTCCGTGGGTTTCACCCTCAGGGATGTGACAGACGGCGAGCGTACAACGTTCCGCGTCGACCCTGAAAACGGCGACCTTTTCGATGCACTCAAGGGCCGCCTCACCGCAATCATGGGTCGTGAATTCACCGACAACGCACTTGCCATCGACGCCGAACGTGAAGGCCTCCGCCTCACCGGGTACGCCGCGTTGCCGACGTACTCCCGAGGTTCCTCTGTCGCGCAATTCCTCTTCGTCAATGGCCGTCCCGTGCGTGACAAGCTCCTGATCGGGGCCCTGCGCGCCGCCTATATGGACGTCTTGTCCCGTGACCGGCACCCGGCGGCTGTCCTCTTCATCGGCTGCCCGTCTGAACGGGTGGACGTCAACGTTCACCCCGCCAAATCCGAGGTCCGTTTCCGCGAACCCGGCATTGCCCGTGGCCTTATCGTCAGCGGCTTGCGCCACGCCCTTGCAGACGCCGGTCACCGGGCATCCTCCACCGTTGCAAACGCCACCCTCGGCGCGTTCACCCCCGAACCAACCCACGCCGCCCGTGTCTACCAGATGGACCGCCCGTCCCAAGGCAGCCCGTCCCAAGGCAGCCTGTCGCGGGCCACTGCATGGCAAGCACCCGGCCTCGCGGAAGCCGCGCCCGACTGGTCCGCTCCGTCCGCCCGGGTCGATACACCCGAAATTGACAGCGACGGCCCCCTTGGTGCCGCGCGGGCGCAGGTGCATGAAAATTACATCATCGCCCAGACCCCAACCGGCATTGTGATTGTTGATCAACACGCGGCCCACGAACGGCTGGTCTACGAGCGCCTCAAAACCCAGATGGCGGAACATGGCGTTGCCCGCCAGGCCCTCCTGATCCCCGAGATCATCACCTTTGGCGCCGACGCTGACCATCTCCTGGATCACGCGGGCGAACTCGAACGTTTTGGCCTCCTCATCGAGCCCTTCGGCCCCGGCACCATCGCCGTGCGCGAAACCCCTGCGATCCTGGGTGAGATCAACGCCGAGGCGCTGTTGCGTGATATTCTCGATGAACTGTCTGAGCTTGGAGACAGCCAAACCCTGCAAACCCGCGTCGAGGCCGTGCTGTCGCGTGTTGCCTGCCACGGCTCGATCCGCTCCGGTCGCCAAATGCGCGCGGATGAGATGAACGCGCTGCTACGGGAGATGGAGGCGACCCCCCTCAGCGGCCAATGCAACCACGGACGCCCCACCTATGTGGAGTTGAAACTAAGTGACATCGAACGGCTGTTCGGGCGCACGTGATCCAGATTGGTGAGACAACGTTGGACCTCAGCGATCCGCTGACCCTTGCCTCAATTCTCGGCGCGGCAACGCTCATCCTTCTTCTCCTGCTTGTCCTCAGCGCGTTGCGCGCCGCCAAACGCTCCGCCCACGCCATGGAACCGCTGGCTCACCACATGGCAACCCTCGGGCAAAACGTGCAGGCCCTCAGCCAGGGTCAGGAACGCCTGGCCGGGGGATTGTCCTCAGTATCCGAGCATCAGGCCCGCGCGCAGGCGTCGATGATGGAGGTGATGGAGCGGCGATTGGAGGAGGTGCAAAAAGGCATGTCCGAAACCCTCCATGGCACCTCCACCAGAACCGCGCGCAGCCTTGGGGCGTTGCAACAGAAGCTGGAACAGATCGACAAAGCCCAAGCCAATATCGAAAAGCTGTCCGGCGATGTGCTTGGCCTGCAAGACATCCTCTCCAACAAGCAACGGCGCGGCATGTTCGGAGAAATCCAACTCAACGACATCGTCTCCGGTGCCCTGCCACCTGACGCCTATGCGTTCCAGTCCACGTTATCCAACGGCAAACGCGCCGATGTCCTTGTCCATCTGCCAAATCCACCCGGCCCAATTGTCATCGACGCGAAATTCCCGCTGGAAGCGTATGAAGCGCTGATGAACGCCCCGGACCGCGACGCCCAAACCCGCGCTTTGCGCGATCTCGGCAATGCCGTGCGCATCCACATCAAAGCCATTTCCGAGAAGTACATCATTGAAGGTGAAACCGCCGACGGCGCGCTTATGTTCCTGCCCTCCGAGGCGGTTTATGCCGAGCTGCATGCCCGCCTGCCCGAAGTTGTGCGCGCCGGATTCGACGCCCGCGTCTGGATCGTGTCTCCCACCACCTGTATGGCCACGCTCAACACAATGCGCGCCGTGATGAAAGACGCGCGGATGCGGGAACAGTCAGGTGAGATCCGAAAGGCCCTGCGGCAGTTACACCGGGATGTGGAACTGGTCGGCGAACGGGCTGGGAAGCTGGAGGTCCACCTGCGCCAGGCGAGTGACGACGTGGCCGGGATTGTGACGGCCAGCGCGCGGGCCGGAAAACGAGCGGAACGGCTGGATAACTTCGATTTTGAAGAGCTTGCGCCGGATGGCGCAGAAATCGTCCCTCTCCCCAAGCGGTGAAACAGATCCTTTGAAGGATCTGGCAAATCTCTTCGAAGAGATTTGGGTGGCAGCCGCGAGGTTAATTCTATGGCATCCAGGGCCGTTCATAGCTCTGCGAAGGTTCATTCAAGAACCTTGGCGGGCGAATGTGGCGGTCAGGATCGCATCAAGCGCCTGGGTGTCCTCGTCGGTGAATGCGCCGGGCAGGTCGCTATCAATATCCAGCACTGCAATGATTTCCCCGGCGGCGTTGCGCACAGGAAGCACAATTTCGGACCGTGTGGACGACGCACAGGCGATATGGCCGGGGAACGAATCAACGTCCGCAACCAACTGAATTTCTCCTGTGCGCGCGGCCACTCCACAGACGCCGCGCTCGAAGGGGATCACCAGACACCCGTGGCCACCTTGATAGGGGCCAATTTTCAGCAGCCCAGGTTCGGCCACACGATAAAATCCGGTCCAGTCAAAACGATCGTCACCATGGTGTAACTCACACACAATTGTCGCCATCAGAGCTACGGTATCGGTTTCGCCTTCGGTCAGCGAAGCAATGGACTTGGCGAGTGTGGCGTAATCAGCCATCGGCGAATTTTCCGAATTATTGAAAAGAAGATCGAGTCAGGGGCGCTCAATTGCAATGGCAGTGCCTTCACCGCCGCCGATGCAGATGGCTGCAATACCGCGCTTCAGATTGCGGGCTTCCAGCGCGTGCAGAAGCGTCACCATGATCCGGGCACCAGAGGCGCCAATCGGGTGCCCCAGGGCACAAGCGCCGCCGTTCACGTTCATCTTCTCACGCTCGATACTCATTTCGTGCATGAACGCCATCGGGACAACGGCAAACGCCTCGTTCACTTCCCACAGGTCCACGTCGTCCACGGCCCAGCCAAGGCGATCCAGCAGTTTTCGCGTGGCCGGGACGGGCGCGGTTGGGAACATCGCCGGCGCATGGGCGTGGGACGCATGGCCAAGGATCCGGGCGCGAATTGGCAAGCCCTGAGTTTCAGCCGCATCTGCGCGGGCAATGACCAAAGCCGCGGCACCGTCCGAGATCGAGGACGAATTTGCCGCCGTCACCGTGCCGCCTGCGCGGAATGCCGGCTTTAGGTGCGGAATCTTTTCGGGGCGGGCGTTTCCGGGTTGTTCGTCCTGGGTGATCTGGATCTCACCCCTGCGGGTCTTGACGGTGACCGGCGCCACCTCAGCCGCGAAGCCACCCCCGTTGATCGCCGCCAGCGCATTGTCGAGCGAACCAAGCGCATAGGCGTCCTGCGCTTCACGGGTGAACTGGAATGCCTCGGCGCAATCCTCGGCGAAGGTGCCCATCAGGCGGCCACCCCCTTGTGCATCACGTTTGTAGGCGTCCTCCAGCCCGTCGAGGAACATGTGATCCACTGCTCTCTGATGCCCAATCCGTGCTCCGCCACGCATGGCGGGCAACAAATACGGCGCGTTTGTCATCGATTCCATGCCACCCGCGACGATCACATTCGCCTGCCCCAGCGCCAGCGCATCATGGGCCATCATCGCGGCCTTCATACCGGAGCCGCACATCTTGTTAAGCGTTGTTGCCGGAACCTCTTCGCCCAAGCCTCCGTGGAACCCCGCCTGGCGCGCCGGGGCCTGCCCTTGGCCCGCTGGCAACACACAGCCCATCAACACCTCGTCCACGGCTTTTGCGCCTGCGCCGTCCAGCGCGGCGCGAATCGCAATTCCGCCAAGCTCAGCCGCTGTAACGGGTGACAAGGCGCCCTGAAACCCACCCATTGGCGTCCGCGCGGCCCCTACAATTACAACTTGATCCATCTGATCCTCCAGCGGTTTGCACGCGAAAACGAATTGGTAAGACTTGATGCCTAGAGTTCTATCAAAACCAGTTGCCAAGGAACATGCGATGAATTTGACCTATACTCAGCACGACGCCGCAGGTGTCGTCCACATCGCTGACACGCGCCTGGATGCCAGCATTGCGATTCAGTTCAAGGACACGTTCCGCACCCTCACATCCGGTGGTGGTGACGTCATCTTGGACCTCAGCGATGTGGAATTCCTTGATTCCAGCGGCCTTGGGGCAATTGTCGCGGTTTACAAGGCGCTGGGTAGCGGGCGTCATATGGCGCTGGCGGGCTGCAATCCCCGGTGGAAAAGGTCATGATGTTGACGCGCATGAATACAGTCTTTGCGATCTTCCCGACGTTGGACGCAGGGCTTGCCGCCGCTGACGCTGGCCCCGCCGCTGACGCTGACGCCAACACTGACTGCACGGCTGCTGAGTGAGCTGCTCGAACGCTGCTCAAGGTGACCACATGACCCATTCTGCCACACCTGACATTCACCATCAGCTGTCTTCAGGTACGGTCCAGGTGCGTCACGCGCTTGACCAGACCTACACAATGATGTGTGCAGCGCAGGTTGATCCTGCCCTTGGTGACACCGCCCAGATCATTCTGGGTGAGGTGCTCAATAACGTGGTCGAACACGCCTATAACTCCGTTGAAGGTCAGCCAATCGAGCTGTCAGTTTGGCTACGTGATGATGGCCTCTGGTGTGAGGTCCGCGACCAGGGCGCGCCAATGCCAAATGGTGTGCCGCCCGCAGGGGTCATGCCCACAGTTGACGCCGACAACCCCGCCGATTTGCCGGAAGGCGGTTTCGGATGGGCCTTGGTACGCGAGTTGACCGAGCATATTCAGTATGATCGCCAGGATGGAACCAACCATCTGCGTTTCCTGATTCCAACACCCAAAGATTAACCCCGCTACAGCGTTTTGCGTTTTATCTGAGACAGTTTATCTGAGGCAGTGCATCCCCCTGAGCGGCGAGGCAGTGGCTTGTGAAACAACCGCGCTCATTGGTCAGGGTGGCTCAAATCA
>JAESTV010000268.1 GCA_016763475.1 Roseicyclus sp.
GATATCTCAAGCCGGGCAGTTCTTTTCACCGAGCAGGGCCAAAGCGCCTTTGATCAACTTTTTGAGTAGGTGCCTGGTTCGGGATATTGAAGCGCCGCGTGTGTGAAGCAGCCATCGGTGCGCGTGTAGTGAAGGCTGGCTTTGCCCGCCAGTTTTGTGGCGAGGCCGGGGCGGTGAATGCCCGTTGGGTGATCAGGATTGGAGGCGCTCGTTTCGCCGTCGCTGGCCCCTTCACTGGTGAAAAAGGTGTTCGCAGCGAAGGTGTCGTAGTCTGCGGCCGTTGTTGTGGCGCCGGTTGCTGCACACAGGTCTGCACCCACATCCGCCTGCGCTGTGGTCGAAAGCCTCATCCGCCTGCGCTGTGGCCGAAAGCCCCAAGGGTCAGGGCAAGGCCGAGAACGCACCGTTACGGCACGAGATGTTTATTCCACGTCTGCCGGCGCCTCAACGGGTTCACGCATATCGGGGCGCGGCTCACGGGGGGGGCGGCCAATCGCGTCCTTGAGGTCGTTCAGCTCGATGAAATTGTCGCACTGGCGGCGGAGGTCATCGGAGATCATCGGTGGTTGCGAGCGGAGTGTGGACACAACGGACACCCGGCACCCTTTCCGCTGCACGGCCTCAACCAACGGGCGGAAGTCACCATCACCGGAGAAGATCACGATGTGATCCACATGCTCGGCCATTTCCATCGCGTCAACGGCAAGCTCGATATCCATATTTCCCTTCACCTTGCGCCGTCCCTGGCTGTCGGTGAATTCCTTGGCGGGTTTCGTGACCATGTTGTAGCCGTTGTAGTGCAGCCAATCGACCAGCGGACGGATCGGCGAGTAGTCGTCGTTCTCCAGCAGGGCGGTATAGTAGTACGCACGAAGCAACTTGCCCCGTTGCATGAACTCGCTGCGCAAGAGTTTATAGTCGATGTCAAACCCAAGCGCCTTTGCCGCCGCGTAAAGGTTGGAGCCGTCGATAAACAGCGCAAGGCGTTCGTCCCGGTAAAACATTATGTATCCAGTTGCCCGTGAGTGAGTGTAATGGACCGAGCGCTTTGAAATTCCGGAGAGTGATCCGGTAGCGACCAGTGCAATGTGCCCGTTTTTATGAAGGTTCGAAGGCAGTGACGCAAGCCACGAAGTATACATGTGACGTAAGGACCGGGCTGATCGCGCTGGGGGCCAACCTGCGATCGGGTGAGATGCTGCCGGAAACCAGCGTTCCGCGTGCGATGGCACGGGTGGCGGAGCGAACGGGAGGGGTGGCGGTGAAAAGCCGTCTTTTTCACACGCCGGCGTTCCCGGCAGGGTCGGGGCCGCAATTTGTGAACGCCGCGATGGCTGTGGAATGGCACGGAACAGCGGATGATCTGTTGGCGCTGCTGCACCTTGTAGAACAGGAATTTGGCCGCACCCGCGCCCATAGGTGGGAGGCGCGGGTCATGGACCTTGATCTGATTGGTCTGGATGACGTGATCCTGCCGGATGCGGAAACCCGCGCCGCTTGGGCGAAACTGAGTCCGGAACGCGCGGCTGAAGTGGTGCCTGATCAACTGATCCTGCCGCATCCGCGCCTGGCAGAGCGTGGCTTTGTTTTGGTCCCGCTGGGAGATGTCGCGCCTGAGTGGGTGGACCCGGCGACAGGTCAGTCGGTGGCCCAAATGCTGGCCGCAATCCCGGCCGAGGTTCTGGCAGAGATATCCCCGGTTCCCGAAGCTGGCGACTAGAGCCGCGAATCCGGTTGTCAATGGCCGTGACGGTGCTTATGTAGCGCCTCTAACCCCTCAAGGTTTCTAGTCTCTGGAGTGCCCCCATGGCCCGCGTCACGGTTGAAAATTGCGTTGATAAGGTCCCGAACCGGTTCGAACTGGTGATGCTGGCGGCACACCGCGCCCGTGAAATCGCCGCCGGTGATCCGCTGACCATTGATCGCGACAACGACAAGAACCCCGTTGTCTCGTTGCGCGAAATTGCCGACGAAACCCAGCGCGCTGACGATCTGCGTGAGCGCCTGATCGAGTCGCTCCAGACCCAGATCGAGGTTGATGAGCCTGAAGAAGACGCCATGGCGCTTTTGCATGGTGTTGAGCAGGACCGTCCGGCCCAGGATGACATGAGCGAAGAGCAGATGCTGCGCGCGCTCATGGAAGCTCAGGGCCAGAAGTGACGGCAGAGGCCAAGCTTACAACAGAAACCGGCGCTGGTACTGCGATCGACGCCGACGATCTGTTGGACCTGGTCCGCGCCTACAACCCAAAGTTAAACGAAGCGCTGATACGGGATGCGTTTGCCTATGGCCGCGAAATGCACGCCGGCCAGACCCGTTATTCCGGGGAGCCGTATTTCACCCATCCCGTTGCGGTTGCCGCGATTCTGACGGAACAGCAGCTGGACGACGCCACGATCGTCACCGCGCTGTTACACGACACAATCGAAGACACGCGATCGACCTATTCCGAGATATCCGAGCGGTTCGGCGAAGAGATTGCCGGGTTGATCGACGGCGTCACCAAGCTGACGAACCTGCAGCTCAGCAATCGCGAATCAAAACAGGCCGAAAACTTCCGTAAGCTGTTCATGGCGATGTCCAAGGATCTGCGGGTGATTCTGGTGAAGCTGGCTGACCGTCTGCACAACATGCGCACTATCCGCCACATGCGCCCCGACAAGCAGCGCCAGAAGGCGCAAGAGACGATGGATATCTACGCGCCCCTTGCGGGCCGGATGGGTATGCATTGGATGCGTGAAGAGTTGGAAGACCTGTCGTTCCGGGTGATGAACCCTGAAGCGCGGAACTCTATCTTGCGCCGTTTCATCACCTTGCAGCGGGAAACCGGCGACGCGATCCCGAAAATTACCGATGATATTGAGGCCGTGCTGGATAAGCATGGGGTGCAGGCTGAGGTCTACGGGCGGGCAAAAAAGCCGTTTTCGATCTGGCGGAAGATGCAGGAAAAGAAGCTGGCCTTTAGCCGCTTGTCTGACATCTATGGCTTCCGGGTCATTACCCAGTCGGAGGACGATTGTTACCGGGTGCTGGGCGCAATCCACCAGCGCTGGAAGTCGGTGCCGGGGCGGTTCAAGGATTACATCAGCCAGCCGAAATCAAACGGCTACCGCTCAATCCACACCACGGTGTCGGGCCGCGATGGCAAACGGGTGGAGGTGCAGATCCGCACCCGCCAGATGCACGAGGTGGCTGAGGCCGGTGTGGCCGCCCATTGGGCGTATCGTGACGGTGTGCGCGCAAAGAACCCCTTTGCGGTGGACCCGGCCAAGTGGCTGGAAAGCCTGACAGAACGGTTTGAGAGTGCTGAGGATCACGACGAATTCCTCGAACATGTGAAGCTGGAGATGTACTCGGATCAGGTGTTTTGCTTCACCCCCAAAGGGGACGTGGTGAAGCTGCCCCGTGGCGCGACGCCGATTGATCTGGCGTATGCGATCCACACCCGGATCGGGCATTCTTGCGTTGGCGCCAAGGTGGATGGGCTGCGTGTCCCTCTGTGGACACGCCTGAAAAACGGCCAATCGGTTGATATCATCACCGCCGAGGGACAATCTCCGCAATCCACCTGGATCGACATTGCCACAACCGGACGCGCCAAGGCGGCGATCCGGCGGTCCCTGCGGGAGGTTGACCGGGACCGCTACATCAAGTTGGGCCGAGAGCTGGCACGGGTGGCGTTTGAGCAGATCGACAAGAAGGCAACAGACAAGGCGCTGAGCACTGCCGCGAAGGCGCTGGCGCTACAGGATGGGGACGAAGTGTTGGCGCGCATCGGCTCTGCCGAGTTAAGCGCACGCCAGGTGGTGGCTGAGCTGTACCCCGAACTTGCCAACAACGACGACCAGTCCTCTGTGGAAGGCACACGCGCGGTGATTGGATTGCCGCCCGGTGCGCGGACATTGCGGGCGCAATGTTGCCAACCGGTCCCCGGTGAGCGGATTGTCGGCATCACTTATCCCGGCAAAGGTCCGATCGTACATGCCATCGATTGCCTGGGGCTGGCGACATACGACGATGAGCCGGATCGCTGGATTGACCTGCACTGGACCGACGGTCGCCACGCCCCTGTCCATAACGTCACCATAAACGTCACACTCTCAAACGAGAACGGCGTGCTGGGGCGCATTTGCACGTTGATCGGGGAGCAGAACGCCAATATCTCGGACCTGCATTTTATTGACCGTAAGCCGGATTTCTTCCGCCTTCTCATTGACATGGACGTTCGCGACGCGGAACATTTGCATGCGGTGATGATGGCAGTGGAGGCGGATTCAGATGTCGCCACGTTAGATCGATTCCGTGATCTGGACCGTAGGCCCTAATCGGCCCATATCTATGTAATGGGACCGCCACGTTGTTGGCGGTCAAAGGAGGCGCCCGCACGTGTTCAGACGCCGCGACAACAGACCTTGGTATCGTGTTGTTCTCGAGGTTATGTGGCCTCGGGGCGGATGGCTGCGCGCGGCGCAATATGTCCAGCACCGGATGCGCCGCCTGCCCGGAACACCTGAGGAGATCGCCCGGGGGGTGTTTGCAGGCGCGGCGGCAGTATTCACGCCGTACTTCGGGCTGCACTTCGTGATCGCGGCGTTACTGGCGCGCGGCATGCGCGGGTCAATTTTTGCAGCGCTTCTGGCGACGTTCATCGGCAATCCACTGACCTATGTGCCGATCGCCATCATCTCCATCAACCTGGGTCACTTCATGTTGGGCAGCCGCCCGACGGTTGGCGTAGACGACAGCCTGTTTGCACGATTCGCCAATGCAGCGGGTGATTTGTGGCACAACTTCAAAGCGTTGTTCACCGAGGAGACAGCCCATTGGAGTGATTTGCAGATCTTCTGGGATACGGTTGTGTGGCCCTGGACCGTGGGGGGGATCTTACCCGGCCTGATCTCCGGGATCGTGTGTTATTACCTGAGTGTTCCGGTGATCCGGGCCTACCAGAAAGGCCGCGCGGCGCGGTTGCGTAAGAAGATGGAAAAGCTGCGCAAGCAAGCGCAAGCGACGGAGTGACGATATGGAAAAGCTGCGGCTGGGCGTGAACATCGACCATGTGGCGACGTTGCGGAATGCTCGCGGCGGTGCGTTGCCCGATCCGGTGCGCGCGGCGGTTGCGGCAGAGGCTGCGGGGGCGGATGGTATCACCGCACATCTGCGGGAGGATCGCCGCCATATCCGCGATGCGGACATCGCTGCAATCATGGGCGCGATCACTATCCCGCTGAATTTTGAGATCGCCGCAACTGATGAGATGCAGGCCATTGCACTTGGCCATCTGCCCCATGCCGCCTGCATTGTGCCCGAGCGGCGTGAGGAACGCACAACTGAGGGTGGGTTGGAGGTTGCGGGTGACCAGAACCGGCTGGCCCGTTTCATCGGGCCTTTGGGGGATGCGGGCATCCGGGTGTCGTTGTTTATCGCGGCGGATCGCGCGCAGATCGAGGCCGCAGCGCGCATTGGTGCGCCGGTGGTGGAGTTCCATGCGGGCGCTTACACCGATCACGATGCCGACGGTGATTTCGCGGCCCGTGACGCCGAGTTGGCGCGGCTGATTGACGGTGTGAAGCTGGGCAGTGATCTGGGCCTTGAGGTCCATGTTGGTCATGGTCTCACCTACGACACGGTGGCTCCGATTGCCGCCTTGCCAGAGGTGGCGGAGCTGAACATTGGCCATTTTCTGATCGGTGAAGCGGTTTTTGTCGGGCTTGAGGCGGCGATGGCAGAGATGCGGGCACGTATGGATGCGGCGCGGCTCTGATGGGCGGACCTGATGGCGGGTCTGATGCGCGTGCCATGGGGTTGGCCGATGCCGTTCGCTGTGATCTGCTTCAGGTAGAATAGACAGACACTTGTCCCAGCCCCGGAGGCCCCGATGAAATTTGCAGCCCTCACGTTTTCCACACTTCTTTGCCTGTCCGCTCCGGCTTCGGCTTTTATAACCGCCCCGTGTGGGCCGGAATTTACCCCTGCGACGATCACCGAGCCGTGGGAGGAGAACTCCCGGACATTTGCCAACGGGGCGATCCGCATATTTGAGATGTTCATTGACCCCAATGTTGCCAGCGGGGCGGCTTTGGGTGTGTTGCACCCGGTCCCAAGTGGGGATGGTTTTTCGGTTCGCCGATGCACCGCGATCTACGGCAGCGGCGTGTCCCGGTATTTCGGGCAGGCCCATGTGGCGCAGGCTACGGCGGTTTATGATGCCTCGGTTGGATTGATTGTCACGGTGCCAATCTCGTTTGTGGACTCGGATGATCTTTTCCCGATGAGTTTTGCGGTTAATCAGGCGACCGGTGTGGTGAGCCTGCGATGAGAGGTTTTGTGCAAGACAGGAGCAGATCATGAGATATCTCGCGACATGTCTCGCCTTGGGGGGGTGCTCGTTTCCGGGCGTCCTGCCCCGGTATCGCAGCGCGCGGCGCCAGATCCATGCCACGGTGGCTGCCCTGTCCAACGGGGCGGAATTTGGCCTGATCCGTCCGGCGCTATCGAGATGATCCTGGGAATCGGTACAGATCTGGCGAACATTGAGCGCATCCAGCGGGTGCTGGACCGCTTCGGGGACCGGTTCCGCAACCGGGTGTTCACGGAAACGGAACAGAGGCGAGCCGAACGGATGACGGACCCGGCGGCGGTTTATGCCAAACGTTGGGCGGCGAAAGAAGCATGTTCGAAGGCGCTGGGCACGGGATTGCGAATGGGCATTGCCTGGAAGGATATGGCGGTGCGCAACATGGGGACCGGCCAGCCGGTGGTGGAGGTGACGGGTTGGGCGCGAGAACGTCTGGACCAGATGACGCCCGATGGCTACGTGGCGACGATCCATGTGACGTTGACGGATGATCACCCCTGGGCGCAGGCGATGGTGCTGATTGAGGCGCTGCACGTGGAAGAAGAAGAGATGCGGCCAGATGTGGGGTTGGAAGCGCGCCGAAAAATGAGTTGATTTGGGGCGAATTCCGCCTCCTTGTTTGGCTTTCGCCAAAC
>JAESTV010000023.1 GCA_016763475.1 Roseicyclus sp.
CACGGGGGGCTTGGGCAAGCGGGGGGGCGGGCACGCTCGTCGAAGACGGCGGGGCAGCGCCGCCCGCTATGGCCTTCATCACATCTTCCTTCATCACTCGCCCATCGCGGCCAGTGCCTTGCACCTGATCCGCTGACAAACCCGCATCAGCCATCATCTTCCGGGCCGCAGGCGCGTCCTCGACATCTTTGCCGGATGCCGCGTCAGATGCCGGGCCAGCCGCCGGGGCCGTCGCAGGCGCGGATGTAGCCACAACCGCGCCGCCAATCACCGCCAGCCTGGCGGAGGCTTCAACCGTTGTTCCCTCAGCCGCCAGGATCTCACTTAACACACCTGCCGCCGGGGCTGGCACTTCGACCGAGACCTTGTCGGTCTCCAACTCACACAGCATCTCGTCCTGGGCAACCGTATCACCGACTGTCTTGAACCAGGTCGAAACAGTCGCCTCTGTCACGCTTTCACCAAGTGTCGGAACCATCACATCAACCGCTTCAGCAGACGCCGCGGGCGCAGCAGCCGCCCCGGCCGATGCAGCAGAAGGCACCGCAACAGGTGCCGCGCCTTCCCCGGCCGACAGAGTCGCCAACAGCGCATCAACGCCAACGGTTTCACCTTCTGCGGCCACAATCTCAGCCAAGGTGCCTGCCACAGGGGACGGCACTTCTACCGTCACCTTGTCGGTCTCCAACTCACACAACATCTCATCAACCGCCACCGCGTCACCGGGTTTCTTGAACCAGGTCGCCACGGTCGCCTCAGTGACGCTTTCCCCAAGCGTCGGCACTCGAATTTCTACAGACATTTTTCTACCCTTCGATGGTCAGAGCGGCGTTCACGAGCGCGGCTTGTTGGGATTTATGGGCGGAGGCCAGGCCCGTCGCAGGTGAGGCCGAGGCGTTGCGGCCCGCGTAACGCGGGCGTTTGGTATCGGCACCGATGCGGGTCAGGACCCACTCCAGATTGGGTTCAATAAACGACCACGCGCCCTGGTTCTTGGGCTCTTCCTGGCACCAGACAATCTTCGCCCCCTTGAAGCGCTCCAATTCTTTGGTCAGGGCCTGCGCGGGGAACGGATAGAACTGCTCCAGCCGCAGCAGATAGATATCGTCGATGCCCCGCGTATCGCGCTCATCCAGAAGGTCGTAATAAACCTTGCCCGAGCAAATCACGACCTGCTTGATCTTGTCGTCTGGCTTCAGCTCCGTGTCCGAATTGCCCTTCTGGGCATCATCCCACAAACACCGGTGGAAGCTGGATCCGGTGATGAAATCTTCGGTCTCGGACACCGCCATCTTGTGGCGCAACAGCGATTTCGGCGTCATCAGCACCAATGGCTTGCGAAAGTCGCGGTGAATTTGACGCCGCAGGATGTGGTAATAATTTGCCGGTGTGGTGCAGTTGGCGACGATCCAATTGTCCTCGGCGGACATCTGCAAGAACCGCTCCAACCGGGCTGAGCTGTGCTCTGGTCCCTGGCCTTCAAACCCGTGCGGCAGCAGCATCACAAGGCCAGACATCCGAAGCCACTTGCGTTCACCAGAGCAGATGAACTGATCGAACATGATCTGCGCACCGTTGGCAAAATCACCGAACTGCGCTTCCCAGAGGGTCAGCGCGTTGGGTTCAGCCAGGGTAAAGCCGTATTCAAATCCAAGGACCGCATATTCTGACAGCATGGAGTCGATGACCTCATACTGGGCCTGGCCTTCGCGGATGTTGTTAAGGGGGTAATACCGATCCTCCGTCACCTGATCTATCAGGCCGGAATGGCGCTGGCTGAAGGTGCCGCGTGTGCTGTCCTGCCCCGACAGGCGCACCGGATACCCCTCGGTCATCAGGCTGCCAAAGGCCAACGCCTCAGCGGTGGCCCAATCAAACCCTTTCCCGGTCTCGAACATCTTTGCCTTGGTGTCGAGAAGGCGGCCAATTGTCTTGTGCAGGTTAAAGTTATCCGGCGCGGTGCTTAACGCACGGCCAATTTCCGCAAACGTCTCGGGTTTGATCGAGGTCGTGCCGCGATCGTATTCACCCTTCTTGCGGTCCAGATGTGACCAGCGACCGTCCAGCCAATCGGCCTTGTTGGGCTTATAGTCTTTTCCGGCCTCAAACTCCTCATTCAGGTAGGATTGGAACGAGGCTTTCATGTCCTCAATCTCACCCTCCGGGATAAGACCGTCTTTGACCAGGCGTTCGGTATAAAGCTGCAGCGTCGTCTTCTGGGTCTTGATTCTATTGTACATGATCGGGTTGGTGAACATGGGTTCATCACCCTCGTTATGTCCAAACCGGCGGTAGCAGAAGATATCAAGGACAACATCCTTGTGGAACTTCTGACGGAACTCGGTGGCAACACGGGCGGCGTGAACCACAGCCTCAGGGTCGTCACCGTTCACGTGGAAAATCGGCGCTTCCACCATCAAGGCGATGTCGGTGGGATAGGGACTGGAGCGGCTGAAATGGGGCGCGGTGGTAAACCCGATCTGGTTGTTCACGATGATATGGATCGTGTCTCCTGTCCGATGCCCGCGCAGGCCAGACAGGCCGAACCCTTCGGCCACAACGCCCTGCCCTGCAAACGCAGCGTCCCCGTGCAGCAACACGGCCACCACCTTGACGCGCTCGGCGTCATTTTTCTGATCCTGCTTGGCGCGGACTTTGCCCAACACAACAGGGTTCACCGCCTCAAGGTGTGACGGGTTCGCCGTTAACGACAAATGGACGGAATTGCCGTCGAATTCGCGATCACTCGAAGCGCCAAGGTGATATTTCACATCCCCCGAACCGTCCACGTCTTCGGGTTTGGATGACCCACCCTGGAATTCATTGAAGATCGCGCGGTAAGGTTTTTGCATGACGTTGGCCAGCACCGACAGCCGGCCCCGGTGCGGCATACCGATGATGATCTCCTCAACCCCCAGCGCGCCGCCACGTTTGATGATCTGCTCCATTGCGGGGATCAGGCTTTCGGCACCATCCAGACCAAAGCGTTTGGTACCCATGTATTTGACGTGCAGGAATTTTTCGAACCCCTCGGCCTCAACCATGCTGTTAAGAATCGCCTTACGTCCGTTTTTGGTGAAGGCAATTTCCTTGCCGTAACCCTCAATCCGTTCCTTCAGCCAGCTTGCCTCAACCGGATTCGAGATGTGCATGTATTGCAGCGCAAATGTGCCGCAATAGGTGCGGCGCACGATCTCGATGATCTGCCGCATGGAGGCCATCTGAAGCCCCAGCACATTGTCGATGAAAATCGGGCGATCCATGTCCACGTCGGTGAACCCGTAAGATTCCGGTTCAAGCTCGGGATGCGCCGTCTGGTCCCGCATCCCCAGCGGGTCCAGATCAGCCACCAGATGGCCCCGGATCCGATAAGCACGGATAATCATCAGCGCCCGGATGCTGTCCAACACCGCCCGTTGGATCTGGGCGTCTGTCAGTTCAACGCCTTTTTCCTCAGCCTTGGCGGCAATCTTCTTGCCTGCTTCCTTGGCCTCAGCCGCTGCCGGGTATTCACCCGTTAACGCGGCGGTCAGATCATCGCCGGGAATCGGCGGCCAATCGGTGCGTGCCCACGACGGCCCCGCCGCCTCTGCCTCTGCCTCTCCGGGGCTGTCACCAAGGGCCTTGAAGAACTCCACCCAGGCGGCATCCAGCGCCGAAGGGTCCCGCGCGTATTGGGCGTAAAGCTGCTCCAGATACTCCGCATTGTGCCCCTGCATGAAGCTGGAGGCATGGAATTGGTCGTTTGGGCTTTGCTCGGTCATCTGATCGCTCCCGAATGGTCGCCTTGGATTGAATGGGGCCGGGTCAAAGGCGCATGGCCCGGTCGAACTAGTATGAATGGCTGCAGGAAGGACGTTGTGAAGTGGCTCATCCCAGTGGGTCCTCCCCATATTGGTTCGGGCCAGATGTGCCTTTGCTGGCCATCCAAATGATGACCAGCAGACTCGGCAATGTCTGGATTCCCCACAGGATTGAGGACGTGTGGTTCACCTGATCGACGCTGCTCAGCGATGTATTGATCTCAGCCATTGCGGTGGTGGGATCGAAGATAATTGCCATCATCTCCGCCGATTGCGGAGCAGCTACGCTAACCACAAAAAACGACACGATCGTCACGAAGACCACCACAATAATGAACCACCAGTACGCAGACCGCAGCGCGCGGTCGCGGACGTTGAGGCATTCGGCGGTATTGGTGCGGATGGCGTCAGAGAATGTCATGGGACACCTCTTCACGTCCGGGACCAAACTGATTGTCGCCCGGGTCACCTTCATTGGAGGTCCAGAGCACAAGAACAATGAGCGCGGCCATCGTCAGCAGAATGGACGGGAAACCCAAAAACAACGCGAACAGCGCTCCAACAGTTGATGGCAACGCGAAAAAAAGGACGCTCACCAGCGGTCTAAGTCCGAAGACAAGAAACAGCGCGACCAGGCCCCACCACGCGGGGCGCCCCAAATCGTGTAGCCTGCGCACGAGCGCAGCAAGAAGCGGAATGGTGGTCACCACGACCGGAACAAGTGTGACCCACGTGGGCTGTACCGCGAAAAAAGTGAACACGTAGGTGGTTACCGTTTCCGGAAAACGCGAGGTCTGGCCTGAGATCAGACTGGTTTGGGTTATGATGTAGGCCTGAGTAGAAACATCCAAAAAGAACCACCGAAATTCAGTCATGAACGCGGGTAAAAACAACACTCCCGCACCCCCAACAATCGTCCAGAATTCGGCACGGCTAGCCCTTCCCCGAAAGGAGAAGGTCCGCTTAGCCATCTGTTCAGCCGCAGCAAGCATTACTTACCCAATCGCCTCCAATACAGCCTCACCCAGCGTCGCCGGGCTGTCAGCCACGATGATGCCCGCACTGCGCATGGCGTCGATCTTGTCCTCTGCGCCGCCTTTGCCACCGGCCACGATGGCGCCCGCATGGCCCATACGACGACCCGGAGGTGCGGTGCGCCCTGCGATAAAGCCGGCAACAGGCTTGGAGCGCCCGCGCTTGGCCTCATCCTTCAGGAACTGCGCCGCCTCTTCTTCGGCGCTGCCGCCAATCTCGCCAATCATGATGATCGACTGCGTCTCATCATCAGCCAGAAACCATTCCAGCACGTCGATATGTTCGGAGCCTTTGATCGGGTCACCGCCGATGCCCACACAGGTGGACTGGCCAAGGCCAACGTCCGAGGTTTGCTTCACCGCCTCATAGGTCAGCGTGCCGGACCGGGACACAACGCCAACCGACCCGCGCCGGTGGATGTGGCCGGGCATGATCCCGATCTTGCAGGCGTCAGGTGTAATGACACCCGGGCAGTTCGGCCCGATCAGGATCGAAGCCGTACCCTCCAACGCGCGTTTGACCCGCATCATGTCGAGAACCGGGATACCTTCGGTGATGCAGATGATCAGCTCCATCTCGGCATCAATTGCCTCAAGGATCGAGTCGGCGGCGAAGGGCGGCGGCACATAGATCACCGAGGCATTCGCCTGCGTCACCGCTCTCGCCTCATGGACCGAGTTGAACACCGGCAGGTCCAGATGCACCATGCCACCTTTGCCCGGCGTCACACCGCCAACCATCTTGGTGCCATATTCAATGGCCTGCTCCGAATGGAACGTGCCCTGAGAGCCGGTGAAACCTTGGCAGATCACCTTGGTGTTTTCGTCTACGAGTACGGCCATGTTTGGGCCTCCTTCGGTCGTTTGATCAGGGATGTCCAGCGGTTGCCGAACGTGATATCATATAAATTTCAACAGGTTAGTTAGCCAATTTCCGGGTTCGGATTTTCGGGCGAACAAGGCGTCCGCTTTCCATTTCTTGATGATCTTATGCGACGGCAGTGCCGCATCGATTTCTGCAAGCGTCCATTGGCCCGCGTACATTTCGATGTCGTAGAATTCGGTGTAGAAATACCGTGTGTTGGCCAGGGTCCTGGCGCCGCCCTGGATCAGGTCGCGCTCCCCCCCCTGGACGTCAGCCCAGATAAAATCGACGGTGCCAATCCCGGCTTCTTCGGCCCAACTGTCGAGGCTTCGAACCGGCACCTCGATGGTTTTTTCGAACAAAACCCCTGGATAGATATCCAAGACATCTTTGGGCGCACGAAGCGAGCCTGAATAGTCCCAATCCCCCTCATCCGTTTTGCGTGGGTCGCCGCCGGATTGGTGGAAGGTCAGGGTTCCGTCCTCTGCCCCTATCGCAATCTCCTGCAACTCAGCGTTTGGATGGGTCACGTTGGTCTTCCACCGCGCAATTGCGCGGGGGTCCGGTTCAAAGCAGATAACGCGCGCTTTCGGCAATACCTCAAGGAAACGCGCCGCATCGGTGCCGTCATTGGACCCGATCTCAAGGATCAACGGGTCGTCCCGCCCTAACAGCTTCGCCAATTTTTTATGGGGCAATCCCATTACAGACTTCCACTCCTTGAAAGAGCGGTTCGCTCATGGGCAATCGGCATCAGCCGTTCTACAAACAGAAAGGTCTCAATACCGTCCGGGCCGGGGCGGGTACCCACATGCACCACGGCAATCCGGCGCGGGTTAAGCTGCCGCGCGGCCAGAAGCGCCGTCCCTTCGGTCTGGGAATAGCGGTCAGGCAAGGGGGCCTGATCTACGATCCCCTCCATGCTTAAACCCGTTGTGGCAGCGCTGGCGGCCAATTCGGCGTATTCCCCATCAAACGCGACTTCGCACCGCCGATCGGTGTCCGGCGTTGCCGGGCGACCCGACACAGGGGACGGAGCCGCATTTGAGAGCGGATCAAGATCATAGAAATCCACCCGCGCGCCGGGAGAGGCCAAGACCTCGTCGGCCCGCGCCGCTGTCATGAACGGGCTGAAGCAATGGGTCGCAAACGCCATGCTCGCCGTCACAGCAACGCCGTCGTTCTGTGCGTCGGCCGAGCCTGCCGCAAGCGCCAGTGGCGCCATGGCCCACAGGGCGCGGTTGATCCACATGCCACTCATGGTGCCACCTTCTCAAACAGCGCATTGATGTTGTCGTCCAACGGCAAACGCACCGGGTTTAACAACCGCACGGTGAAGCCCGTCCGCGCCGCGAGGTCGCGCAGAGTTGCCAGGGTGAAATATTGCACATGATCCGGATACCGAAGGCCCACCCAATTGCGCCCAAACAATCGTTTGCCGACGCTGCCGAAATTCGGCACCCGCACATAAGCCCGGCCACCGGGTTTGAGGATTCGGGCCGTCTGCTCCAGCACCGGGCGCGGGTTTTCCTCGTGTTCAAGATACGAGCGCAAGATTACCCCATCAAACATTGCATCGGGGAATTCGCGGATCGCCTCCGACCCCGGCCCATGGACACAATAGCCGCCGTGCGGCGTGAGGTTGGCGTTGGCCTGTTCGGCCAGCTGTGCCGAAATCTCAATCCCGTATTGGGTGAAACCGGGATATTGTGTGCTGGCCCCGGCGCAGCCAACGTTCAGCAGATTGCCGCTGCCAAACCAGTCCGCATACCGTACCGCCTCGGGCTTACGCCCAATTTTGTGGCGCCAACGGGTTGCCAGATCAGCCCGTTGCAGCACCGGGCGCGCGTCCAGCCGGGCGGCCTTTTCGATGGCCGAGGTTTTCTCCCACGCGAAATCTTCAACCAGCGCCTCGTACCCCGGCGGGTTCAGCAAATAGACCAATCCGCAATTGTCACACTGCCCCATGCGCCACTCATCGCGGTGCAACTCTGCCACGTCGCTGGCCGACGTTGACCCGCACGTCGGACAGGCGCGCGCGCCTTCGATGGACACGGCGGCATTCACCACTGCACCCCAATCCCGGCGCGGATATAGGTTGTGTCCCCTGTGGTCACCGGCTCAACATCAACAGTCTGCCCCTGCGCGCCCATGACCTGAGCAACCGAAGCGCTGAACGCTGCCATTGCATCAGCGTCAGGCCGGTTCGACCCGAACACGATGGAACATCGGGTGCCCGCCAAGTTGATCGACATGTCGAACTCCGGGTGGAAATAGGTGCCGGTTGACGGGTTCACCACCATGGCCAGCCCCACCAACATGGCCTCCGCATCGGCGCGATTGGGTGCATTCACGCAGACATTCACAAACAGCCGCGCCAGAACTGCCGGGTTTGCCATGGTGGACCCGACCAATGGCGCCTGCGCCACTGCGCCACCTGCGCCACCTGCGCCAAACACGGCAGCGGCAGCGGCAACGGCCCAAACGGCAGAGCGCTGCCTTAGAGCGGACAGGTAATTCAGGGATGGGGACCGGCAGAATGTTGTCACAACTTGGGCCTAGCCTCCAACACCTCGCCAAGCTGCGCATGGGTCCAAAGCCCCATTGCACGGCGCCGCTTCCACGGGCCGACATCAGCCGCGGTCAAATCATCCAGATCCAAGTCGTCACTGGATTCCGCAATGTAGCGCTCCGGTGTGGGGAAGTTGAACGGCGCCATCATCGGATTGAAATTGCGGTGCTGGCCGTTTTCAGAAAGCGGGATGTTCCGGTCCACCAGATCCATCGTCAACAACAGATAGGGAATCTTGGCTTTATGGATATTCTTGATCACCTGCCAGCGAACCGGATCAATCAGGTGAATCAGGCATTCCCGCACCATGATCATATCACATTTCGGCAGTTTGCTGGTCGCAAGGTCCAGATGCATGAACCGCCGCCCCGGCCCTCGGAATTCAGCCTTCACCTGATCGACAAGCTCTTTGGAGATATCGCCGCCGATGTATTTCACACCGCTCAGGTCAACGGCCGTCATCCAGTTCCAGTCGCCGCAGGGCGCATCCAGGAAAACCTTGGTTCCCAAATCCCGGAACAGCCCCGGCAACGCCCGGCGCAACCGCCTGGTGCGCCGGATCGTGGATCCAGGCCCGCTGCGCGGCTTGCCCTTTTCCTCGTCGGCCCAGGTCTTTTTCTCGAACACATTCTGAAGCGCGCGATCCATGGCGCTTACCCCTTCACGGCCTTAACAATCTTCTCGGCCCCGTCCTTGAGGTTGTCAGCGGCAATCACGTCGAGGCCAGAGTTGCGGATGATCTCTTTGCCCTTTTCCACATTGGTCCCTTCAAGACGCACAACCAGCGGAAGCGTCAGACCAACGTCCTTCACGGCCGCGATCACACCTTCAGCGATGATATCGCAGCGCATGATGCCACCGAAAATGTTCACGAAAATGCCCTTCACCTGCGGATCGCTGGTGATGATCTTGAAGGCTTCGGTCACCTTCTCCTTGGTGGCACCACCGCCCACATCGAGGAAGTTGGCAGGCTCGGCACCGTACAACTTGATGATATCCATTGTCGCCATCGCCAGACCAGCACCGTTGACCATGCAGCCAATCTCACCATCCAGCGCGATGTAGTTGAGGTCGAATTTGGACGCCGCCAATTCCTTGGGGTCTTCTTCCGACTCATCGCGCAGCGCCGCAATGTCCGCGTGGCGGTAAATTGCGTTGCCGTCAAAGCTGACTTTCGCGTCCAAGACCTTCAGATTACCACCGTCAGTGACGATCAACGGGTTGATCTCCAACATCTCCATGTCCTTCTCAACGAAGGCTTTGAACAGCTGACCCATCAGCTTCACACATTGTTTGACCTGCTGGCCCTCAAGCCCAAGCGAGAACGCAACGCGGCGACCGTGGAAGGCTTGGTAACCCGTGGCCGGATCAACCGAAAAGCTCAGGATCTTCTCTGGCGTCTCGGCGGCGACCTCTTCGATGTCCATGCCACCTTCGGTGGAGCACACAAAGCTGATCCGGCTGGACTGGCGATCCACCAGAAGCGCCAGATACATCTCGGTCTCGATGCCTGCGCCGTCTTCGATGTAGACTCGGTTCACTTGTTTGCCCGCCGGGCCGGTCTGGTGCGTTACCAGCGTGCGACCGAGCATCTTTTTCGCCTCGTTTGCAGCTTCTTCTGCCGATTTCGCCAGACGTACCCCACCAGCTTCACCGGCATCCGCTTCCTTAAACGTACCCTTGCCGCGCCCACCTGCGTGGATCTGCGCCTTGACGACCCAAAGCGGCCCATCCATCTCACCCGCCGCGGTTTTGGCGTCTTCCGCCTTCAAAACCACGCGGCCGTCCGAGATTGGAGCACCATATTGCTGGAGGAGGGCTTTCGCCTGATACTCATGAATGTTCATGCAACTGGTCCGTTCTTTGGGTCATGTTGCTTCTGGGTAAACACAACAATTGGGCGCAATGAAACGGGAATTTGCCATATTCACCGGGATTTGCGGCAAAACCCGACATTTGTGATCACAGGGAATTATCGTGTGATCACAAAATTTCAGCAGGCGTGCGTGCAGCGACTCAGTCGCCATACCTTGCCCCGGCCATCAATCCCGCGCTGCCTGCACCACACGGGACCATTACAAGGCGCTTGAGCGATGTCGAATGCTTGCGCTGGAGGATCGTGGCTTAGGGCAAAAAGCTGCGCGAAAGCGGAAACCCGCTCTAGCTGATTGCCTTTTCAATCTCGGCAAGGAAGCCCGCGAAATTCTCGTTTGCCACCTTCCAGCCGAAGGTCCAGC
>JAESTV010000269.1 GCA_016763475.1 Roseicyclus sp.
AGTCCCGGCCTCAGCCCCGGCCGCGCGATTCCCCCAATGATCGCATCCCTGCCGATGTACCTGCGTGATGAGACACGCCCCGCCAATGAAGCGCTCTGGGCGCTGATCCGCGATGCTTTGCGCGACCATGGCATCAACGCACCTGACAACCTTGACCATGACGCGCCCGTGGTGGCCACGTGGCGCCGCCCGGATCTGGTCTTCGGGCAAATCTGCTCCCTGCCCTATCGCGCCGATTTCGCCGGAGACCTGACGCTGATCGGGTCAGGAGATTACGGCCTCAGCGGCACCAAACCGGGCGCGTATTTTTCTGTCTTCCTGGCTCGCAAAGATGACCCCCGTGACACCCCTGCCCATTTCGCCGACGCCCGTTTTGCCTACAATGAACCCGGCAGCCATTCTGGCTGGTGCGCGCCATGGAGCTTTGCCAGGGACCACGGCTTTCTATTCACCAACACCCACCAGACCGGCAGCCACCACGCCTCTGCCCAAGCCGTCGCTGATCACACCGCAGACCTCTGCTCCATTGACGCCGTCACCTGGGCGCTGATTGCCCGCTATGATGCCTTCGCAGCCGACCTGCGGGTGATTGCCCACAGCGCCGCCAGCCCCGGCCTGTGTTTTATCACTGCCCCCGGCAACGACCCCACCCCTTACCGCGCGGCCCTGTCTCAAGCCATCGACACCCTGCCGGAGCCGCACAAATCCACGCTGCTTCTGCGCGGCGTTGTGCCATTCCCCGAGTCCACCTACACCGCCCTTCCCCTGCCTGACCCACCGTCAATGCGGACCAAGGCCGCAAAAACAGAACGGAAATCGGCCCTTTCCTAGGGAACCTCACACCTTCCCCGTTGCAATCCGGTTCAGCTTCGGCGCAAATTGTCCAACCAAACAGGGACCTGCACCGTTGACATCTGCCACACCACCAGTGATCCAGATCACCGGATTGCACAAAAGTTTCGGCGCCCTGGAGGTGCTCAAAGGTGTCGACCTGACAGCATCCGCAGGCGATGTCGTGTCCCTGATCGGCTCGTCCGGGTCCGGCAAATCCACAATGCTGCGCTGCGCCAACCTTCTGGAAGACAGCCAACAGGGTGACATCATCTTTGAGGGTGATCCAATCCGCTGGAAAGGCACTGGCCACAACCGCCACCCGGCGGACCCCGAACAAGTCCGCCTGATCCGCACCAACCTTTCGATGGTGTTCCAGAGCTTCAACCTCTGGTCTCACCTCACCATCTTGCAAAACGTGATGGAGGCCCCGGTCACCGTTCTGGGTGAGGACAAGGCTGAGGTCGAAGATCGCGCCCGCCAGATCCTCGACAAAGTCGGCATCGGCGCCAAATGCGACGCCTGGCCGGCTGAGCTTTCCGGCGGCCAACAGCAGCGCGCCGCCATTGCCCGCGCGTTGTGTATGCAGCCCCGCGCACTTCTGTTTGACGAACCAACCTCCGCCCTCGACCCGGAGCTGGAGCAAGAGGTGATCCGCGTCATCCGCGATCTGGCCGAGGAAGGCCGCACCATGATCCTGGTGACCCACGACATGCGCATGGCCCGTGACCTCAGCACCCACACAATTTTCCTCCACCAGGGTTTGGTCGAAGAGCAGGGTCCACCCTCACAGCTTTTCGGCAACGCCCAATCGGCGCGCCTGCGCCAATTCCTCAGCCATTCCGACACGGCCTGAGGCCCAATCCAAAAGACCATCACCAATCAGGGAGACTACAAAATGATAAAACTGATCCTAACAACAACCGCTCTTACCATGGCCGCCGGTGTGGCCTTTGCAGACAGCCATTCCGTCGTGCGTCTGGGCACCGAAGGCGCCTACCCTCCGTACAACTTCATCAACGACGACGGTGAGGTTGACGGATTTGAGCGTGATCTGGGTGACGAGCTGTGTGCCCGCGCCGAGTTGACCTGTGTATGGGTCACAAATGACTGGGACAGCATCATCCCCAACCTCACATCCGGCAACTACGACACGATCATCGCCGGGATGAGCATCACCGATGAGCGTGATGAGGTGATCGACTTCACCCAGGCCTACATCCCGCCATCGCCGTCGCTGTTCATGGGTATGGATGACGGTATCACGCTGGA
Source organism: Roseicyclus sp. (assembly GCA_016763475.1). Lineage (GTDB taxonomy): Bacteria > Pseudomonadota > Alphaproteobacteria > Rhodobacterales > Rhodobacteraceae > Gymnodinialimonas. The sequence continues at coordinate 2,104 of JAESTV010000269.1, forward strand.
AGGTGCCATGATCGCCGCCCAGACCAACACCATCCAGGCGGGTTACGTTGCCACCCTCGACGGGGTGACGTTGATCGAATTCGCCACCCCTGACGAAACTGTCGCAGCGGTGCGCAACGGCGAAGCAGACGCGGTTATGGCGGACAATGATTTCCTCCTGCAGATCGCCGCAGAAGACGATGATCTGATGATTGTCCTCGATCCGGTCTCGCTTGGTGACGGCGTTGCCATGGGCCTGCGCGAAGGGGATGAGTTGATCGCCGCATTCGACGCAGCCATCACCTCGATGAAAGAGGATGGCACCCTTAACGCTCTGCTCGTGGAATGGTTCGGCGATGAAGCCGTGACCTGGTAAATTGATCTGGCGGAGGGGCGCAGTTCGTCCCTCCGCCGTTTCACCCGGCAATTCCCCACTGAGGGGAACCGGCCCACCCGGTTTTCAATTCCGGAAAGACCGGTTCCAATCAACAAAATATGGGTTTCTTGTCGAAAAGACCGGAAAACTCACCCCAGCAACCACAGGCCCCGATGTTCGAGTTCTGCGCCGATCCATCCTCCCTAGACGGCGTCCGCTGGTTCAGTTGTTACCTGACCAACGGCGTCCACATGCTGTTCTATCAGAGCTTCCTGACCGTTTTCACGCTGCTGGCCATCGCTGCCCCCTTGTCCCTCGCCTTTGGCTTCGCCGCTGCCACCGCCTCCCGCGCCCGGTTCTTGCCGGCGCGGATTCTCGGCAAGGGTTACACGTCCATGGTGCGCGGCGTGCCGGACATTGTGTTCTTCCTGTTCTTCGTCCTTGTCCTTGACCAGGGCATTGAGTTCATCCGCCACTCCATCACCTGTCCCGACTGGGACCAGCCGATCCGCCAGGGCGCCAACTTCCTTGTGTGTGACGCCGCCCGCACCCCCCAAGGCAACGCGCCGCAATGGGTGCATGAGGGCTATAATTTCGGCCTCGCGATCTTCACCTACGCCATTGTGTTCGGCGCGTTTTGCGGCAACGTCCTTTACGGTGCGATGGGTGCGGTGCCCAAACCGCAGATAGAAACCGCCGCCGCTTATGGCATGTCCCAACGCCAGGTCTTCTGGCGCGTTGTGGTGCCGCAAATGTGGGTCTACGCCCTGCCTGGCCTCAGCAATATCTGGATGATCCTGATCAAGGCCACGCCACTTCTGTTCCTTCTGGGGATCGAGGACATCGTCTACTGGGCCCGCGAGATCGGCGGCTCACGCAACTCCCGGTTTGCCTACCCGCACCCCGATTGGCGCTTCTGGTATTTCCTTGGCTTGCTGGTCTTCTACCTCGGCTTCACCCGGGTCTCTGAAATTGTGCTGGCGCGGGTCACCCGCCGCTTGACCCGCGGCCAGGCCACGGCAGGCGGCGAAGCGATGCGAAAGGCCGCCACATGAGCGCTATCGCTCACCCACCTCACTCGCCTCACCCGGGGCGCCAAAATCCCTTGCAAGGGATTTGCAAATCCCTTGCAAGGGATTTCACCCGCGCCCCGGTACCATGGGCCCACATCGAGGCCGCACCATGACCTGCGCCGAGGCATTTCAGGCCTACGCCTTACGCTCCCTTGGGATCGGCGAACGGGCGCTGCCGCAGGGGGACATCACGTTATGTGAGCAATTTGTCCTGATCGGCTCGGGCATGATCTGGAATGTCTATTTCGGCGTCCTGGCGCTCTGTTTCGGGTTTTTCTTTTCCGTTTTTCTTGCGATTTCCAAAGCCTCCCCGCGCCGTCTTGTCCGCAAACCGGCGGAATGGTTCATCTTCCTGTTCCGGGGCTCACCACTCTTCATCCAGTTCTTCATGGCGTATGAGTTGTTTGTGATGTTGCCCCGCCTCGGGGTGGAGTTTGAGATCTTTGGCCTCGCCATTGAGGCCGAGACCCGCTGGCTTGCCCGCGCCTGGCTTGGTGCGCTGATTGTCTTGTTCCTCAACACCTCTGCCTACGCTGCCGAGATTTTCTATGGCGCGCTGCAAGCGGTACCCAAGGGGGATACCGAAGCCGCTGATGCCTATGGCCTGACCGGCTGGAAGAAGTTTCGCCGCATCACGTTTCCCACCACCATGCGCCTTGCCTGGCCTGCCTACACAAACGAGGCGATTTTCATGTTCCACGCAACAGCGCTGGTTTACTTCAGCTCATTTCCGGCCTTCCAGCAACGCGGCGACGCGCTTTACTACGCAACTTATTTTGCCGACCGCACCTTCAACCCCTTTATCCCTTACCCCATCGTCGCCATCTACTTCGTGATGCTGACGCTTGTGATCATCACAATCTTTAACCTCATCAACAATCGTCTTAACCGTCACCTGCCGCAGGACACCCGCCGCCGCCTGCGCATCAGGCCAAACCTGATCCGATGATTGCTTACCTGCACGACAATCCCGCGATCAAATCCATCCGCATGGTTGCGTCCGACCTGAACGGCCAGGCGCGGGGCAAACGGGTGGCGCGCCGCTTTGCGGGCAAAGCCATCGAGCAGGGCACCCGGTTTCCATATTCGGTCCTGAACCTCGACATCTGGGGGGAGGATATCGACGACAGCCCCTTGGTGTTTGAAGCGGGCGACCCCGACGGCATCCTGAAGCCCACGGAACGTGGCTTCATGCCGGTCCCGTGGCTGGATACACCCACCGCAATCCTGCCAATCTGGATGTTCCACGAGGACGGCACCGCCTATCAGGGTGACCCCCGCCATGCCCTTGCGCGGGTGGTCGAGCGCTACACCGCACGCGGCCTGACGCCGGTGGTTGCAACCGAGTTGGAGTTCTACATCATCGACGACCGGGGAAAGGAGCTGCGCGTGCCGCCCTCCCCCCGCTCTGGCATCCGCCGCCAACAGGCCGAGATCCTCGCCCTGCGCCAGCTGGACGCCTTCGATACCTTCCTGACTGCGCTTTATGATGCCTGTGAGGTGATGGATATCCCCGCAGATACGATGATCTCGGAAGCTGGCCCCGGCCAGTTCGAGATCAACATGGACCACCAACCAGATGCGCTGAAAGCGGCGGATGATGCGTGGCTGTTCAAACTGGCCACCCGTGGCCTTGCGCGCCGCTACGGCTTTGCCGCAAGTTTCATGGCCAAACCTTACCCCGATTACGCGGGCAACGGCCTCCACACCCACTTCAGCGTGTTGGATGCAGACGGCAACAACATCTTCGACAATGGCGGCGCCGAAGGCTCGCAAACCCTGCACCACGCCATCGCGGGTTGCCTTGCGGCGATGCCCGGCTCCATGTTGGTCTTTGCGCCCCACGCCTCCAGCTATGACCGCTTTGTGCCCGGTGCCCATGCCCCCACATCCGCGTCCTGGGCCTATGAGAACCGCACCACCGCCCTGCGTATCCCTGCCGGGAACCCCACTGCACGCCGGATCGAACACCGCGTCGCGGGTGGTGACATCAACCCGTACCTGTTCCTTGCTGCCGTCCTTGGCGCAGCACTTGACGGGATCGAACAGGGCAAAGCCCCACCCCCCGCCACCACCGGCAACGCCTACAAAGCTGACCTGCCGCAATTGCCGCTGACCTGGGCGGACGCCATCGAAGCCTTCGACACCTCAGCCGAAATTGCCCGGATCTTCGCGCCGGAGTTGCGCCAGAACTTCCTCGCCACCAAACGCCAGGAATTGCGCTACATGGCCGACCTGAGCCGTGAAGAGCAGCAGGAGCTTTACCTCGACACCGTCTGAATCGCTCCAGCTACCAAAATTGTCCGCGCCCTCACCTGTTTCCCCCTTCATCTGGCCAAAAATACCTCGGGGGTTTGGGGGCTGGCCCCCAAGGGACGATTGCGCCAGAGGGCTGGCCCCTGAAAGTTGGTTCCATTTGGAGACCCGCCTCCAACGCTTTCCCTTGCCGCTCAGGCCCCGCGCCCATAGCCTCTCAGCACCCAACAACATGAGCCAAAACATGCACCTCGGCATCCTGCAAACCGGTCACCTCCCCGACAACGTCGCGGCAACGGACGGACCTTATGAAACCCTGTTCCAGAACCTCTTCGCCCATCGCGGCTTCACGCAGACGCTTTGGTCTGTGGTCGACAACATTTTTCCTGACAGCCCGAAGGTCGCTGATGCGTGGCTGGTGACCGGCTCAAAACACGGCGCATACGAAGATCACCCCTGGATTCCACCGCTGGAGGATCTGATCCGCGCCATCCGCGACGCGGAAATCCCACTGGTAGGGTCCTGCTTCGGTCACCAGATTATCGCCCAAGCCCTTGGTGGCACGGTGGAAAAGTTCACCGGCGGATGGTCCGTGGGGGCCACTGAATACCGGGTGGGTGATCACACCTTACACCTGAATGCGTGGCACCAGGATCAGATCACGCAACTGCCCGACGGCGCAACCATCCACGCGTCCTCGGATCTCTGCGCCAATGCCATCGTCGCCTTTGGCCCCCACATCCTGTCAACACAACCGCACCCGGAATTTGAGAGTACGGTGATCGAAAAACTGATCGAAACAA
>JAESTV010000270.1 GCA_016763475.1 Roseicyclus sp.
GCAACGCCCGCCGAAGGCGCCCCGCCCCTGTAGTCCCACATCTGTGGCCCCACATCTGCCTCCCATTGCCCCCGCGCCGAAGGCGCCACGTCCGGCGAGGCAAAGGCGCCGCCAGGCGCTGTCCGAGGCGGAAGCCCCCTCCGCGGGCGCGCCAGCGCACATCGGTCTCAGGTCCACCAACAACCTGCCCCTTGCCCAAGGAGGGATCTCATGCGACCCATCTCCTCATGATCTATGACTTTCTCATCATCGGCGGCGGCATCGCGGGAACCTCCGCCGGGGCCCGCCTCGCCGCCCACGGCACAACCTGCCTGCTGGAATCCGAACCGGCGCTTGCCTACCACGCCTCGGGCCGGTCCGCCGCGCTGTTTGAGGCGAACTACGGCCACCCCGTTACCGTCGCCCTGAACCATGCCTCGGCCCACGATCACCACACCCTTGACGGCGGCCTCCTCTCGCCCCGCGGGTTGCTGATGTTGGCCGGCCCCGGTGAGGAGGAAACCCTCGGCCACGACATCACCACCATGGACCTGACCGAGATCTCACCCGACAGCGCCCAAAGCCTGGTCCCGATCCTCAACACCGCCCACATCACCCGTGCAGCACATCATGAGGCCGCCTGGGACATCGACACCGACCGTATGGTGCAACATTTTGCGCGCACGATCCGCACCAACGGGACCGTCAACACCGGCCAACCCGTCACCGCCATCACCCGCACTGGCACTGGCTCTGGCTGGCAGGTCACCACTCCAACCCACACCTATAACACCCGTGTCCTCGTGAACGCCGCTGGCGCCTGGGCTGACCAGATCGCCACATTGGCGGGGATCGCTCCCCTTGGCCTCACGCCCCTGCGCCGCTCAATTGCCCGGATGCCTGCCCCCGGTGGCCACGACACCCGCACCTGGCCAATGCTGATTGGCGCCGGTGAAAAATGGTATGCCAAATCCGACGCAGGCGCGTGGCTGGTGTCCCCGGCTGAGGAAGACCCGGTGGCAACCCCCCACGACGCTTTCGCGGATGACATGGTGCTGGCTGAAGGCATCGCACGTTACCAACCTTTTGTGACCGAAGAGGTCACACGTGTGACCTCCAACTGGGCGGGCCTGCGCACGTTTGCCCCCGATCGCTGCCTTGTCATCGGGCCGGACCGCGACGACCCAACCTTTGTTTGGTCCGCAGGTCAGGGTGGGTACGGCTTCCAGACCGCACCTGCCGCCAGCCAGCTTCTCGCAGACCTGGTGACAGGCCATCAATCTGCCCTTGATCAGGCCACAATCGCCGCGCTGTCAGCTTCACGTTTTCGCTAGGTCGGGGAACCCGGAACTTGCAGCCGCCAATTGCCACCCTATTGTCCGAGGCAACTGTAATTTGGAGAGAGACATGAACCATCTCAGCCTCCGCGTCGCCGCTGTGGCCGCGCTGTTGATGTTACCTTTCGCCGCCTCCGCCCAATCTCAGCTTGAGCGGTTCGAGGCCCTTAGCGAACGCTTGACCGACCTGACCTACCAAGGGTTGGCCGAACAAGTCCCGGCCCTGCAAGGGCATTTGCCCTCTGCCGAATGGGACCGCCCGATGCGCCGTGCCGGGCGCTGCGCAATCCGCGCCTATGAACGCGCCGTCGGGGACGACGGCGTTGAAGCAATGCTGGTGGAGCTGGAAGGCGCCATTGAATCGGCGCTGCCTGCCGACCTGCTGAACGGTACCTTCTCTGCCGGTGTGCCCGAGGGCCTCAGCAATCAGGACGTGCAACGCATCAACAATGATTGCGGCATGGTCGAGCTTCAAATGCAGCGCTTGGCAGAATCCGGGGCGATGCAGGCCCTGCAAAGCCAATGATCCGCAAACTTGCCCTGACGGTGGCGCTCTCAACCCTTGCTTTACCTGCCGCCGCACAATCCACGTTTGAGCGGTTTGAGGCCGCCGCGGTCTCCATGAACAGGGTGACAAACGACGCCCTGCTTGCGGAAATCCCTTCGCTGGAAGGCAATTTGCCTGCGCCTGAATGGGACGACGGGCTGCGAGCCGCCTATACTTGTATGTATGATGGCTATGTGGCGGATGTCGGCGAAGACGCCATGCTCGCCATGGTCATCGCCATGGAGAGCGCGGTGGAAACCGTCACCAACGATCAAATCCTGCAAGGCGGCTTTGCCGGCGAAACCCCGGAGGGCCTTGGCGAAGAACGGGCCGTGGAGATAGTGCGCCAGTGTCGTGTGACGGAAGCCTTCATCGACCGAATGGTTACCTCCGGCGCGATGGAGATCATGACGCAGGAACAGCAGTGACTGCGCCAACGGGAACTGCGCCAACGGGAACTGCGCCCGAACATCCCGAATATGACGACGGACGCCTCAACGCACCCGCCGCGCAGCGCAACCGTGCGGCCCTGACCAAAGCCCTCACCGCCCTCGCGCCGCCCCAAGGCACCGCCCTCGAAATTGCCTCAGGCACCGGCCAACATGTCATCCGTTTTGCCCCGGCAATGCCGGGCCTCACGTGGCAACCCTCAGACCCGGACGCCAGCCGCCGCGCCTCGATCACCGCATGGATCGCGGCAGAGCCGTCCGCCAATATCCTGCCTCCCATCACCCTTGATGCCTGTGCGCCCGGATGGGCCGCAAAGCACAACACCTATGATTTGATCTTCCTCGCCAATCTCCTGCACCTGATCCCGAACGCATCGGCACAGACCTGCCTGACCGAGATCATCCATGCCCTGCGCCCCGGTGGCCTCGCCGTGGTCTACGGCCCGTTCCTGCGCAACGGCGTCGCCACATCTGAGGGGGACATCATTTTCGACGCAAACATCCGGGCCACAACCCCCGGCGCAGGGTACAAAGACCTGGAATGGGTGCGCAATCATTGGACAAACTTGCGCCTTCTGCCCGCCCAGCCCATTTACATGCCCGCCAACAACCTGCTTTTGTGCGCTCGAAAACTCGCTTAGCCCGCCGCACGTAAGGAAACGTTTCGCTTTTCCGAAATGCAGTGTTTATTGTCGGTTAATTCAGGGACCTGTAGTCCAATGTCCCTCCCCCTGACCAAAGGACCGGAAAGACCCAAGATGCAAAGCGAATTTGCGCCAGAAGGTTTGTTTGACCTGTTACGAGGGCCCGCGTTTTCGCGGCTGTCCCAAACTCCCGTGGAACGCGGCCACAAGCTGATCGTCGCGGGCACCGCGGCTGAGGCGATGTATCTGGTGTTCTCGGGTCGCTTCCGGGTGGAACGGGACCGGGTGGATCTGGCAGAAATCGGCGCCGGATCGGTGATTGGCGAGATTGCGTTTCTCACCGGATCAACCCGCACCGCAGATGTTGTCGCGGCACGTGACAGTATCGTCTACCGCATCGACCGCGCCGCTTATGACGCGTTGTGTGCTGAGGTTGACGGCCTGCCCCAGGCGATTGCGTCCGAACTTGCCGAAAAGCTCGCCAAAACCTCCGCTCGGGTCACCCAGAACCCCAGCCGCCCCCCGGCGCGCACCTTCTGCATCTTGCCGGCCGCAGGCGCGCCCCTGCCCGAACGGTTTGTGCCTGACCTGACTGCCGCGATTGAGGGGCACCATTCCGTCGCCCTTGTCACCGAAGCCACCTTCAAGGACGCCTTGGGTGAACGCGCTGACCCCACCGCACCCGAATCCATCGCCTGGCTCAACGCCCAGGAACACAATGCCAAGATTGTGCTGTTTGTCGCCAACCCAAACGCCGGTGATTGGTCCCGCGCCGCCCTGAAGCAGGCTGACCAAGCGGTGTTTGTGGCCCAGGCCATCAACTACCAGGACCCATCCGAGCTTGAGGAGTTCGCCCTCAAGATTCTGCCCGAAAGCCAGCGCCGTCTGGTGCTTCTGCACCCCAACCGGATGCAGAAAGCCGCAGGCACCGCCCGGTGGCTCGATAGCCGTCCGGTGTTCCTGCACCACCATGTTGCCCTGACCGGCGGGACTGAGGACATGGCCCGCCTCGGTCGGTTCCTGTCAGGCCGCGCCATTGGCATGGTGCTGTCAGGTGGCGGCGCGTTTGGCGCGGCTCACGTCGGCGTCTACCGGGCCATGGGTGAGGCTGGCCTGCCTGTCGATATCGTCGGCGGCACCTCTGTGGGCGCCGCCATGGGGGGCGCAATTGCCCTTGGTGTCCCGGCCGAAGAAATTGGCCCACGGATTGAGCAGATTTTTGTGCGCTCCGGTGCCATGCGCCGCATAACGGTGCCGAAATTTGCCTTCCTCGATCACAAAGTCCTCGACGCCGCCCTTATGGAACACTTCGGCGACGTTCCCATCGAAGATCTCTGGATGCCGTATTATGCCGTGACCGCTGACCTGTCGCGGATGGACAAAGTCATCCTGCGCCGTGGCCCCTTGTGGGAGGCAATACGCGCCTCCTCCGGTATCCCCGGTGTCCTGCCGCCGTTCTTTACCTCCACCGGGCGGATGCTGGTGGATGGCGGCTGCGTCGACAACATGCCGTTCCGCACCATGCACGCCCTGAAATCCGGGCCCAACATTGTGGTGAACGTGCAGAAATCCACGGACGAGATGGGGTATATCGACTATTCCAAATTGCCCGGTCGCGGCGCGCTTCTGCGCCAGACGCTGTTCCCTTTCGGCAAAACGCCGCCCCGTGTTCCCGGTGTCATCTCAACCGTCATGCGCTCCCTTCTGGTGGGCCAATCCGACCTGTTGGCTGACCTCCACGACACCGATCTGATGATCCGCCCACCCGGGCTGACCGGGGCCGGGTTTCTGGCGTGGCACCAGCACAAGCTGTTTTACGAGATGGCCTACAGGCACGCGCTTGAGGTCTTTGAAGATGAAGACGATGAGGCCAGCACCCAGGTAACGGCCCTGCGCCGGGCCGCTCAAAGCAGCAGCTAACGCGCAAGATCAAGCAACAACAACAGCGCTTCTGACTACAGCGTTTTGCGGTTTGTCTGAGGCCGCGCATCCCCCTGAGCGGCGAGGCTTGGCTTGTGCAACACCCGCGCTCATTGGTCAGGGGGGCAAAACAAACGCAAAGCGCTTTAGGGTTAAGGCGCTGTCGCTCTGGACCAAACCCGCGCCGCCGGGTATCCTCACCTCACTTTTCCAAAGGAGACCCTGCCGATGATCAAGACAGCCTGACATTTCTCAATTGCACGCCCGCGCGTGTGACCTGCTGTCTAACGCCCGCACATGCCGTGGGTGATCAATCATTGGAGCAATCCCTTGCAACCCATCATCTATGACGTGGCGGTCTCCGCCGATGGCTTCATTGCCGGCCCCAACGCGGACGTGTCCGCCTTTCCCCACGACGGCGCAATTGTGGCCGATTACACTGCGCGTCTTGGCACCTATGCCGTGGCCCTCATGGGGCGCGTGACCTACGAGTTTGGCTACAAATTCGGGCTGGAGCCGGGGCAAAACCCCTATCCGCACATGCGCACGATTGTGGTGTCCTCCACTCTCACCCTGCCGGGTGACACGGTTGAGGTCTGGCGCGACCTGTCGGGCCTTACCCCCCTGCAACACACCGCCCCCGGCCCGATTTACCTGTGCGGCGGTGGTATCCTCGCCAGCGCCATCGCAGCCACCGGCAACCTGACCGAACTGCGCCTGAAACGCGCGCCCCTGCTCCTGGGATCAGGCACAAAACTGTTCGCCGGGCTGCCCGCGCCAATCCCCCTCACCCTGCACTCCCAAACCAACTACGGCGGAGGATTGCTGTTCCAGAGCTTCCGGTTCTCCTGACCTTGGCAGTCCCGCGCGCTGCCCCCAGAGTGGCGCGGGACACCCCAAATCACAGGATCAAACCATGCACAAAATCGCCCTTACCGCCGCCTTTACCGCCGCCGCCCTCACCCTGATCTCCGCCCCCGCCTTCGCCCAATCCGAACTTGACCGGCTGGAAGTTGTCTCCGAAGCTGTCGCGCAGAATATGGCGGCCTTTCTTGTGGCCCGCGTCCCCGAATTGGCCGACGTCATGGTTGATTGGGAATGGGACGCGGAAATGCGCGAGGTCGCCACCTGCACCATGGATCGCATCCGGACTGAGGGTGGTGATCAAGCCCTCACCGACTACCTCGACGCGCTGGAGGTCTTCTCCACAATCGAGATCACCTCGATGGAACAAATGGGCGCCGCAACGCCAATTCCCTTCAGCAACGACGTCGCGATGCAAGTCGCCACTGAATGCCGCGCAATGGAAGTTTCCGCCCGCCGCATGCAGGAATCCGGCATGATGGACGCCATGATGGACCCCGCCATCATGGACCGCCTGATGGGCGAATAACCCAGCATCCAGGCACCGCGCCCCCCTTCATCTGGCCCCTTCATCTGGCCAGAAATACCTCGGGGGAGTCCGAAGGACGGGGGCAGCGCCCCCACCCCGTCGCGCAAATGACAAACGCAAACAATCCGCCCGAGGCTCAGCCTCGGGTGACCGCTCTCAGGCATTCGCCCGGATCGTGGCATTTGCCGGATCATACGGGCTGTCTTCCACAACCACCGCATCAAACAGCTCCCGGAACATCCGCACCTTCATCCTGGTGCCAACAGCCGCCAAATCAGGCCGCACATACCCCATGCCGATCTGACACCCGAACGCCACCGAATAGCCGCCCGAGGTCAAACGCCCAATCTTTGCACCGTCGCCCCCAAGGGGCGCATCAGGGGGGGCATCCCCAAGGGCCGCATCAGGGGAGTCCAGCAACAACGCCTCACGCCCCCATGGGTCCGCATCCGCAGGCCCGTCAATCAGCAGCGTCACACATTTTGAGCGTATCCCGGTGGCAACCATTGCCTCTTTGCCATGGAAGTCCTTGCTCAGATCCACAAACCGATCCAACCCCGCCTCCAGCGGAGTCGCATCCCGGCCCAGCTCGGTCCCGAACGCACGGTAACTTTTCTCCTGCCGCAACCAGTTCTGCGCCCGCGCGCCAACCAGTTTCAGACCGTGCTTCTCACCGGCCTCCATCAACTGATCGAACAAGTAGTTCTGCATTTCCATCGGGTGATGTAACCCCCACCCCAACTCACCCGTATAGGCCACGCGGATCGCATTCACCGGGCACATCTTCAGCTCCAACCGGCGCGCACTCAACCACGGGAACCGTTTGTTGCCTAACACCGTTGACGGCTCCGCATCCCGCACCAACTCGTTCAACACATCGCGCGACTTCGGCCCCGCGAGTGCAAACACCCCGTACTGCCCGGTGCAATCATCCAGCCACATCGGCCCAAACCGATGCACATTGTCGTTGATTGCCTGCGCCAGGAAATCGCTGTCATAGGCCTGCCAGGCTCCGGCGCTGACAAGGTAAAACGTATCCTCCGCCAGGCGCACAATGGTGTATTCCGTGCGTGTGGTGCCTGCGCCCGTCAACGCATACGTCAGGTTGATCCGCCCCACCTTGGGTAACTTGTTGGTGGTGAACCAATCGAGGAACCCCGCCGCCCCCGGTCCGCGTAACTTGTGTTTGGTGAACGCCGTGGCGTCGATCAGACCGGCGCCATTGCGCACCGCCTCAGCCTCTGCCCTGGCATATTCCCACCAGGCCCCGCGCCGGAACGAGCGCCCGTCAAAATCAAACGACTCCGTCGCATCCAGCGGGCCAAAATAATTCGGCCGCTCCCATCCGTTCACACACCCGAACTGCGCGCCTCGGGCCTTCATCCGCTCATACGACGGCGCTGTCTTCAGTGGCCGACACGCAGGCCGCTCCTCATCGGGATAGTGCAGCGTGTAAACGTGGTCGTAACATTCCTCGTTCTTGCGCGCCGCGTATTCGGTGGTGATCCAATTGCCGTAACGCCGTGGATCAAGCGAGGCCATGTCGATATCGGCCTCCCCCTCCACCATCAACTGCGCCAGATAATATCCGGTGCCACCCGCCGCCGTGATCCCGAACGAGAACCCCTCGGCCAGCCACATGTTCTTCATTTTCGGCGCCGGGCCGACCAGCGGATTGCCATCAGGCGTGTAACAAATCGGCCCGTTGAAATCATCCTTCAGGCCGGAGTCCTCACACGACGGCACCCGGTGGATCATCGCCAGATACTGCTCTTCGATCCGATCCAGCGCCAACGGGAACAGATCGGCGCGAAACGAGTCCGGCACCCCATATTCAAACCGCGCCGGCGCGTCTTTCTCATAAACGCCCAGAATCCAGCCGCCGCGCTCTTCGCGCGCATAAGATTGCGCATCCGCATCCCGGATCACCGGATGCTCCGGATTCCCCTCACCCCGCCAAGCCACCAAATCCGGGTCCTGGTCCAACACCACAAACTGGTGCTCCACCGGAATCGCCGGGATCTTGATCCCCAGCATCTGCGCCGTGCGCTGCGCGTGGTTGCCGCTCGCTGTCACCACATGTTCAGCGGTAATCACCACCTGCTCATCCGACGCAACCAGATTGCCGCCTTTCTCCACCATCTTGGAACAGGTCACCTCCCAGGCTGACCCGGTCCACTCAAACCCATCCGCCTGCCACTTCCGCTCAATCACCACCCCACGCTGGCGCGCGCCTTTGGCCATCGCCTGGGTCACGTCAGCGGGGTTAATATAGCCATCAGCCCCATGATAAATCGCGCCCTTCAGATCATCGGTGCGGATCAGCGGCCAACGCTCCTTGATCTGCTCAGGGGTCAGCCACTCAAATGGCACCCCCACAGTTTCGGCGGTGGAAGCATAAAGCATATACTCATCCATCCGCTCATCAGTCTGGGCCATGCGCAAATTGCCCACCACGGCAAAACCGGCGTTTAACCCGGTCTCCTCCTCCAGCGTCTTGTAGAACCTGACTGAGTAATCGTGGATATGGGTTGTCGCATAAGACATGTTGAACAGCGGCAACAAACCCGCCGCATGCCAGGTTGAGCCCGAGGTCAACTCGTCCCGCTCCAGCAGCATCACATCATCCCACCCCGCGCGCGCCAGATGATACGCAATCGAGGTCCCAACGGCACCGCCGCCAATGACAAGGGCTTTCACATTGGTCTTCATGGGCGCGACGCTCCGGCTTGAGGGCTGATCTTTGATCCATGGTTTACGGCCCAAACTCACCTCACGCCCATGGCCCACCCGACGCGATTGCACTCAAAACCGACGCTGGACCACCCGTCCTCACTTTTGGCAGGCCTCACAGCTGATTCCCAAACCGATGGACACCATGGATGTTCTGGCTGACTGCGCTGGAATGGCGCCGATTCATACCGTCGGGCACCCCCTCAGGGCGGTAAATCCGTGATGCCCCAAGGCGGCGTTCAGGCCTCCATCCCGAGGGATGACACCCTGCTGATCCCCGGCACCAACAGCGCCGGGGAGTGCTGGAGTTTCAACCTCAAGACCAACAGCGCTCCGGCTAGGATATCGAGTGGAAGGCGCAGCACAATCCGGCGCAATATTTCCCGATCATGCAGGCCGGGATTGCGGCGGAAATCACACGTCCCGCAACCCACGTGCCCCCCAACAACAGGCGCAGCGCAACCCACCCCACACTGGCACACTGGCGCGCCCCTGCCCTTTCATCTTGGAAAAAAACTCAAATCCCACCGCGTGCCCCAAGCCCCGATCTCTAGATAGAGGCAGGGGGAGGCGCGCCGGGTGGATAGGTGGGCCATGCACCCGCCCCC
>JAESTV010000271.1 GCA_016763475.1 Roseicyclus sp.
AAAACCCGAGCAAATTATTCCCACGTTTTGTAGACCCTGCAAACTTTACTATTAAACTGAAACAAAAACTAAGGTTTGCAGACTGCCATCCGCTGGTTTTCGATATCGCGACGTTTCCACCTGAACTCGGCAGTGCGAAGAGTGTTTGATCGAATGAATTACTTCCGCTTTGGGCTGGTAGCAGACATAGAGACTGTTGGTGCCGATAGTCACTTTGTCCGGTAGAGCAGGCGTCGACACGAGTGCCGCGGTTGGTAATTTCCCGTGGGCCGAGGGTGCGAGCATTGCCTCTGAGGCTGAACGGTTTCCAAACCCGCAAAACTCCTGTAAGCGCACGGCATCTGAGACGTAACGCGTCGACCCCGGCGTTCGCACGAAGGATAGGGGTCGGCGGCAATGGGGCCGCCATTTGGATGAGGGACCGCGCAGGGGCGCGGAGTGCCCTCAAATAGGAAACGTGAATGTTCAACATTGTGAAGAAAGAAATTCAGTGGGGCGAAGAGACGCTGACACTGGAAACCGGGCGTGTTGCCCGTCAGGCCGATGGGTCTGTGATTGCGACCTTGGGTGAAACCAGTGTCATGGCAAACGTGACGTTCGCCAAGCAGCCGAAACCGGGAATGGATTTTTTCCCGCTCACGGTTCACTACCAAGAGAAATATTACGCAGCCGGTAAGGTTCCCGGCGGTTTCTTCAAACGTGAGGCGCGCCCCTCTGAAAAAGAAACCCTGACTGCACGCCTGATCGACCGTCCGATCCGCCCGTTGTTTGTCCCCGGTTTCAAGAACGAAACGCTGGTGATGTGTACGGTGCTGTCGCACGATCTGGTCAATGACCCGGATATGGTTGCGATGATCGCGGCCTCTGCTGCGCTGACTATCTCCGGCGCTCCGTTCCGCGGCCCGATCGCATGTTGCCGCGTTGGTTATGAGGATGGCGACTACGTCCTGAACCCAACCGTCGACGATATGCACGACCTGCGCAATAACCCCGATCAGCGTCTGGACCTTGTCGTCGCCGGCACCAAAGATGCCGTGATGATGGTGGAATCGGAAGCCTACGAGCTGTCCGAAGCCGAGATGCTGGGTGCCGTGAAATTCGCCCATGAGTCGTTCCAGCCGGTCCTCGACCTGATCATTGATCTGGCCGAAGATGCCGCGAAAGAGCCGTTCCACTTTGAAGCGCCCGACTATTCGGAGCTTTATGCAGTGGTTGCCGCTGCTGGTGAGCAGAAGATGCGTGACGCCTACGCAATCAGCGACAAGCTGGAGCGTCAGACCGCTGTGGCAGCTGTTAAAGACGGCGTGAAGGCTGGCCTGTCTGAAGATCAGCTGGCTGACCCGAACCTGTCCTCGGCACTCAAGAAGCTGGAATCGACAGTTCTGCGGTCGGACGTTGTGAAGAACGGTCGCCGCATCGACGGTCGTGCGCTGGATGAGATCCGTGACATCGTGTCCGAAACCAAAGTCCTGCCGCGGACCCACGGCTCTGCCCTGTTCACCCGTGGTGAGACGCAGGCTTTGTGCGTCACCACGCTGGGCACCGGCGATGATGAACAGTTCATCGACGCCTTACACGGCAACTTCAAATCCAACTTCCTGCTGCACTACAACTTCCCCCCCTATTCGGTGGGTGAAGCTGGTCGCGTGGGCCCTCCGGGCCGTCGTGAGATCGGTCACGGCAAGTTGGCATGGCGTGCGCTTCAGGCGGTTCTGCCTGCGGCCACCGATTTCCCTTACACCGTTCGCGTTGTGTCGGAGATCACGGAATCCAACGGTTCGTCCTCCATGGCGTCTGTCTGCGGCGGTTCGCTGTCGATGATGGATGCAGGTGTTCCCCTGAAAGCGCCGGTTGCCGGTGTGGCCATGGGTCTGGTGTTGGATGAAGACGGCTCCTACGGGATCTTGTCGGACATTCTGGGTGACGAAGATCACTTGGGTGACATGGATTTCAAGGTTGCGGGCACCGAGGCTGGCATCACTTCACTTCAGATGGACATCAAGGTCGCGGGTATTACGCCTGAGATCATGGAGAAAGCTCTGGAGCAGGCCAAAGCGGGTCGCTTGCACATCCTCAAGGAGATGTCGAAAGCCGCAACGGAAGCTGGTGAGTTTTCGATCCACGCTCCGCGTATCGAGACGATGCAGATCCCAACCGACAAGATCCGTGAAGTTATCGGGTCCGGCGGTAAGGTCATCCGCGAAATCGTTGAAGTGTCGGGCGCCAAGGTCGACATCAACGACGAAGGCATCATCAAGATCGCCTCACCCAACAGTGAGTCGATCCAAAAGGCCTATGACATGATCCATTCGATTGTGGCAGAGCCTGAGGAAGGCAAAGTCTACAAAGGCAAGGTTGTGAAGATCGTCGATTTCGGCGCCTTCGTGAACTTCTTCGGCAAGCGCGACGGTCTGGTCCACGTATCCCAGATCGAAAACCGTCGCCTGAACCACCCGTCTGACGTTCTGTCGGAAGGCCAGGAGGTTTGGGTCAAGCTGCTGGGCTTCGACGATCGCGGGAAGGTCCGTTTGGCCATGAAGATGGTCAACCAGGAGACCGGCGAAGAAGCTGCGGCAGAAGACGAATAAGTCTTCGCAATACTGGAATTGGAAAAGGCCCTGCGATATGCGGGGCCTTTTTTGTTGAGGAGGGGCAACGGTGAATGTCTGTTTTGAGCGGTGACCTACGCTAGGTCTTTGCCTCATCTTCCACCCCTCTGCCATGTGGCGGAATTCATGGTGGGACTGTCCGCGTAATTCGCGCTTTGGGCCGCGCCCGGTCCGTCGAATCTGAGTGTGACGTTTGAGATGTGATGGCTCGTCACCGCAAACGACTAGCCAGCCCTTGTGCGCCTACCGGGCCGATGACATCTGTGTTGGTCATCGCCGACCATCGTTCGGCACATCCGAGCCATAGCCCATCGCAGCGTTGTCGATGAGCGGCCACAGCGCGCCCTTGAAGGATTTCGGCCGGAAGCTGCCCGTAAATGGAGGGTTTTGGCCCCGTTTGCGGGGTTTGCTTACGACATTGTGACCGGAATCGTCGGTCTGGGGACTTGTCCACAGGCCTCGCAAAGCGAACAATGGATTAATTGATTCTGTGTGTGAATCCCCGAGACGACATGAGTTAGGACGAACAAAATGTTAAGCCGTCGCCATTTTATCATCAGCACCGCCACCATGTTCTCGGGCGCACTTGCCGCGCCTGCCTTCGCGCAGGACGCCGTGGGTATAGAATATGACGAGGGCGTAGTGCAAGTCTCATCGGGTGGACCAAACCCCTGGGGTTTGGCCCAGCGTTTCATGCCGACACGCGTGAACGCGAATGACGGGCTTGGTGCGGGTGACGTTCACGTCGATCCAACGTCACGGTTCCTTTACCACATCGGCGACGATGGCACCGCAATGCGCTACGGCGTGGCTGTGGGGCGCGCGGGGCTTTATGTACCCGGCAACTTCCGCATTCAGCGCGTGGTGGAATGGCCGTCCTGGACGCCGACTGCAAACATGATTGCGCGCGAGCCTGAGGTTTATGCGCAATATGCCGGTGGCGTACCGGGTGGCCCCGACAACCCCCTCGGGGCACGTGCGCTGTATCTGTATACCGGCAACCGCGATACCTATCTGCGGATCCACGGAACACCACAACCGTGGTCAATCGGCACCTCGGCCTCGTCGGGTTGTGTGCGGTTGGTCAACGACCATGTTATCCAGCTGGCTGCCCAAGTGGAGAACGGAAAGCGCGCGATCCTGCACAGCTGAGCCACCCACATCGACCCATGAAAAAGCCCCGGTTTTCGCCGGGGCTTTTGTCGTTTGAGGGGCAGTGGCGCGGTGAATGCCGCCCCCGGATTGGATGCCGCCCTGCGCCGCCCTGCGCGATTACCCTGGTAGTTTCGCCATACGCAGGTAGGGCAGCTTTTTGTCGATTGAGCCGTATTTGGCGATGGCATCCTCGTCGGACACCGTCATCGGCACCACAACGTCCTCACCCGGCACCCAATTGGCGGGGGTGGCCACGTTCTCACGGGCTGCCGTTTGCAGGCCATCAAGCGCCCGCAATACTTCGGCGAAGTTGCGGCCCACGTTCATCGGGTAGGTCATCGTCAGCTTCAGTTTCTTGTCCGGCCCAACAATGAACACCGCGCGAACCGTGGCAGTATCGGCAGGAGTGCGACCATCGGGCAGATACGCCTCGGCCGGCAGCATGTCGAAGGCTTTGGCGATGGCGAGATCGGCGTCAGCGGCAATCGGAAAACCCGCCTTGGCGCCGCCGACGGCCTCAATATCAGCCTTCCACTTCACGTGTTCTTCGACCCCATCCACGGAGATGCCCAGAACCTTGGTATTGCGCGCGGCCCATTCGTCGGCCAGCTGCGCAACAGCGCCAAACTCAGTGGTGCAGACCGGGGTGAAATCCTTTGGGTGGCTGAACAGGATCATCCAGCTGTCGCCGACATAATCGTGTAGTGTCATGGTGCCGTGATCGGTCTCAATCGTCAGGTTCGGAATTTCGTCATTGATTCGAAGGCCCATGGGAAAGCTCCTTGCTGAGGGACATGTGGTTGTGAGGAACATAGGTATTGTGAGCGCAGGGTTGAAGCGGCAAACGGGCGCAGATGTGTTGACGGTTGCGTTGGCAGTTTCCGGGCCGCGGCAGGGCGGGTGTATGCGCCGATATCACCCGCAAGGTCACAGGTCTTGCGTAGGCCCCTGCGCCCTGTCACGGTCCCGCGCGACAGTTCTTCGGAGGTGACCATGAACAACGCAAAGAATTTCTATATCGACGGCAAATGGGTGGCCCCGGCCAAGGTTCGCGATATGGCGGTCATCGACCCATCCACGGAAGAGGTGTGTGAAACGATTTCCCTTGGGGATCAGGCCGACACCGATGCCGCTGTCGCCGCCGCGCGCCGTGCGTTTGAGCCATGGGCCTCAAGTGACCCGGCGGAGCGCATCGCCTTGGCTGAGAAGGTGCTGGAAATTTACACGGCCCGTTCTGAGGAAATGGCCCAGGCCATCAGCCTCGAAATGGGCGCACCGCAGGATCTTGCGCGGGCGCAGCAGGTGGGTGCGGGGTCGTGGCACCTTGAGGGGTTCTTACGGGCAG
>JAESTV010000272.1 GCA_016763475.1 Roseicyclus sp.
AGCCATACCAGGTCTCTGGGGATTGTACATACTAGGCACATCCACAAAGCATATCCACATAAGCACCGAAAAAACTAATATATTTATACCAATAATCAAGACCGTTCTTCCGGAAACTGGTCGGCATTTACCCTTAACTACCACTGTCCTCCAGTATCCCAGCGCATTTCCAATCAGCATCAATGGCGCGAACCACATTCCACTGATGATTGTAGCTATATACGCAGCGCCGGAAAAGCCATCGGTCGCAGCCAAGAATTCCAACCGCGGGACAAGAAATGGGAAAACCTGAAACAACCAAGTTTGGTCTTCAAGATACTCCACGCCAAACACCCAATATACAGCGTATGCCATAGCTACAGCACTAAAGATCGAAATCGGTGAAAAAAACTTCATGAATGATGTATACTCTTCAGTCTCATCATGCGGTGCTGGTGCAAATTTATTTTTTGTCATCTCACCCCCCTGGCGCATATGTGCGTCATTTTATTTCGACCCTTCATTGCGTCGGCATAGATCGTCGTCAAGCTGAGCTGAGCGTGGCCAAGCCACTTTTGCAGCATGTGGGGAGGGATGCCGTTGAGCATGGCGTTGATCCATTGAGACCGCCCCTCAAACCAACCAGCCAACCCCTAGAACGGCGGCCCCACTTTGGCCACCGCACCCACCCGCCTCAAGCCGCTGGCATTCGCTTCTCCACAATCTCGGCCCACCACGAACACCCGGTCGGGATCGCTTCATCGTTGAAGTTGTATTTGGGGTGGTGGACGTGGGCCGTGTCACCGTTGCCCATAAGGATATACGCGCCGGGGCGGGCCTCTAACAGGTAGGCGAAATCCTCCCCCCCCATCACCAGTGGCGCATCTTCACAGATGCCGGACACATCGCGGGCGACCTTCGCAGCAAACTCGGTTTGCTCGTCCGAGTTCACCATCACCGGGTAGCCGCGTTGGTATTTCACCTCGGCTTGTGCCCCGAAGGTTGTGGCGATGCCTTCGCAGATCTCGATCAGGCGGTGCTCAGCCATATCCTGGATCGCGCCGTCCATTGTGCGCACGGTGCCGCGCAGGGTGACGCTGTCGGCGATGACATTATGGGCATTGGAGGAGGTCTGAAACGAGGTGACGGAGACCACCAGCTGTTTGACCGGGTCAGAATTCCGGCTGGCGATGGTTTGCAAGGCAAGGACCATCTGCGCCGCAACCACAGTGGAATCAACGGTTTCATGGGGTTTGGCCGCGTGGCCACCTTTGCCCTGCACCTTAACCTCAAACGTATCAGCGGCTGCGAAAAACGCGCCGGGCCGGATGGCGAAGGTGCCCACAGGGACACCCGGCCAATTGTGCATTCCGTAGACCTCATCAATCCCGAACTGCTCCATCATGCCGTCGTCGACCATCTCCTTGCCGCCGCCGCCGCCTTCTTCGGCAGGTTGGAAAATCACCGCAACCGTGCCATCGAAATTGCGGGTCTCGGCCAGATACTTGGCCGCGCCCAGCAGCATTGCAGTGTGGCCATCGTGGCCACAGGCGTGCATTGCGTTCGGTGTTTTGGAGGCATACTCAACCCCGGTTTCCTCATGGATCGGCAACGCGTCCATATCCGCGCGCAGACCAATGACCTTGCCGGATGTATCCGTTTTTCCTTTGATAATCCCGACAACACCGGTGCGGCCGATGCCGGTGACAATGTCATCACAGCCAAATTCGCGCAGCTTCTCAGCCACCAAAGCCGAGGTGCGGTGGGTTTCAAACAGGATTTCAGGATGCTGATGGATATCCCGGCGCCATTCCGTGATTTCAGGCAACAGTTCGGCGAAGCGGTTTTTGACTGGCATGGATAGTCCCCCAATGAGCGGTTTAGCGATTTGGCAGAAGGTTGCACCGGCGAGGTGCGCCTTCAAGTGGTTAAACAAATTGCAGGCTGCTAAAGGTTTGGCCCCGGCCGCAAACGTGAGCCGTCGGAAAAGCGCGCCAGGGCGAACCGACTCAGATCGTGGCCCGGCTCTTTCCCCTGCGCCATGTCAGCAAGAATGCGCCCGAAAGCGGGACCAATGCCAAAGCCGTGGCCGCACATGCCAGTGGCGACAATCAGCCCCGGCAGGGCAGAAACATGATCTACAACCGGCACGACGTCTGGCAACACGTCGATCATACCGGCCCAGGCGGTTTGGGTCTGCACGTCGCCAAGCTGCGGGTAGGTTTGCGCGAAACGACGCTTGACCTCGGTGACCTTCGCCCCGTTGGGCGCCGGGTCCAGCACCCGCATCCTCTCAAACGGGCTTTGCTGGTCCTCGCTCCAGCGGCGCGGGGTCGAGAATGCATCAGGGTAGCCCCGTGGGGCGGGCCGCTTGAGGTGGACGTCAAACTCTCCCGACATGGCCAGCGGCAAGTAACGGCGCAGGTGGCGCAGGGTATCAGGGCCAAGGAACAGCTCACCAAACGCAGCGGGGGCAAGGGTGTAGCCGCCATCGTCGCGTGGTCGCATGGCGAGGCGGTCATCAACGGCGGCTGTCGACAGAACCTGCGCCAGTGGCTTGGTGGCCAGCACCGTCGAGCGCACCGAAAGCTGCGGGATATCCACCCCATGTCGGCGCAGGAACAGGGATGACCACGACCCACCCGCCAGAACAACCCGGCCTGCCTTGATGCGGCCCGCCTCTGTGAGCACACCCGTGACCTGACCCGCTTCAATATCGAGCCCACGCACCGCGCAGCTTTCCACAATCACCGCACCCGCATCTTCTGCCATTCGGGCCAGTTCCGGCACGGCAACCCACGGCTCGGCCTGCATATCTGTGGGCGTATGCAAGGCGCCGATCCATGGGGTGGTCGGCTGGCCCAACCGCTCCATCATCACCTCGTGGTCCATCAAATGTGAGGACACGCCAAATGCCGCCGCCCTGTCGAGCCAGACGCGGTATTCGGCCATCTGTTTCGGTTTTCGGGCCAGATAGGTCACCCCCGATTGGCGCAGGCCCAGCCGGCCCTGTGCTTCGGAATCCAGCGTTTTCCACAAGTCTTGCGATTCCAGGGCGATGGGGATTTCGGCCAGGTCCCGACCCTGCACCCGAATCCACCCCCAATTGCGGCTGGATTGCTCCCCGGCCACACGGCCCTTTTCCAACACCACAACGCTCATCCCGGCCCGCGCAGCAAACAGCGCCGTGCAGATGCCAATGATGCCACCGCCGATGATTGCCAGATCAGCAGCCTCGGGCAGGTCAGCGGAAAAATCCAATGGGCCCTCGGCCCGGAACGGAAAGGTCATTGCGCCTCGGACAGCAGCTTCTCCATGAACGCCTCACCCTGCCGGAACTGCTCCATGGTGATGAACTCGTTGGCCTGATGGGCCTGCGCGATGGAGCCTGGGCCACACACCACGGCGGAATACCCCGCCGCCTGAAACTGCCCGGCTTCGGTGCCGAAACTGACCACACCGCTTGAGTTTTGTCCGGTGAGCTTGCGCACGAGGGATTCCGCCTCCCCCCCATCTTCGGCCCGCAAACCGGGCACGTCCCAACGCGGGTTCACACGAATCTCAGCTTCAGGCCGGATGCGCTTCATTCCGGCCTCGATCCTTGCAATCTCTGCGAGGATCTTCGCCCGCCACTCCCCCACATCCTCGCTCGGCAACGCCCGCAGGGACAGAATGAAAGTGCAGTCCTTAGCGGTGATGTTGTGGGCTGTGCCGCCCTCGATCACTCCCACATGGAGGGTCGAGAACGGCGGGTCGAACGGGCTTTGGGGATCAGCCCGCGCCGCTGACGCCTCATTTTGTTCGTTGCACCATTGGATCAGTCGCGCGGCCTCCATGATCGCCGAAACACCGCGATCCTGGAGCGAGGAATGAATCTCAAACCCCCGGAAATGCAGGTCAAACCCGACCCCCCCTTTGTGGCCGTTGATGATCCCCATATCCGTGGGTTCCCCAATGATGGCCAGCGATGCCCGCGGCAAATGCCCCTTCATTCGCTCGATCATCGGTGGCGCGCCGACGCAGCCAATTTCCTCATCGCGGCTCAGGGCCAACTGCATTGGCCGCACCACGCCACGGCGCTTGGCCTCAACCACGGCCCAGATCGCCAGCGCATCGAATCCCTTCATATCGCAGGTTCCGCGCCCGTAAAGTTTGCCGTCCTTTTCGGTCACCTCAAACGGGTCGGTGTCCCACGTCTGCCCGTCCACCGGCACCACATCCGTATGGCCCGACAACACAATGCCCCCCGCCTCCTCAGGACCCACATGGGCGTAGATAGACGCCTTCTTGCCGCTCCCGTCATAATCCCTTGCGGTCTCAATCCCGTGGCCTGCCAGATACTCCGCCACCCAATCAACAAGGTCCAGATTGCTGTCCCGGCTGACCGTGGGAAAAGCCACCAGTATTGTCAAAAGTTCGCGGGGGGACAGGACTTGGTTCATGGGGCTTCCGGGGTTGGGAACAGGAGGAACCATGACCCTGTGCCTGCGACGCAGACGCGTCAAGCCCACGGGCCTCTAAAGGCCCAATGTTTGCCCCCCCGGCCCATTCCGCCATGCCAAATGCGATCTTTAGTTGCGGACGTTTTTTTTCGTGTTAGCTTCAACAACATAGAGCGCCCGTTTCCGCAAATCGGAAGACACCCAAGGGACGCCGCATTCGACAGGCCAGGGGGGCCTTCCTATATGCCCGATGGGGCCGACACAGCTATGCCCGCAGAGGCAGATCCCTACGTATTGAACGTGAAGGATCTTAAAACCGTGTTCCGCACCCGCAGGGGTGAGGTTCACGCCGTTAATAATGTCAGCTTCAAACTGAAGGCGGGGGAGCTGCTTGGGGTTGTGGGCGAAAGCGGGTCAGGCAAATCCGTCACCATGATGTCGCTGATCCGGCTGTTGCCAATGCCCCCGGCAGAGATTCGGTCCGGCTCGGTGGAGTTTGGGGACGTTGATCTGATGCAGATCAGCGAAGCCCAGATGCGCGCCATTCGTGGGCCACGCATTGGCATGGTGTTTCAAGACCCGATGACCTCGCTTAACCCCGTTTTCAACGTGGGTTTTCAGTTGATGGAGCCACTGCGCAAGCACATGGGGATGAGCAAATCCGCCGCCCGCGCACGTTCGATCGAATTGTTGGAGCTTGTGGGAATTCCCGATGCTGCCCGACGCCTGAAGGATTATCCGCACCAGTTTTCCGGCGGTATGCGCCAGCGGGTGATGATAGCAATTGCCCTTGCCTGTGATCCGGAAGTTCTGATCGCGGATGAGCCGACGACGGCGCTGGACGTGACGATTCAGGCGCAGATCCTTGAGTTGGTCAAAGAGCTTCGCCAAAAGCTCGGCATGGCGATTGTCTGGATCACTCATGATCTGGGGGTGATCGCGGGCATCGCCGACCGGGTGATGGTGATGTATGGCGGGCAAGTGGTGGAAGAGGCCCCGGTGCGGGAATTGTTCAGCAATCCAAGCCACCCCTATACAAGAATGCTGCTGGAAACGATCCCAAGCATTTCCGGTGACCGCGCCGAGCGGTTGCAGGTTATTCAGGGCCAGCCACCGATGATAAGCCGCGATCCCGACAGCTGTGCCTTCCTTGACCGCTGCCCCCATGCCTTCGACAGATGTGGCCGCGAAAATCCGCTGCTGCGCTCTGTGGGCGCAGATGGTCACAACGCGGCGTGTTTCTGGGATCGGGTGGATGCAAATGCTTGATGCAACCCCAAACATCCAAACCGGTCGCAAACTTGTCGAAGTGCGTAATCTGCGCATGTATTTCCCAATCCATACTGGCCTGTTGCGCAAACACACAGGTGACGTGAAAGCCGTCGATGGCGTGAACTTTGATATCTATGAGGGCGAAACGCTGGGTCTTGTGGGCGAAAGCGGCTGCGGCAAGTCCACGTGCGGGCGTGCCATCCTGCGGCTTTACGACCCCACCAGCGCCTCGATCAAGATCGACGGCACAGAGCTGGCCTGGGCAAACGATGACGCGCGCAAGATCGACGCCCATGCAAGGCGTGCGGCGCGCATGTCCACCTACGCCGTGTTAATTGCGGGCGTTACGCTGCTTGCTTTGCTGGCGGTGCAATTCGAAGCGATGGCGAACATCAGAGTGGTCTTTGCCGGGGCCCTGGCCCTGAGCCTTCTGGCGATCCTGACGTTCTTTATGGTTCGCAAGCACTTGCGCACAACCCGAGCCGCTGCGGCCGGAATTTCGTTAAGTGATTTTGCGCCGTCCGAACGTGATCTGCGCCGCCTGCGCCCGACGATGCAGATGGTGTTCCAGGATCCTCAGGCCTCGCTTAACCCGCGCATGACCGTGGCCGGCATCATCGGCGAACCGTTGAGTGAGCACACGAAACTAAACAGCACCAAACGCAATGAGCGGATTTATGAGCTGATGGATGCCGTCGGCCTTAACCGCGATTTTGCCAACCGTTACCCCCATGAATTTTCGGGTGGCCAACGTCAACGCATCGGAATTGCCCGCGCGCTGGCGCTTAACCCCAAGTTCATCGTCTGTGACGAGCCGATTGCGGCCCTTGATGTGTCGATCCAGGCGCAGGTGGTGAACCTGCTGGAGGATTTGCAGGAAAAGTTTGGCCTGACCTATCTGTTCATCTCCCATGATCTGTCGATGGTGCGCCATATCGCGGACCGCGTGGCGGTCATGTATTTGGGCAAGATCGTTGAATTGGCGCCCCGTGATGATCTGTTCGCCGATCCCCTGCACCCCTACACCAAGGCACTGCTGTCCGCCGTGCCCGAACCTGACCCCGCGTCCCATGACACGGCGGAGCGGGTTATTTTGCAGGGGGATGTCCCGTCCCCCTCCAACCCACCCGAAGGCTGCAACTTCTGCACACGCTGCCCGTCGGTGATGGACATCTGTCGGTTGGAAGACCCCGAAATGAATGAGGTGCGCCCGGGCCGTTTTGTCGCCTGCCACCTGCATACCTAGAGATACCAATAAGATCGCCAACAGGGCGGCATTTTCGAGCAAACAAAAAGAGCTAACGACACCAACAAGGAGTGAGAGAGAAACCAAGATGAAAAATACATCCATTCTTCTCGGGGCCGCCGCCGCAATGGCGATGATGCCCCTGGCCGCCTGGGCCGATGGGCACCTTGCCCGCGGCGGGTCCGGCCACCTCAACATCATCTATTGGCAAGCGCCTTCGACGCTGAATCCGTATCTTTCGGGCGGCACCAAGGAAGTGGAAGCAGCCTCGCTGGTTCTGGAAAGCCTTGCGCGTTTCGACGACACCGGGGCTATGGTGCCTTGGCTTGCCGCCGAAATCCCCACCGTTGAAAATGGTGGCATTTCAGAGGATCTGACTCAGATCACCTGGACAATTCAGGACGGCGTTCTGTGGTCCGATGGCACCCCCCTGACTGCGGCTGACGCCGTGTTCACATGGGAATACTGCACCGATCCCGAAGGCGGCTGCGCGCAGGCGTCTTACTTCGACGGGGTGGAATCTGTTGTGGCTGTGGATGACACCACGATCCAGATCACCTTCGGTTCCCCGACGCCGTTCCCCTATACGGCGCTTGTCGGCTCCGAGAGCCCGATCATTCAGGCGGCTCAGTTCGCCGAATGTACCGGCGCACGTGCGCCTGAGTGTACCGAAGCCAACTTTGGTCCCATCGGGACCGGCCCGTTTGTTGTCACCGATTTCCGCCCCAACGACGTGGTTGAACTGGCGGCCAACGAACATTACCGCGTGCCTGATCAGCCGCACTTCGCAACTGTGACGTTCAAAGGTGGCGGCGACGCAACTTCCGCTGCACGTTCGGTTCTGGAAACTGGTGAGTTCGACTACGCCTGGAACCTGCAGATCGACCCGACGATCCTGGCGCAGATGGAAGCGCAGGGGAACGGCACGGTTGTAACCGCGTTCGGCACCTCGGTTGAGCGCCTGCACCTGAACCAGACCAACCCTGATCCAGCGTTGGGTGACCTGCGCTCGACCGTGGAAGGCGGGGCGCATCCGTTCCTCACCAACCCGGTGATCGCGCAGGCCATGTCGATGGCTATTGATCGCGCGTTGATCGTGGAAATTGGCTACGGCGCAGGTGGTCAGCCGACCTGTAACGTTCTGCCAGCCCCAGCAGCTTATGCGTCAACTGCCAACGATGGCTGCCTTGTGCAGGACATCGACGGTGCCAACGCAATGCTGGATGAGGCCGGTATCCTCGATACCGATGGTGATGGCGTCCGCGAATTGGATGGCGTACCGCTTCATGTGCTCTACCAGACCTCCACCAATGCCGTCCGTCAGGACACTCAGGCGCTGGTGAAGCAGTGGTGGGCCGAGATCGGCATTGACGCCGAGCTTCGCAATATCGACGCGTCCGTGTTCTTCGGCGGCGACCCGGCATCCCCGGATACGTTCCAGAAGTTCTATGCCGACATCGAGATGTACACCAACAACTTCTCCGGTGTGGATCCACAGGCCTATATGGCCAACTGGCGTTGCTCGGACATTCCGAGCCCTGACAGCCAGTGGCAGGGTTCAAACATCCAGCGCTTCTGTGATCCGGCTTACGACGCGCTTGTCGATGAGATGTCAGGCACGGCTGATCTGGCTGACCGTGGCCGTCTTGCGATGGCGATGAACGACATGATCATGCAGTCCTACTCGATCATTCCTCTGGTTCACCGTGGCGGCGTGTCCGCCCATGCCAACACCCTTGGTGGTGTGCGCATGTCCGATTGGGACACCGAGCTGTGGAACATCGCCGAATGGCACCGCATCCCTGAGTGATGTGACCTAAAACACCGGCCCGCGCGGAGGTTTCGCGCGGGCCACCCATCCCAAACCTCAATCCTTGGTTCCCATGCAGTTCACCCCGATCACCTCCGCTAAGAGCTTCACCAACGCGCGCGCCAGCGCGGTGGCTTTCGCTGAAGTAGTGGCTTTCGCTGATCTGGACTGCATCGGTCACGAGGCCTGTCAGCAGGGCATCAAAGGCACGCGCCTCCTTTTGAGGGTTGCCCGTCCCTGCCCTGTGCCTCATCCCATTCCCGCCCTTGCGGCCACCATTTCCCCGTCCGAGATCAGAGGACCCGCCCCGCGATGCTGACCTTCGCCATCCGCCGCCTGCTCCTTGCGGTCCCGACGCTGTTGTTCATCAGCTTCGTGATCTTCGTGATTGTGAAGGCTTCGCCCTCTGACCCAACTGCCGGCCTGCCCCTGACGATCCCGCCAGAGGTCCGCGAACAGATCCGCGAAAGCCTTGGCGTGAACGATCCGATGTTCATCCAGTTCTTCAAGTGGCTCAAGTTGATGGCGTGGGACGAGCCCCTGCACCTGATCGACGGTTGGTTCGGGACCGAGATTGCGCCGGAGGGCGCGCGCATCATCAGCTATCAGACCCGATCGCCGGTCATGGACCTGATTGTGCAGCGGATGCCGCAAACCCTTTGGGTTGTGGGCACGTCTTACATCGTTGGCATCATCATTGCCGTGCCCCTTGGTGTGATCTCGGCCTATCACCAATATTCATGGTTCGATCAGATCGGCACGTTTGTGTCGATGATCGGCTTCTCGGTCCCCACCTTCTTCAC
>JAESTV010000024.1 GCA_016763475.1 Roseicyclus sp.
ACGCGCCCTTCGGCCAGATGCTTCATAACGCGCCCTTCGGCCAGATGCTTCATAACGCGCCCTTCGGCCAGATGCTTCATAACGCGCCCTTCGGCCAGATGCTTCATAACGCGCCCTTCGGCGCGATTGGCAACGAGACCCGAAACACCGTGCGCCCCGCAGCGCTGTCAACCGAAATCAAACCATCATGATCCGCCACAATTTTCGAGATCACCGCAAGGCCAAGGCCAGTGCCGTTTTCGCGGCCAGATACAAACGGCTCGAAGATATCCTGCACCAGCTCATCAGGGATGCCGGGGCCGTCATCACTGACCTCGATCTGAAGCGGCACGCCCCCCCCCGAGCCATCGCTGCGGCGCACCTTCAGGGACAACTCATAAAAGGTGCGCAGACGAATTTTGCCGCCCATGGCCCCGGCCTCAGCGGCGTTTTTCAGGAGGTTCAGGATGACTTGCAGAAGTTGGTCGCGATCCCCCCACGCCGGGGGAAGTGAGGGATCGTACTCAACAGAAATCTGCATGTGGGCCGCAAAGCCCAGGGCGGCTGATTTGCGGGCGCGATCAAGAATGTCGTGGATGTTGACGGCGCGGCAATCCGGTGGGCGGACGTTGCCAAAATCCTCCACCTGTTCGAGCAGTTTGAGAACCCGGCGGGTTTCCCCGACAATCAGGTCTGTCAGTTCGCGATCCTCGGCATTGGCATTCATCGAGATCAGCTGCGCCGCGCCGGATATTCCCGCCAGCGGATTCCTGATCTCGTGGGCCAACATCTCGGCCATGCCGATGGCGGATTTGGCGGCTGTCTTTGACGACATGGCGCGGTCCATCTGACCCTGCATCTCCCGGTTCCCAAGCAGGACCAGCACGTAATCGGGCCTGTCGGTCAAGCCAGAGATCTGCACATCACATGACACCGGCTTGCGGCTGCCGGTCCCAACATTAACCGCGTTCAAGAACAGCGGCGCGTGGGCAGCGCGAACCCGTGCAAAACTGTCTTTCAGGGGGGCATCTACAAAGACCTTGTCCCAAATTTGGTGACCGTCCAGGGATTTTCGCGAGGCGTTCAGGAACGTCTCTGCCGCCGGGTTCACGTCGCGGATTATGTCGTCAGCGTCCAGGATCAGCGCGGGCATCGGCAAAGAGGCCCAAAGCGCGTCGGTGATGTGTGTCATGCGGCCACGCTTTCGCCGCTGTTTGTCAGGGCATCAGGCAGGGATTGCAAAACAGCCCGCGGGTCTTGAGCCGTCAGGATCTGTTTGCGAAGGGCGGCGGGGGTTCCGGCGCCGTCCATATACCACCCCAGGTGTTTGCGCGCCACGCGGCCACCCAGATCGGTGCCATAAAAGGCCAGAATCTCCTCATAGTGGCGCGCAACCATCTGGGTGAGGTCATGCCCCTGAGGGATGTCCGGTGCCCGGGTGTTGAACAGCGCCGCCCCGATTGTGGCCAGCAGCCAGGGCTGGCCCTGAATCGCGCGCCCGACCATCACACCATCAGCCCCTGAGCGGCGCAGGGCCGTGGCGGCAGCAGTGGCATCGGTGATGTCACCGTTGGCGATGACGGGGATGCTCACCGCATCTTTGACCGCGCGGATCGCGGACCAATTCGCCGCGCCTTTGTAGAATTGGCAGCGGGTGCGACCGTGGATCGTAACCATCCTGATCCCTGCGGCTTCGGCCCTTGCCGCCAAAAGCGGCGCATTCAGCGTATTGTCATCCCATCCAAGGCGGGTCTTCAGGGTGACGGGCACATCTACGGCCCCCACAACCGCCTCAATCAGGGTCAGTGCATGGTCGAGATCGCGCATCAGCGCCGAGCCGGATTGGCCACCCACCACCTTCTTGGCCGGGCAACCCATGTTGATATCGATGATCCGCGCGCCCTGCCCTTCAGCGATCTTTGCGGCCTCAGCCATCCAATGGGCCTCACGACCCGCCAATTGCACGGCGGTGGCCTGTTCCCCAAAACCCAGTTCAGCGCGGGCGCGCACAGAGGCTTTTGCCTGCACCATCTCTTGGCTCGCAACCATTTCGGACACAACCAGCCCGGCCCCGAAGCTGGCGACCAGCCTGCGGAACGGCAGGTCTGTGATCCCCGCCATCGGCGCAAGCAGGACCGGCGGGTCAAGGGGGATATCGGCGAGGGTCAGGGGCAATACGCTCAATCCTTGGGCACTTGGGGTTGCAGATACGCCGCACCGGCCGAGATGACAAAGGCGCCGGGCGTACATTCGGCGCGCTCCCAGCTATGTGCACAATTTTTGGGCAAAGCGCCATGGAATTAAGCGCGTTTCGCAGGTGATTGTGCCCCGCGGGCTTTGCGCCTAGACCCTTTGCCATGAATGATTTGCCCCATTCCGAGGCCGATACCGAGGCCCGCCCCACCGCCGCTGCGTTAATCGTCGCTGCCGGTCGCGGCACCCGTATGGGGGAGGGATTGCCAAAGCAATACAGGGACTTGTCTGGTGTGCCGGTGATCACACGCACGATCGCGGCGTTTGATGCGCACCCCTCTGTCGGCCAGATTGTCGTGGTGATCCACCCCGACGATGCAGAGGTTTTTGCGGCCGTGTGTCCAACACCTGTAACGCCGCTATTGGTGGTCCATGGCGGCGCCACGCGGGATCTGTCAGTGCGCGCGGGATTGGCTGCGGTGGCGGGATCTGGGCTTGTGCTGATCCACGAAGGGGCGCGGCCTTTGGTCCAGCGCCACGTGATAGATGGGGTGTTGCAGGCCTTACAGACCCATGACGGCGCGGCCCCTGCCCTGGCGGTGACAGATGCGTTGTGGCGCGGCGATGGGCTGGTGGACGGGGTGCAGGATCGCGCCGGTCTTTGGCGGGCGCAGACGCCGCAAGGTTTCCGGCTGGAGGCGATCCGGGCCGCCCATGCCGCTTTGGCACGACCTGCCCTGGACCGACCTGTGGCAGATGACGCGCCGGATGACGCGCCGGATGATTTGGCGGATGATGTGGCAGTTGCGCGGGCTTACGGGCTGGATGTGGCGATCACGCAGGGTGATGAGGCGAACCTGAAGTTGACCTCACCAGGGGATTTTGAGCGGGCGGCCCAAATGCTGCGCCCGCAGATGACGGAGCGGGATATGGATATTCGCGTTGGCAATGGCTTTGATGTCCATCGCTTTGGACCGGGGGATCAGGTGTGGCTGTGTGGCATCTCGGTTCCGTTTGAACGTGGCTTGCAGGGGCACTCGGACGCGGATGTCGGGCTGCATTGTGTGACCGACGCGATCTATGGCGCATTGGCCGCGGGAGACATCGGCACTCATTTCCCGCCCACCGACCCCCGGTGGAAAGGTGCTGAAAGCCATGTTTTCCTGACCCATGCCGTGGATATGGCGGAGGCACAGGGGTTCTCGATCTCCAATGCTGACCTCACGTTGATCTGTGAGCGGCCCAAAATCAGCCCACATGCAGCGCAGATGCGCGCGCGCCTGGCGCAGGTGTTGCGGATTGATGTCGGGCGGGTGTCCGTGAAGGCCACCACGTCGGAACGCCTTGGGTTTACCGGCCGTGAAGAAGGCATCGCAGCGCTGGCGACAGTGACGTTGGTGAAGCTATGACGCGCCTGATTGCAACCTTTGGCGGTGTTGGCCTGCTGCGCCCCGCTCCGGGCACATGGGGCAGCATTGTGGGTCTTGGTCTTGGAGTGTTGCTGCACATGGCGGGTGGCTTCTGGTTGCTGGTGGTGGCGACGTTTGTGGTCACGGCTGTGGGCTATTGGGCGGTGGCGGCAGAGGTTGGCGACAGCGCTGACGACCCCTCGGAATTTGTGATCGACGAAGTGGCGGGGCCATGGGTGGCGCTTTGGCCGGTGTCATTTGGGGCGATGATGATGGGGGCCGAGATCACCGCGCTGTATCCCGGCCTGATCACCGCGTTCCTGGCTTTCCGTGCCTTCGACATCCTGAAACCCGGCCCCGTGGGCTGGGCGGACCAACAGCACGGCGCGTTTGGGATTATGGCGGATG
The DNA here is from genome assembly GCA_016763475.1 of Roseicyclus sp. Lineage (GTDB taxonomy): Bacteria > Pseudomonadota > Alphaproteobacteria > Rhodobacterales > Rhodobacteraceae > Gymnodinialimonas. The sequence continues at coordinate 3,990 of JAESTV010000024.1, forward strand.
ACATCATTGCAGGCTGGTTGGCGGCGATGATTGTGGCGCTCTTTGCGGTCCTGGCGCATCTGGCGATGGCATGAACGCCGCCGCCGTCATTGAGGCCCTGAAGGCGCGGGGCTGGATGTTGGCCACAGCGGAAAGTTGCACCGGCGGCATGATCGCGGCGGCGATGACCGATGTGGCCGGGTCGTCCGCGGTGTTTGAGCGCGGGTTCGTGACCTATTCCAACGCCGCCAAGGTGCAGATGCTGGGAGTGCCGCTGGTGGTGATCGAGACCGAGGGCGCGGTCAGCGAGGCGGTTGCCGCACTGATGGCACAAGGGGCGCTGGCCCACTCGGCGGCGGATATTGCCCTGTCCGTCACTGGCATCGCCGGGCCGGGGGGATCCGAGCACAAGCCAGAGGGGCGGGTGTGTTTTGGTTTGGCAACAGCCGGTCATTCCCAGACGCAAACGATAGAATTTGGCGCCATCGGACGGGCAAATGTGCGCACGCGCAGCACGCTTCATGGGTTGGCCATGCTGCACGCCGCGGCGCAGGACCTGCCTGCGTAACGTGCGAATGCCCATCAATGCGCCTAATTTTTGGGCAATCCATAAAGTGGACCCACAATCCCTGCGTTGCCGCTTTCGTCCCGGCCCTCAACTGGTCTCTCTCAAGGTCAAACAAGGCAGAGGGACACAGAATGAATGGTGCGGATACCGCTTGGATTATCGTCGCTACGGCGTTGGTATTGTTTATGTCATTGCCGGGGCTGGCGCTGTTTTATGGCGGCCTGGTGCGGGCACGAAATGTGTTGAGCGTGTTCATGCACGTCTATTCCATTGCCTGCCTGATGAGTATTCTTTGGCTGGCGGTGGGGTATTCCATCGCGTTTGGCCCCGGTGAAAGCGGCTATTGGGGCGGCTTGGATCGTGCGTTCCTGAATGGTGTCGATGCCGGGACATTGTCGGGCAACCTGCCTGAGGTCCTGTTCTTCGCTTTCCAGATGACGTTTGCGATCATCACACCAGCCCTGATTGTCGGGGCTTACGCCGAACGGGTTGGCTTCGGCTTTGTGCTGCTGTTTTCCGGTCTCTGGATGTTGGTGGTTTACGCGCCGGTGGTGCACTGGATCTGGGGCGGCGGGATATTGGCGGATGGCGGCCTCTTTGGCGAGATCGGCGTGCGTGACTTCGCCGGCGGCATTGTGGTCCATGAAACGGCGGGTTTGGCGGCGCTGGTGCTGGCGGTGATGTTGGGCGCACGGCGCAACAGAACCACGCCACCCCATAATCCGGGTATGGTGATGATTGGCGCGGGTATGTTGTGGGTCGGCTGGTTCAGCTTCAACGGTGGGTCACAACTGGCGGCTGACGGCGGCGCTGCGATGGCGATCACCGTGACCCATATCTCAGCCGCGGCGGCGTCCCTGACCTGGGGCCTGTGGGAAAAGATCAAATACGGCAAAGCCTCGCTGGTGGGGGTGGTGACGGGAACCATTGCGGGCCTGGCGTCGATCACACCGGCAAGCGGCTTTGTCGGCCCGGTGGCGGCGCTGATCATCGGTGGTATCGCAGGCATCTTGTGCCAGGAAGCGGTGAACCTGATCCGCAACAAGATCAAGATTGACGATACCCTGGATGTGTTCGCGGTACACGGCGTCGGCGGGGTTTTCGGCACCATCATGATCGTGGTTTTTGGCAGCGATGTCAGCGCCTTGGCGCAATTCGGCGGCTTGGCAATTGTGGGCATTTATACGGTGGTCTTGACCGTGGTGATCGTCAAGGTGGTGGGATGGATCACGCCGTTGCGGGTGGATCAGGAGACCGAGGTCAACGGCCTTGACCTCGCCGTGCATGGTGAGCGGGCGTATGACATGAGTTCCTGAGACGGGCGCTTCGTGGGGAGGGTGCTTCGTGAGAGAGGCGCTTAGAGGTGAAGGAAACGCCCGGCTTTTGGTCGGGCGTTTTCACGGCGAGGGTTGAGCTGAGCGAAGGTCGGGCCGGGTGTAGGTTGGCCCGGCTGAGGGTTGGCGGGCGCCCACATGCCACAACGGCACGCCGCCATCCGCACGCCATCCATTTGGGTCCGGGCCGGAGCGGCCACATAACTCCCGCCCTATGTTTTGGCGGAAATTGGTCCGTAAAGCACCCCTGCCCGAGCCTCAAACGCCCGTACAATCCGCTGCATCGCATCCATGAAAAACAACCCGGCCGCTCCCTGCAAGAGGCGGTTCCTGAATTCAAAATCGACCTTGAAGCGAACATCACATCCGGTGTCCGTGTCCACGAATTCCCAATTGGAAATCAGGTACTTAAACGGCCCGTCGACATATTCAGTGTCGATCTTGCGCGCCGCCTCCCAAAGCGTCACCCGGCTGAGGAACTTCTCGCGGAACATCTTGAAGCCCACCACCATGTCAGCATGCATCAGGGCGCTGTCACCGCGATCCTCAACCGAGCGGACGCGGGTGGCGATTGTCCAGGGGATGAATTCCGGATACCGCGCGACGTCCCCCACCAGATCATACATCTGTGCGGCCGAATACGGTAAAGCGCGGGTTTCGGAATGGCTTGGCACGGTGCCCCTTTCGGCTTTTCCATTTGGGCCCCATGTCCTAAACCAAACGAGAAGATACAAGACGTGTGAGGGCATTGGGGACGAAATGGTGCAGCAGGGTTACATTGTCGAGCAAATGATATCGGCCAAATCAATCGCCGCCAGGATCGAAGATCTTGCCCGCGAGATTGAGGTCGAATACGCGGGCACCGACAAACTGGTTGTTGTGGGCCTGTTGCGTGGCAGCTTTGTCTTTATCGCGGATCTGGTGCGGGAGTTGAACTTGCCGGTGGAGGTCGATTTTCTTGAGGCCTCCAGCTATGGCAACGAGATGGAGAGCAGCCGGGAAGTTCGCATTCTCAAGGACATACGTGGTGAAATTCAAGGCCGTGACGTTTTGGTGGTTGAGGATATTGTTGATACCGGCCACACGCTGACCCATGTGGTGGGGTTGCTGAACCAACGCAAACCCACCCGCCTGAAGACCATTGCACTGCTCAACAAAAAGACCCGCCGTGAGGTGGCGATTGAGGCTGATTGGGTTGGCTTCGAGATCCCGGACGAGTTTGTTGTCGGGTATGGAATCGACTATGCGCAGCGCAATCGCAACCTGCCGTTTATCGGCAAAGTGGTGATGGATAAAAGCTGACGCGCCTTGGTTTGCCCCGGCAATTCCCGGAAATTGAACGCAATTCGTCACAAAGTTGACGGATCGCGGCAGGATGTTGGCTGTGAAAGTCGCGGCACCCACCGTGGCAAAACACGGGACATAACATCATGAATACGACACCATTCTTTAGCGACGAAAGCGGTGCTGTCACCGTTGACTGGGTTGTGCTTACGGCGGCGCTGGCTGGTCTTGGGCTTCTCACTCTGGTGGTTGTTTCAGGTGGCGTGGCAGCGCTGTCAGGTGAGATCGAAACGCAATTGAGTGATCAGGAAATCGTGACGGAATTTTCCGACCCCGCCGCCGCAACAACGCCGTGGAATGGCATGTCCACAAGTGACTATATTGCTGCGGGCCAAGCCGTGGCACCGGGCAACAACGGCGCCGTTTACGGATGGGCCACCGCAGAGGCCCAAGCCAACGCACCTGATGGCTATAACTTCGACAACCCGCTGCACGACCCGGCATCAAACAACCTTGTCTACACCAATGACGCGGGCACTCACTATTCGGTCGGCGGCGACGTGACAGCCATCGACGATTACGCCGGCACCCCGCAGTATTTCGGCGCCTGATTTCAGGGTTCTACGTTGCGGGTCGGGGGCGGGTCTGGCGACAATGGGTTTCAGCTTGATGCGCTTTACACCTGTGCCCCGCAGGTCCAGCCGGATGTTTCGCTGTTTTCGCTTGAGGCAGGAAACCCATTGCCGCAGATGCAAGAACAGACTGTTGGCGCATCGTTCCTGGTTGTCTCCAATTCGGGTACTGACAGGCAAGTGTATGGCTTTGGGGCGTCTTATCAACATGCTACTGGCTTCGGGCTTTGGGCCACCGCAAAACAACTTGGTTGAGGCCCGGCCCCGCCCGGCCCGCGCGGCGCGGGGTTTGGCGTAACGCACGCCAAGTCTGTGCTGTGGCGCACATGTGCCCGGCCCTGACACGCCTTCAGGTGAATTGACCTGAGGTCAGTGCAGCCTATGCTACAGGGCATACGGCCACCCGAAATCCTTTGCTCCCGGAGACCATATTGATGACCATTTCCCGTACATTCCTGTCCGCCGCTGTGATCGGCGCTGTCGCCTTATCCACAATGACGTTTTCCGCCACTGCACAAGAGGCCAACCCTGCCGTTGAAGCCCGTCAGGGGTATATGCAGGTCATGTCGCTTAATATTGGTGTTCTGGGTCAGATGGCCCGCGGGAATACGGATTACGATGCTGAGGCCGCACAGATCGCAGCCGACAATCTGGTGACCCTCAACCAGATCAACCAGAGCTTCTTCTGGCCTCAGGGCACTGACACGGACACCATCGAAGGCACCCGCGCTTTGCCTGCAATCTGGGCCGACTTTGCTGGGGTGACCGACGTATCCACACAATACGCAACCGCTGTTGAGGGCCTTTCAGGAGTCGCCGGTGATGGTCTGGACGCCATGCGCGCGGCCCTTGGCTCTGTGGGATCGGCTTGCGGCGCGTGTCACGATGATTACCGCCAGCCTCGGTGAGGTTTGGTCTGACGGGCGGTTTATTGTGGCGCCCCACATGACGGCCCACTGTGGCCACCCTACCCGCCTCTGCCAAAAGGTCATCTGAATGCGCCGAATGATCCGCGTTGTTGTTGTACTTGGCCTTCTGGGTCTTGGGATCGCTTGGGCACTGACCCGCCCGCAACATATCACGGACGCTGAGGTTGCGGGGCTGGTTGGCGATGGGGTGGCCGGAGAGGCAATCTTCTGGGCCGGGGGCTGTGCCTCGTGCCATTCGGCGGACGAGGCGGAGGGGGACGCGCGGGTTATCCTGACCGGTGGTCAGGGGTTTCCCAGCGATTTCGGCACCTTTCGCGCGCCAAATATCTCGCCTGATATGACCCACGGCATTGGCGATTGGTCCCTCGCGCAATTCCTGACCGCAATGCAGAACGGGATCAGCCCTGAGGGGCGGCACTATTACCCCGCCTTCCCCTATACCGCCTATCGTTTGGCAGAGCGTCAGGACCTCGCCGATCTGTTTGCTTTCCTTCTGACGTTACCCGCCTCTGATGTGGAATCCCTGCCCCACGACGTCGGGTTTCCGTTCTCGATCCGGCGCAGTGTTGGCCTGTGGAACCTGTTGAACCTGGGTGACGGGTTTGTTGTTACCGGTGATCTGTCGGAGGTTGAAACGCGCGGCCGTTATCTGGCGGAGGCGCTGGCTCATTGCAGCGAATGCCACACCCCGCGCACCCTGATCGGAGCGCTTGATCGCAGCCGCTGGTTACAGGGCACGCCAAACCCTTCGGGGCGTGGCACGATACCGGCGTTGACCCCAGATGAGCTGCGTTGGTCCGGGAATGAGATCGCCGCGTACCTCAACGACGGGTTCACCCCTGAATTTGACAGTGCAGGGGGGCATATGCGGTCGGTGATCCTGAACCTCGCACAGCTGCCAGCGTCGGACCGTGAGGCCATCGCGGCTTACCTGGCGATTGTGCCTGCGGGAAATTGACCGCGCCCAAACGCGCCCAAAACTGCGTGGCCAAATACACCTCCCAAACACGCCTCCCCCCCCATCGCCGCCCCCATCGCCGCCGCCTTCGCCAACCATAACCAGCGCCAAAACGGCGCGTGAGGTGAAGCGCATAAGGGGGCACCTCGATTTATTGGCCGTCTGAGGTCGTAGTCGACCCATTTCCGGTTTCATTTCCGTTGACCGGACTGGATTTCAGGTGACGGGGTCGATTG
>JAESTV010000273.1 GCA_016763475.1 Roseicyclus sp.
CAGATCGCCGATTGGATTGTCGAGGTTGTCGATGGCCTCGCCAGCAACGGTGAAGACGGCAATGATGCGATTGAGGCCAAAGTTCGCGCCGGGGTTCAGGTGCTGTGTGACCAATTTCCCCTATACCCCAACCTGTAGACCCCACGACCCCACATAAATGCGCCCGAGGCTTCCCGGCACCGGGCGCATTTTCTGTTTGTTGGGCTGTCAGACGTCTTCGTTCAACGCCCGCCCAGCAGCTTCTGATCGCGCGAAACCTCAGACAGGCGCAGCTGGTTGTCGCCGAATCCCATGTCGAAGCGGTGTCTTACCACTTTGTCTGCCACCCTACCCGCAACCCTACCTGCCGCGAGCCGCCTCACCCTAAACCGTGGCCAAAGCCCTGCAAACGCTGTCGAGGTCAGGAATCCCTCCCCTCCCATGGGCCAAATTCTGCGCAGGATGCAGCCAAAGTGGCCTTATGTTGATGTGTTGGCGAAGCCATGGCAATTTGTCCTTGGTAAACAGACCATAAATACCGTTTCGCGGGGGCAACCCCGTCCGCGTTTTCTACACTTTCACGGCCCAAAAGACCCAATATCAACAATCCTTTCGAGAGCTGGACCGGACTTATGCACGTGACCCCGTCCCTGCCCAAGACCACACCGACCTACCGCCAGGACGCTGAGCGGGAGATTCGCCGTTTCACCCGCGACTGGACCAAACGAGATGACCGTTTGGCCACTGTCAGCTATGTGGCAACGTTCGCTGTCTATGTCCTGTCCCTGTGGCTGGCATTTCAGGTTTGGCCGATTTGGTGGCTGGTTGTGCCGCTGACCTTGTTGAACGCGGTTGCCGGCGTGCGCCTTTACGTGTTGCAGCACGACACCGGGCACAATTCGCTGTTTTCTACCAAATGGCGCAATATGTTGGCGGGCCACGGGCTTAGCATCTTCACGCTCACACCTTTTGCGGTGATGCAGCACAATCACAACGAACATCACAGCCATCTGGGCAACCTGGATGAGCGTGAAACCACCGAAATATACACCATGACCCTACGGGAATGGCATGAAGCCGGGTTCTGGGAACGTGTCTATTACCGCCTGTATCGCAATCCCTTGCTGATGGTTCCCGTAGGTGGCCTTTTCACCTACGCGATTGCCTATCGTTGGCCCAAAAACGCCGCAAAAATCGCGCCGTGGCAGGTGGTATTGCACAATGGCGGGATCGCCGTCTTTGTCTTTGCGATCTGGGCCTATGCTGGCGTACCGGGCCTTGTGATCTACACCGGTTCGATCTTTCTTGCGGGCTGCCTTGGGGTGTTCCTCGTCTACCTGCAACACAATTTTGAGGATACCTGGTGGCACCGCAAGCCAGACCTCAACCCCGCTCGGGCGGCGTTGCAGGGCTCGTCAGCGCTGGATCTGGGGTGGTGGTTCGATCTGGCCGTAGCCAATATCACCTACCACGACATCCACCATTTCAACGCCAACATCCCCAGCTACCGCCTGCGCGCCTGCCACCGCGCCCTGCGCAAGCATTACGAGGTGCAGACCATTGGTTGGGCCGAAGCGTTTCGGTCGTTTGCCCTGAAGCTATGGGATGAAGATCAGTAGCGGTTGGTGCCATTTCCGAAGGTACAGCGCCAGTCGGCCCCGATGAGTCCCGCCGGGTAACTTGGGCCGGGTAATCTGGGCCGGGTTGCCTGAGGCCGATATCCCCCGCGCGCGCCCCGCCAAGTGACCCCGCCGAATGATCCGCCCGCACTGAAATGACCCCCCCTCACACCCGTCTCCTGACAACGCCGGTTGAAAAGCGGCTCCCGTCAGGGGGGTAAGAGGAAGGGGGAGCGCTCCGATCCAACCGACGCGCGCGGCTTCAGCCTACGCCTTGGTCACAGCCTTGCGCACCATATCCCAGTAAATCGTTTCCACATCGCCACGTGCCAACCGCCCGCCGTCTCGAAACCACGTTGTCACACCTGTGAGCATGGAGATCAGGCCCATGGTCGCAAGTTTCGTGTCCGCCACATCAAACACGCCCTCCGCCACACCTGCGCGCAGCACATCCTCCAGCCGATTCTCGTAGTCGCGCCGCAACCCCTCGATCACCGCAAAATTCCCTGCACTCAGATTGCGCAGCTCCATATAGGCGATGAACACCAGTTCAGGCCGGTCGAGGTGAAAGCGGATGTGGTGGCGTGCGAAATCTTCCAGCTCCGCCAGCGGCCCGCCCCCCGGCGGCATCCAATCAGCCAAAAGCTCCACCATATGGCCGCGCATCAACTCAAACAGCAGGGTCTGTTTGTCAGGGGTGTAAAGATACAGCGCGCCCGCCTGCACCCCCACCTCCCGTGCGATCTGGCGCATCGATACGGCGGCGAACCCATGGTGCGCAAACAGACGCAGCGCAACCTCGCGGATTTTTGGGCCGGTGGTTCCGGCGTGGCTTCCCTGGGTTCTGGCCATGGGCGCCAGGATATCTGAACGCTCGTTCAATTCAAGCGACATGAGCACAACATATGGACTTGCCCCCCGCCCTCGCGCTACGTCTGTCCTATGCGCCTTGCCACCCTGATCCTTTGCCTTCTTCCCATCGCCTGTGGCCCCGGCCTGCCGGATCTGGAGCAACATCTGAGTGTGGAGGCCCGCAATGCCGGATACCCGGCGCTTGTCCCTCTCGGCCCACTCCTGGCTCAGGCTGATGCGCCGCTGGCCCGCTCGGCGTCAGTGGAGGGCACCAACCTTGAGGCACGGGCCGATGCCCTGCGCCGCCGCGCCGCATGGCTCAGGAACATGTCGCTCTAAGCGCGCGCAAACGGTTTCCTTGCGTTGCAGGCATGTGGTGAAGCCGCTAAACGGGCGGTGATTGATCCCACGTGCCCGTCACACACACGCCCGGAGGCAAATATGAGCGACCCCCTCAGACTTGGTATTGCAGGGCTTGGCACCGTTGGTGCTGGCGTCGTCAAGATTGTACAGCGTCAGGCCACACTTCTCAGCGCCCGCACCGGCCGCGAGATCACGATCTCAGCGGTCTCCGCGCGGTCCCGCGACAAGGATCGCGGCGTCAATCTGGGCGCTTACGTGTGGGAAGAGGACCCCGTCGATCTGGCCAAACGCGACGATGTGGATGTGTTTGTAGAGTTGATGGGCGGCGACGAAGGCCCTGCCAAAGACGCAACCGAGGCGGCACTGGCAACTGGCAAGGATGTGGTCTCCGCCAACAAGGCACTGCTGGCCCACCATGGTCAGGCGCTGGCCGAAGCGGCGGAAGCCGCCGGGGTGGCCTTGCGCTATGAGGCCGCGGTAGCGGGTGGCATTCCAGTGATCAAATCGTTGCTCGAAGGGCTGGCTGGCAATCGCATCACCCGCGTCATGGGGGTGATGAACGGCACCTGTAACTACATTCTGACCCGGATGGACGAAGGCGGCCTTTCTTACCAGGAGGCCTTTGATGAGGCCGATGGCCTTGGCTATCTGGAGGCCGACCCGAACCTTGACGTCGGCGGCATCGACGCGGGCCACAAATTGGCGCTGCTGGCCGCCATCGCCTTTGGCACACGGGTTGCGTTTGACGATGTGCGACTGGAGGGGATCGGCGACATCTCCATCGACGATATCCGCCGGGCGGGTGATTTGGGATACAAGATCAAGTTGCTGGGTGTGGCCCAGATGACAGGTCGCGGGCTGGAGCAACGCATGACACCATGCCTGGTGCCCGCCATGTCGCCTCTGGGGCAGTTGGTTGGCGGAACCAATATGGTGGTGATCGAAGGGGACGCGGTTGAACAAATTGTATTGCGCGGCCCCGGCGCGGGGGAAGGCCCCACTGCGTCCGCTGTGATGGGCGACATCTGCGATATCGCGCGCGGTGTACGTCTGCCTGTCTTCGGCCAACCGGCTATCACCCTGACCACCGCTCCGCCCGCCAGCGCCGAAAGCCCGGCCTGCTTCTACCTGCGAATGGAACTGGTCGACAAACCGGGCGCACTGGCCAAGGTTGCGACAGTTTTGGGGGACAACGGCATTTCCATCGACCGGATGCGCCAATATGACCATCAGGGCGGCTCTGCGCCGGTGCTGATTATCACCCACAAAGCCGCGCGCCCCGATCTGGACGCGGCACTGGACGCCCTGCCCGCAACAGGCGTCATTGCAACCGCCCCTGTGGCGTTGCGGATCGAGGATGTCTGACCCCGGCGCGTCTGCCCTTGGTTGACCTCAATCGCGGCCCGCTTCTGACCACCGAACGGGAGGCAAACAGCCCGATGCAGCTGACGGCGGCCTTCGTGGCGCTGCCCGGACCATGCTCCGGGGCTGGCAGCGCCGCACTGCACTGGTCCGCACTGCACCGGCC